>JBLIOG010000037.1:0-23506 GCA_047639625.1 Gammaproteobacteria bacterium
GCATACCACGTCGGTATTCCAGTTTTTATGCCCTTGATGAGTCGGCGTGTGTTCTTTCGCGAAACTGTGTTAACAAAATAACCACTGCGGCGGGTGAATAAATAGGAATCAAACAGGCGATTTCTCTGCGCGCGGTACATGACTTGAACTGGCATAAATAATGCCAGTAGACGCGCACCAATTTCGAGGCTTGTAAAATGTCCGGTTAACAATATAACGCCGCGACCAGATTCCAGTACTTTGTCTATATGGTGCTGTCCTCGAATTTCTACCATCGGCTTTAATTTCTCAGGTTCCCACCACCAGCACATAGCCATTTCCATTAGCGAGATACCAATGTTGTCATAACATTGAATTTTAATCTGAGTGAGCTTTGTTTCATCAAACTCCGGGAAACACCTTTTCAGATTGGTATCTACTATGTGTTGACGAGACGGGGAAAGGTGACGCAGCAGTTGACCAAGGTTTCGGGCAACGGTAAGAATTGCCGGGAAGGGTAGCAAAGAGGCAAGTCTTAAAAGCCCGATGCTTACCCACATAATCCAGTAGCGGGGATGCCAGAAGTTTTTAGCTCGGAAAATCTCCGATTTATGTTTACTCATGCCTGATAGTGGCGAGGAATATCATTTATTAATTTAACCAGCGATTGATGCCGTGCAGGTCATCTGCATTAAGGACTCCAGCCGCCTGTTTTAATTTCAGGCTGTTGACGAGATAGTCATATCTTGCCTGGGCATATTCGCGACGAGAAGCATAGGTTCCCCGGAGTGATACCAGTACATCTACTGAGGTTCGAGTACCGACCTCAAACCCGGCTTCAGTAGCTTCAAGCGCTGTTGTACTCGAGGCTAATGCCTGCTTTAAAGCTTTCACCTGGCTTATACCCGACAGGATACCTAAATAAGCGATTCGAGTTTGCTGGGTAGTCAGTCGACGCTGTAATAAAACGTTATTCTGGGCTGATTGATAGTTCGATTCAGCCTGCAGTCGTAAGGCTGATAGTCTCCCACCGTTATACAATGGAATATTCATTTGAAATGAAAAACTAAGATCTTCCTGATCATAATTTCCAATGCCTTCATCATTAATGTTTGTGTCGTTGAAGTTAGCCAGAAAATCAACCCTCGGGTGCCTGCTAGATGATTGACGACGACGTTCGTGATCGGCAGCCTGCTGGTTTGAAATTGCGGCCAGAAGCACTGGATTAGACTGTTTTGCGAGTTCAACCCAATGATTACTGTCCGCTGGTTCAGGTAAGCCTAATACCAGCGAATCATCGGGCCGTGCCAATTCTTCGGTGGTTGATTCTACGATGATGACCTGCAGAGCCTGGTAGGCGTTTTCGAGTAAATTTTCAGCAAGCAACAATTGTGCGACAGCACTGTCGAAGCTGGCTTGAGCTTCCCTGACATCGGTGATGGCTATTAATCCAACCTCGTATCTTTTTTGAGCTTGCTCCAGTTGGCGGGTAATGGCAGTTTGCTCGGCAATGGCAAAATCGACAAAATCTTCAGCTGCAAGAATTTCAAAATAAGACTCACTAACCCGAATGATCAACGCCTGTCGACTGGCGTCGAGATTGGCTTCTGCTGTTTTTAAATTAGCTTCGGCGACATCCACACTTGAAAAATTATCAGCGTTGTAAATATTTTGACTCAAGCTCAGGCCATATCCGTAACTATTATTAGTATTTGAGCCGGTCGAAGATAATTCACTCTCGCGAAAAGACCGATGGGCTGAAAAGTTAATCTGAGGACGATTCACTGAACCTGCCAGCGGAACTGCTTCCAGAGCTGCCTGGTAGATTGATTCGGCAATTTGAATTTCGGCATCATGCTTTAGTGCGAGTTGGTAAATCTTGATCAGGTCTTGAGAGATACTGTTTGTTGAAATGAGGCTAATAGCCAATATTAGAAAAATTTTGTTCACAGGGTTTACTCGTTGTAAAGAGCGGGTTGACGGGCGAATTATAGGCAATTGTCTGATCGAATCATATGTCCTATCCGAGGGACACAATTCCTGAGCGAATATTTTTAAACCGGAATTTCAATAGACGGCCATATTGATATCTAACTGCCTGGCCCAGGCATCTATTCCACCGTCCAGGTTGATTAAATTGGTGAACCCCTGCTGCGAGAGATACTGTATTACCTGCAGACTCCGGACACCGTGATGGCAGATAACAACGGTTTCCTTCGAACGATCAATTTGCTCGATACCGCCAGGAATTTGTCCCATAGGAAGGTTGATACTGCCCTCAATCTGACAAATGTCGAATTCCCAGGGTTCACGCACATCGAGCAATTCGGGAATGTCGGATTTCACTAATTCAGCCAACTCTGAAACATTAATTCTACGCATTGTGAATTTTCAACCGGGGAATATTGATTACTGACTCAGCGGCGGAATTACGGTTTCGAATAGTGATTCGGTTTGCCATTCTGATGCTCCAATTCGAGTGATCAAAAGTGCCTGCATGATCGGCAATTTACCCACTACTAAAAATAAGCGGCCACCAATTTTGAGTGCATGTTTATAGGTATCAGGAATCTTTGCGACTGCTCCAGTAACCGCAATAACATCATAATCCTGCTCCGGGGAATGAAGGCCTTTTGTACAGGTCATGATCTGTACGTTTTTAAAACCATACCGATCAATATTTTTTTGTGCAATCTCGGTGGCGATTGGATTGCAATCGATGCTATCGACTTTTTTCGCAAGCGTAGCAAGACAGGCAGTGACAAATCCGCTGCCTGTACCTATTTGGAGAGCCTCATCGCTCTTTGCAATGGTTAAGGCCTGAAGCATACGCCCTTCGATGATGGGGGGCAGCATAGACGAACTTTCGCATACGGGAATTTGGCAATCAGCGTATGCGAGACCTTTGTGTATCTCGTTGACAAAATTAACTCTGTCTATCGAATCGATGACTTCGAGAACGTGATCATCCAGAACTTCCCAGGGACGAATTTGCTGGGCAATCATGTTGAATTTTGCTTGGGCTGAATTAGTAGTCATAGTCAAAGATTTTCGAGTAGGCACTACGATGAATTATAGCATGTAGACGATACGACAGCAGTAAGGCTACAATTATTTAAATTAACTTTGTTTACCATTCAGAGCTTTCATAGTTATGAGTGATCTCGTCCCCAATCTTTATTGCACGAATGGCTACCACTGACAGGTCATCGTAATAACAGGCATTTGGGTGGTCGGAATGGTTGATGAATTTTAAATTACAGCTGACTTCAAATCCTTCTTTGTCATTAAGCCACAATACGTAAGAACCATCGATAGTGGTAGGTTGACCCTCAAGGTATCCTAATAGGGTTCCTTTTTTGATTGTCTGTTGAGCAAAAAGACCCTTGCCATGAATTTTACTTTCTGAAACATAGGTTATTTCGGGTAGTTTTGGCATCAGACAATTGACCATGCAATATATGAGAGTATTATTTTGAGACTAATAATCTGGTTATTCATTTGACGTTTGTCGGAACTGAACTCATGTTCCTAACGACGAAAAGCTAATCAGTGTGATTTCGACACCTGCTACGTAATCAGGGAGGTCTTAATCGCATTGGTGTCTATGTGAGGTTTATAATAACAATAAGTGGGTTTAGAAATCGATATTATCAATGTAATGAGACGATCGTTTTATCTGTAGTTTGTAAGTTTAAGTAGTTTAGGATTCAACTGACCATTAACCGGGGGAGTGATTGATTCTACTGTTGGGGGTAAAAATCAATATTTAGCTAAGTTCATTGGGCTGCCCTCAGGTTTGTTGGCCAAAGCTTAATCGATATTTTTAATTCCGTCTCAATATTCGATCTACCTCGATGACATTATGATAATACTAAAATGAAAAAACTAATGATTGTTGTTCTCGGCAGTTGCATGGCAACTGCTGCGTTTGCTGGAGGATATAGAGTTTCATTGCAAGGGCAGAAGGCACTCGCAATGGGACACACAGGTGTAGCGCTTAGCGAAAGTGCTGAAGCCATTTTTTTTAACCCGGCTGGCATAACCGGGATAGAGTCTGAAACGGATGTTGTCGGAGGGCTCACCTTATTAACGGGTAGTACGATCTACCAAAACTCTGATACGAATGCGGAAGCGGAAACCGATAACCCGCTTGGAACGCCGCTCAATGGATATTTTGCGCAACACTTAAATAATGAACTGTCCTGGGGCTTCGGCGTATATACCCCATTTGGTAACAAAGTAGAGTGGCCGACCGACTGGCAGGGTTCTCATCTGGTTAACTACATTGAATTACAGGCCATTTATTTACAACCAACCATTGCTTATAAAATCAGTGATACGACGAGCATTGGTTTTGGACCTAATTATGTGATTGGCGCGGTTGAATTTAATCGTAATCTAAGCACCTCATTAGCCGATGGAAATGGTGATCGTGCCAATGTAACCATCGAAGCTTCAAATGTTGCTGCCTGGGGATATAATCTGGGGTTTCAAACCCAACCCAGTGACGATTTGAGTATCGGTGTTAGTTATCGGTCTCAGGTCGATCTTGAAGCGAGTAACGAAAATGCCGATTTTCAAAATGTTCCAACAGCCTTACAAACGTTATTTCCCGATACAAAGTTTGACGCCGATTTGTTGCTTCCCGCCGAGCTTACCATTGGGCTGGCTTACAATTTGAGTGATCAAACGCTGATAGCGTTTGATATTAACCGGACCTACTGGAACGAATATGAAGAACTGGTCATTGAGTTCGATAATGCTGCCGGAACGTCGGTTAACGCCCGAAACTATAAAGACTCAAGTATATATCGACTAGGTGTTCAGCACTTATTGAATGAAAAGTGGACAGTGCGAGGCGGCCTTTATATCGACGAGTCCCCTGTTCAGGATGGATATTTTGCACCAGAAACACCGCGTAATGATTCAATAGGCTATACCGCTGGCGCGACTTATCAGGTCAGTAAAAATATGGCAGTGGATATTTCCTTTTTATTACTTAAATTTGGCGCTGTAACGAATTCCTACGATTTTTATCAGGAAAGCGGCACCACAGTTCCTTTTGAAGGAACCTATAAATCTACGGCGACGTCCCTGGGCCTGGGCCTCAGCTACCAATATTAGACGGGTAAGATTCCATGAAATATACAATATAAAAATTAATTGGTCTTTCGGTTCTGGTTCTGTTGACGAGTGCCTGTGATCCTGAGTTTGCAAATGAAGTAGGAGACTCTGATGATTATTCAGCCGGTAGTGCTGATTTTTCTAAATACGTCGCTATTGGAGATTCACTGACAGCGGGTTATGCCGATAGTGCGCTTTATCTTGACGGACAACTCGATTCGTATCCTGCAATTTTAGCACGTCAGTTTTCTGATGTTGGAGGAGGGACTTTCATGCAACCTTTGATGCCAGCTGGCGCCACGGGCAGTTTAACGCTTTCAAGTAACCCACTACCGGTTGCTGATCGTTTGGTTCTAGTGCCTACTGCGACCGGACCATCTCCTGGCACGATCGATCCAATACAATCAACTGAGATTGGTGTACCACTGACAGGCGCCTTTAATAACATGGGTGTTCCTGGTTCAAAATCTTTTCATCTGGGTTTACCTGCTTACGGGGATGCAGCTGGTGTGCCGGGTGGTACTGCAAATCCATTTTTTGTACGTTTTGCAAGTTCCGGTAGGACTACTGTGATTACCGATGCGCTAAGTCAGGCAACCACATTCTTTTCACTATGGATCGGTAATAACGACATTTTGTCGTATGCGACAACGGGCGGTATTGGTACCGATCAAAATGCAGCGGATAACACCGACCCTACATCTTATACCTCAAACGATATTACCGATGACCTGGTATTCGCTTCGGTGTATTCAGGATTTGGTGCGAATATTCCCTTTGTCGATCCGGGTAGTTTTACAACGGTGTTTTACCAATAATTCCCGGAACTCGTTCCTTAATCGTTTAAGTTAAAAAGCAGCTGACGAGCAATCGAGGCTGCTTTTTTTTGTGAAATTCCGAAAATGTCTGTGTTGTCATATTCGATTCTGTCAGGATAGTTTCGCCGTAAACTGTCGAAGTACCGTGCGCGGGATTCCTTTGGCTGTTGTGAATAGGCCTGAAGGGCCTTGTGGTCGCGCCAGATATCAAAATGGAGTTTGAACATCGAGTGCCAATAGAATTCATTCTGTTCAGATAAATCACTCTGAATGATTTGATTTTTGGGTAGGTTATTTTCCATATTCCAATCGGGTTGGAGATCGAAATGTGCTGCGACTGCATCGAGCATCATTTGAGTGCCCCGCAACCGACCTTCAACGCTGTAACCTGCGATATGTGGGGTTCCAAGGGTAACCATTTGGAGCAAACTTTCAGATATGAGTGGCTCGTTTTCCCAGGTATCGAGGAAAACTGATAAATCCTCACGCGTTGTTAATAATGCTTCGAGAGCCGCGTTATTGACGATCTCTCCCCGTGCCGCATTGATGAAAATTGTATTAGGTCTTAGTTTCGCCAGGTTTTTCGCGTCGAATAAATGAAAGGTTGAATGTTGCCCTGATCGGGTCAGTGGGACATGCAGGCTGATAACATCAACCGATTCGATTAGTGTATCCAGATCAACAGAGTGTTCATCAAGAAGGCCCGCCTGTTGTCTTGGTGGATCATTTATGACGTAGTTAATTCCAAGCGCACGGAGTTTATCGGCCAGGCGTTTTCCAACGTTACCATATCCGACAATTCCGATTTTTTTATTAAAGAGGTTTATCGATTTTTTTTGTGCAATGGCGAATAGACCGCTTATTACATATTCAGAAGCGGCTTCTGCATTACAGCCTGCCGCATTGCTGAATCCGATTTTTTCTTTTTTTAGATAAGCCTGATCAATATGATCCATGCCTATGGTTGCTGTACCAACAAATTTTACGGGTGAATTTTTGAGTAGATCTTCGTCGACCCGGGTGACCGTTCGAACGATAAGACAGTCGCAGTTTTCAAGATCAGATTGACCTATTTCTCTCCCTGGAAGTAAGCGAATTTTACCGAGTGCTGCAAAGGCTTCTTTTGCCAGTGGGATTCTATCATCTGCAACTATGTTCACGCGGCAATGCAGAACCGGTTTATTAATAGTTTCAGCATCGTAATCGTAGGATCGATTTGTTCGATGGGTAGAAATTCGTCTGGTTGGTGTGCTTGATTAATTGAGCCTGGTCCCATGATGATGGTCTCGGTGTTCATTGAATTGAAATAGGGTCCTTCGGTACCAAAAGCGACCGAGGCTGATTTTTTACCGGTAATGTTGGTAAGGTATTCAGCTATTGCACTGGCTTCTGAGGTTTCCATTGCAGGTAATCCTTCGCCCAGGAGTCGGTACTGATAATGAATGTTACGCCGGTCAGCCAATTCCTGAGCCAATTCGTCTATATCGTTTTTTAGTTGAACCATAGACATAGCAGGCAGATAACGAATATCAATCAGCAATTGGCAGCTACCACATATTCGGTTTGAATTATCACCACCATGAATATGACCCAGATTGAGCGTTGGCGTCGGTATTTTGAAAGCGGGATCCTGATATTGTTGCTGGATCTTGCTGCGGTAGGTAAGAAGGACGGCCATAAATTCATGCATCGCTTCCAACGCATTATTACCCAGCGACGGATCGCTGGCATGACCGGACTGACCGGTAAACTCAATCGCCATCGACAAGACACCTTTATGCTTGTGGATAGGCGTTAAATCGGTTGGTTCTCCAATGACACAATATCGCCCGAGTTTCCTGCCGTTATCGGCAATTAATCGCGCGCCCGACATAGTCGATTCTTCATCAGCGGTGGCCACGATGGTGAGTGGCCGTTTCAATTTTTGAAGATCGAAGGTCGACGCGGCTTGAATGGCCAGTGCCAGAAAGCTTTTCATATCGCAGCTACCGAGACCATAAAGCCGATTATCTCTCTCGGAGACTTCAAATGGATCGGTTTGCCATAAAGCCGGGTCGCAGGGAACGGTATCGGTATGTCCAGATAGCACGAGTCCATCACTGCCTGAGCCTGAACTCGCAATTAAATTAAATTTCCGATCGTCTATCGGTTGTATTTCGATTTTCATGCCGAGTGGTTCGATCCATTCAGCGACAAGATCGATGACACCCCGATTACTCATATCAAGACTGGGGTTACTGCAACTGACCGATGGTACGGCGATCAAGTCGGCGATCATTTTGCGCGTATCGGGCAGTTGAGTATTCATAGCGATTTATTCCGGGTCGATAACGTCGGTGACAGCGCCCAGTGATGCGGAACTGACCAGTCGCGCATATTTCGCCAGGACTCCACGTTTATAGCGGGCTTTTGGTGCTTTCCAGGCGGCTTTACGCTTTTTCATTTCAGCATCGCTAATATCGACATTGACTTCACGTTTTTCTGCATCGATAGTAATTTTATCACCGGTTTTAATCATTCCAATGGGTCCACCAACGGCCGCTTCTGGTGTGACATGACCGACCACAAATCCATGCGAACCACCTGAAAACCGGCCATCGGTTATAAACGCAACATCGTTGCCGAGACCTTTACCCATAATAGCTGAAGTCGGGGACAGCATTTCGCGCATTCCCGGCCCGCCGATGGGTCCTTCATATCGAACCACGATGACGTCGCCTTTCTTAACCGTACCATCGAGAATGGCTTTCATTGACAGTTCCTCAGAGCCAAAAACCCGAGCTTTACCCGTGAAGCTAAGGCCTTCCTTGCCTGAAATTTTGGCGACCGAACCTTCCGGTGCCAGATTGCCGCGTAAAATGACCAGGTGGCTATCTTTCTTAATGGGATCATTCAATGCGTGAACGATGCTCTGACTCTTCGGATAGGGTTTTACCCGGGCCAGATTCTGGGCCAGTGTTTTGCCTGTCACAGTTAAACAATCTCCGTGTAACAGTCCGGCATCGAGCAGCATTTTCATTAAGGGTTGAATGCCCCCAATTTCAATCAGTTCGGACATCATGGCTTTACCGCTAGGGCGCAGATCTGCCAGAACCGGGACTCGCTTGCCAATTCTTGTGAAATCATCGAGTTTTAGTTTTACGTTGATCGCCGAAGCCATTGCTAACAAATGTAATACGGCATTGGTAGAACCACCCAATGCAATGACGATGGTGATCGCATTTTCGAAAGCCTTTTTGGTCATGATATCACTGGGTCTGATATTGGTTTTTAACAATCGCATTACGGCTTTTCCTGCTTCGATACAGTCCTGCGTTTTATCGTTTGAGATTGCCGCCTGAGCCGAGCTGTTAGGTAGACTCATTCCCATTGCTTCAATCGCAGATGCCATGGTGTTTGCGGTATACATTCCTCCACAGGAACCCGGACCGGGGATAGCGGCACACTCGATCTCTTTGACTTCTTTTTTGGTGATTTTGTTATTAGCTTCAGCGCCGACAGCCTCAAACACGGTGACGATATCGGCGCTTTTACCTTTATGGCAACCAGGCATAATGGTGCCACCGTAGACAAACACCGAAGGTCGATTCAATCTCGCCATACCCATCAGGCAGGCGGGCATATTTTTGTCACAACCGCCTATCGTGATTAATGCATCAAAGCCCTGACAGGCCGTTACGGCTTCAATTGAGTCTGCAATGATTTCACGAGATACCAACGAATATTTCATTCCTTCGGTACCCATCGAGATACCGTCCGAAATCGTAATGGTGTTAAAAATCACGGCTTTTGCTTTGGCCGCTTTGACGCCTTCTGCTGCTTTTAACGCCAACTGGTCAATATGCATGTTACAGGGAGTCACCATGCTCCAGGTGGATGCGATTCCGATTTGAGGCTTTTTGAAGTCGCTATCATCAAATCCGACCGCGCGTAACATTGATCGACTGGGTGCCCGCTCTATACCATCGACAACCTGTGAGGAAAACTGGCGTGTATTGGGTTTTTGCGGTTGTTTCTTTTTATCGCTCATGATGATTATATTAATTGAATAAAGTGGGAACAGAGTAGGCAAAGGTAAATCTTGATGCAAGTATTTAATCAACGCTAATAGCAAACGCCTGAGTACTTTTTGAAAGTTTAAAGCAGATGCCCCCGAAAACTGGAATGCTATTAAATTTGTCCTATACTTATTTCAAATCCGAGCAAAGTTTTACAGTAAATGTTAGAAAATATCGTGATTGCGCTGATTGCAGGGATCGCATCTGCTGCCATAATTTGGTTCTGGGTTGCCAGAAAATTATCTGCCGCCAACCTTATCCCTTCTAGTGACAAGCTTCGGGCACTTATTGCTGCAACAGCGGGAACAGCTGCAGAGCCATTTATTTATGCCCTTGTCAGGGAGATGGCTCGATATCTGAGTTTTGATTCCATTATTATTGCAGAATTTAAATCGGGCTCGCAAAAGCAATACCGTTGTCTGAGATCGTGGTCGGGCGGGGATTACCAGCAAGGATTCACTTTTAAGCTATCGGCAAACTTTGGCTTCGAAGATTCGCAGTTTCGGCATTCGGAACGTTCAGGTTTTGAATTATTTAATGATGCCGAGGTTCCTCAGGGCTTCGGACCTGTCATGGGTAGTTTTGTGATCAAAGTTGAAAGCTCTTCAGGACATCCGGCGGGAGTCTTAATTGGACTTTCAAGTCGGGCTTTTGTTCCGTCATCTGAAGAGATTGAAATAATTAAATTACTCTCGGCCAGAGTGGCTTCTGAGCTTGAACAAATGGCCGCACGAAAAATAACTCGAGAAAATAAAAACCGGGCCTTAATGACGCTAATGTCGATCGGTGACGCCGTTATGACCACCGACGAAAAAGGCGTGATTAATTTTATGAATCCTGTAGCTGAGCGCCTGAGCGGCTGGAAAGCGTCTCAGGCGTTGGGTTTGTCAGTTGAAACGGTATTACACTTTGAACACGAACACAGCGGTGAAGTTATTCCAGACCCTGCGATAAGATGTCTGGCTGAACGTAGGGTTATTTCTCCCAGAGCTGATAACGTGTTGATATCGAAAAATGGGGAACAATTTTCGATACAGGGAACTGCGGCTCCTATATTCGATCAGTATGAGGAAATAAACGGTGTTGTTTTAGTTTTTAAGGATGTTACGGATTCTCGCGAGTTCGAGAAAATCATGTTTCATCAGGCAACTCATGACCCGTTGACGGGTTTGGTTAACCGGGCGGAGTTTGAGAGAAGGTTAGAAAATACCGTTAGCAGTGCTCATGAGTATGATAGCCATCATGCTTTGTTGTTTCTTGACCTCGATCAATTCAAGCCGGTCAATGATTCAGCTGGGCACCTCGCAGGAGACGAATTATTGATTCAGTTATCTTCATTGTTAAGCACTCAATTACGAACGCGTGACACATTAGGGCGTATGGGCGGTGACGAGTTTTGTGCTTTGTTAAGCAATTGTCCTATTAGTAAAGCACAAAAGGTCGCCGAAATACTGATTGAAACTGTTAGCGACTATCGGTTTTTCTGGGAAAGTAAAACTTACCAGATAAGTGTTAGCATCGGTATTGTTGTTATTGATGCTAAATCACTTAACACTTCAACCGTGTTAAAACACGCTGATCATGCCTGTTATGCGGCTAAAGATTTAGGGCGTTCTCGTGCCTATACCTATCGAGGTGAACTGGAGGGTCCGGATAAACTGCAACCTCGTGACAAACTCTCGAAGGGAGAGTTAGAGTCAGTGCTCGAAGATGAGCGATTTGAGTTAATGTACCAGCCGATCATTCCGTTAGATCCGGAGCAGGCAGGCAATCAAACACATGCTGAAGTGCTACTTCGACTGCGTAATGAAAGCAAACAATTATTACTACCAGGCAGTTTTTTACCTTCGGCTTCGCGATTTGGGCTGAGTACCCGAATCGATCGTTGGGTATTAACTCAAGTTATAAATGACTACTCGAATTTGTTTTTGAAAAACCCCGGACTAACCCTAAGCGTTAACCTGACTTCAGCTTCTGTACTGGATGACGGTTTTTCAAATTTTGTCGAATCTCAATTCAATCAATCGAATGTTGAGCCGGGTCAGGTTTGTTTTGAGTTAAGCGAAATGACGCTCATTAATAATCTGGGACTGGCGGGTCAATTAATTGAACAGTTGGTTGATTTTGGCTGTCACTTCGCGATTGATGATTTTGGCAGTGGATTGACGAGTTTCAATTATTTAAAAGACCTGGCAATTGAATTTATCAAAATAGATGGAAGTCTTGTGAAGGATATGTGTGATGATGATATTGATTACGAGATGATAGTTGCCATTAACAGCATGTCACATTTGCTGGGAATGAAAACGATTGCAGAATGCGCAGACAGCGAAGCGATCGTGGATAGATTGACATTGATTGGCGTCGATTATGCTCAGGGCTATTATCTAGGTAATCCTGATCCGATGAATAATTTGGCAGGTATCGAGCATCAGGTTAAATCTGAGGGGTTGCGAAAAGTTAACTAACCACTGAATCTTTAGCGGGTTCACTGACGTTGTTATTTTTCCCATTCCATTAACACTGGAGTCTCGCGTTTTTCCTGTAGCATTTCTTCGGCCTCTAATTCTGATTCGGCAAAAATAATTTTAAATTCGAAGTTTTTGGATTCAGCATGTGCCCTTAAGACTCGAACTCGAGTCTTTGCCTCACGAAATATTTCATGTTGTTCAAGTTTTGTTAATTTCCTGAAAACATTTCCAGCAGAATTTTGGGTTTTGTAAATATAGTAAGGCATAAGGTGGATAATCAATTAATGATCTGGTCATTATTATAGTCGGAAGTTAAACCTCGCTCCTATAGGCCAAATAGGCAGGATTAGCGAATAAATACTCTAGGGCTCTCTAATTAACCTTCCAAGTTGATATAATTATCGGGGCTGAAAGGCGGTGTACAAATCGCCAGAAATATTAGATCTGATTGACTGGTGCAGGCTATTCTCTGCGCTGTATCCGGTGGAATGATGACGACATCAGCAACCGTGACGGTCGTGGTTTGTACTCCTATTCCAACCTCGCCGCTACCTGACAGTATGACGTAACGTTCGGTTGTTTCTTTAAGGGCATGCCAAACGGTTACTTTACCCGGCTCAACTCGAGCGCGCGCTATCGAAACCGCTTCATCCTGATCAGAATTGGATAATTCAGTGATAAAGCAGCCTTCTTCGAAATAGTATTCAGCTTTGTTTTTATTGTCGATAACGCTTTGTTGCATGTTTTAAATAATCCGCAGTAATTACGCTTAAAGAATCGAAGCGATAGTCATTAATAGATAGTGTTTTTCATATGATTTTCATAATTCCGATCATATTCGGCGCCATCAAAATCCACGCCCTGCAGGTCAGAGAAGTGCTGAGCCATATCGCCTGCGCTGGGAAGTTGTTTTCGATCTATATGCTTTGATGGATCCCACAGGCCTGATCGCGCTATGGCTTTCTGACATTGATAGTAGGCTTTCTCAATCGTAACAGAAATGATACTGGTGGCGGGTTTGTTTTTGATCGAAAAAGATTCGAGCAGAGCAGGCTCGACGATGATTTCAGCCTGCCCGCTAACGCGAATAGTTTCAGCGACATTTGGTATTAAAAAAATAATTCCGACCGATGGGTTTTGAATGATGTTTCGAATGCTATCAAGCCGATTATTACCGCGCCGATCGGGCAGGAGAATTGTCTTCCCGTCAACAACTCGAACAAAACCAGCCGGGTCTCCACGAGGTGAAACATCAACGCCTTTTGGGCCGTGACTGGCGAGAATCAAAAAAGGTGATGCTTCGATGAACTTTTGATAATGACAATTGATAAAGTCAATTTCTTTCCAGATTGATCGATCGGATACCGGGCCATAAAACTGTTCGAGTTGATCAAGTGTCTGGATTTTTCGAGTGGGTTTGTCAGTCATCAAATTATCCTTTGCTGGTTGATAGCATTGCTTGCAGGTTGGCAAATGTATTCAGCCCTTTTTCGTGTTTTTCTTCTGCTGATAATTTGCTGGCGGTATGTTCAGCGCCCTCGATGTCAGCTTCGGGTAATTCCAGCAGAAAACGACTGGGTTCACAATGCTGGGTTTCACCGAATTTCTGTCGAAGCTTCGCATAGCTAATCGTTAAATTAACTTCGGCCCGAGTAATACCAACATAGGCCAGACGGCGTTCTTCTTCGAGGCTTTGTGGGTCCTGGGACTGATGATGCGGTAAGCTGTCTTCTTCGAAACCAGAAAGATAAACATCTGGAAATTCAAGACCTTTAGCGGCATGTAATGTCATTAATTGCACCGCATCCTGTTCTTTTTGATCTTCGTTGTTTTGCAATATTGACATTAAGGCCAGGCGAGTAACAATGTTTTGAATTGATTTATCTTCAGCGTTTTTCTGAAGGTTGCCAATCCAGCTAACCAGCTCTTCAATGTTTTCTAGCGCGACATCGGCCTGTTTCTGTGAACCGGATGTTTCTGCCAACCAGGCGGGATAATCAATTGTTGCGATTAAATGTTTAATGAAAACCATCGCGTCAACCTGGTTTGCCTGATGGCGTAATTGTTCGATGAGATCAGCAAAACCATTAACTCTGGCTCTCGCGCGTGCCGTTAATTGTTCGCCGAGCCCCATTTCGGAAAGAATGGCGCCGAGGCTATTATGTCGTTTCGCTGCATAGGTAGCGATGGTTTGAATCGTACCTGTACCAATCTCGCGACGGGGTAAATTAATGATTCTGAGTAATGCTTGATCGTCATCAGGATTAGTCACCAGACGTAAATAAGCCATGATGTCTTTGATTTCTCGACGCTCAAAAAATGCAGTGGACCCCGTTATTTGGTAGGGGATGGAATGATCCCGTAATGCCTTTTCATAAATTCTTGACTGGAAATTACTCCGATAAAGAATGGCAAAATCGCGAAAGGGTCGATTATTTTGTAATCTCTGGGTCATGATGTCGGTGGCGATTCTACTCGCTTCGTCATCGGCATTTTTACAGGGCATAATTCGGATATAGTCGCCGGGTGGTGCCGCGGTCCAGAGTTTTTTATCGAATAAGTGTTCATTGTTTGAAATGAGCTGGTTGGCTGCATTTAAAATTCGTCCGGATGATCGATAATTCTGCTCAAGCTTTATGACTTTCAGCTGAGGGAAATCCAGGTGCAAACGGTTAATGTTTTCAGGTCGAGCGCCACGCCAGGCATAGATTGACTGGTCATCATCACCGACGACCGTCAGGTTTTGACGTAGGCCGGAAATCAAATGGATCATTTCATACTGACTGGTATTGGTATCCTGGTATTCGTCGACCAAAAGATATCTGATTTTCCCCTGCCACTTGGAAAGAATCGACTCTTCGTTGCGAAGTAGGTTGACGGGCAACATAATGAGGTCGTCGAAATCAACTGCATTACAGGTTTTTAAATGTTGTTGGTAGAGATCGTAAATTCTGGCTTGTTGAAGTTGTAGATCGTCTTCGGCTAATTTACTGGCGGCCACTGCACCAATGAAATCATTTTTCCAGCGACTAATTTGATAGAGCGTATTTTTTACAAAGCTGTTATCGAATTCCTCTCTGTGAGTCAGTTCAGTAAGGCAGGATTCGACATCTTTTGCATCCATAATGCTGAATCCCCGACGCAGACCGAGGGTATAAAACTCCTGTTGTAGTATGTTCAAACCGAGGGTGTGGAAGGTTGATATAACAGGGCCTTTCTTGCCCTTGCCAGTTTTTGCACTGGCCAGCCGTTGTTTCATTTCCCGGGCAGCTTTGTTGGTAAAAGTGAGTGCGCGGACATGCTCGGGTTTAAATTGAGCGACCTCAATTAGATAACTTATTTTACGAGTTATGACTCGGGTTTTGCCGCTGCCGGCACCTGCTAGCACCAGGCAGGGTCGATCTGTACAGGTTACCGCATCCTGTTGCGGTTGATTCATGTCTTGCAGGTTCATGGTTAATAATTTATTGTCGTTTAACCGTCTTTCCTATCCAATCGACCTGATGGCAATCGACCTGATTTAATGACAGCTTTAATCATTGATAACAAGGGGTGGCTTCAATCAGTTGAGGTTATTCCATCACCGAATTATGATGCCCGACCGGACAATGCGGTAGTTAGCCTCATTGTCATACATGGTATTAGTTTACCACCTGGTGAATATGGCGGCGGCAATATCGAAACTTTTTTTTGCAATGAACTCGATCCAGCCACCCATGGATTCTTCGAGTCGATTAGTGATCTTCGTGTATCAGCGCATTGTTTAATTGAACGCAGCGGACAGATTATTCAGTTCGTTTCTTTTCTGAACCGAGCCTGGCATGCTGGAGTCTCCAATTGGAAGGGACAGGAGACCTGTAATAATTTTTCGGTTGGAATCGAGCTGGAAGGAACCGACACTGATCTATATGCCCCTTGTCAATATACGCAATTATCGTCTTTAATAGCGGCTATCCGAAATCGATTTCCCACGATTGGCCGGGATGATTTATGCGGTCACAGTGATATTGCTCCAGGTCGGAAAACTGATCCGGGAGAATCTTTTGACTGGTCGGCGATTAAAAATTTATAGCTATCGTAATTCTTAACTTTTGAGGAAATAATTTTGCTTGAAACTTCGTTTTTATCCGTCGCGCTCGAGGCCGCCAAAGCCGCTGAGGCAGTCATTCGTCGATATTACAAAGCCGATTTTGAGATCGAACTCAAGGCTGATCAATCACCGGTTACGATCGCTGATATTGAAACCGAAAAAACGATCCGGGACATCATTTTAGGTGCCTTTCCCGAACACGGCTTTTACGGCGAAGAAACGGGTAAAACTAATTCGCATGCGGATTATCTCTGGTTGATTGATCCGATTGATGGTACTAAAAGTTTTGTCAGGGAATACCCGTTTTTTTCAACCCAAATTGCGTTGATGTATAAAGGGCAGATTATCACCGGGGTCTCGAATGGTTTAATGTTTAATGAGCTGGCCTGGGCAAGCCGAGGGAACGGCGCTTTTTTAAATGGTGAAAGATTATATGTGAGTAAAATTACTGAATTGGAAGCCGCAAGCCTTTCAACCGGTAACATTGCCAGTCTGGCAAGTGATTCTCATGCATGGGGCACACTGGCGGAAATTATGACGCGGGTTAATCGAACTCGAGGATATGGCGATTTTTACCACTATCACTTGTTAGCCAGCGGTAAGATCGACTTAATAATTGAGTCTGATGTCAATATTCTCGATATTGCAGCACTGAGTCTAATCGTAGAAGAAGCAGGAGGGTGCTTCAGTGATCTGGATGGCGACCCGATTACGCTGGACACGGTTTCCGTGATGGCATCAGCTAATTCTGTATTGCAGGATGAGGTGCTGAAACGTTTTAGAGGGTAACCCACTGATCATGTATGAAGGCTTCCATCGGGCGATATCGACGTTTGTAGCTCATTTTCTGGCAGTCTTTAATCCAGTAACCAAGATAAACGTAATCATGTTCTCGGCTTTGGGCTTCTTCGATTTGTTTTAATATTGCATAATGTCCAAGACTACGACTGTTGTAATCGGGGTCAAAAAAGGTGTAGACAGGAGAGAGACTCGAATTAAGTACATCAGTTACGGCAACGGCGATTAGGACCTTATTGAGTCTGAATTCCAGAAAAATGGTCTCAGTCCACTCGGAGATCAGAAATCGGTGATAGTCTGCCTTTGTAGGATTTGCCATGCTACCTTCACTATGTCGAGCATTAACATAGCGTCGATACAAATCAAAATGTTCAGCTTTGAATCGACTCCCCACCGTTTTTACTTCGAGGTCTCGATTCAGGCGAAAATATCTTTTTTCGTTTCTGGAATAATTATACTTTTTAACCAATACCCTGACTGATATACATTCCTGACAACTTGGACAGTGCGGCCTGTAGACGTGACTGCCCGAACGTCGGAAGCCATGCTGTATGAGGTCGTCGTAAATATCCATGTTCATATCGATATGGGGATTGGCGAATGCACTGATCGCTTTTCGATTTTCCAGATAGCCGCAAGGCTCGGGCGTTGATGCAAAGAAGTTAAGTTTTACCTGATCGTTCATTTTGGTTTTGCTTATGATCGGACTCAGGCGTTGATTTGATTGAGGGGTACAGGCATGTAAATCATATTTGATTCCATTTTATGTTCGACAAAAGGTAGGTCTTACACTAATCCTGACTGACCTTCGGTACCATTAGATTAATGTGAAACTGACATTGAGTGTAGCCTCAAATTATTGATTTTGGCAGATATAGTTGCAAATAATTTTGTCAAATATTTGACATAAAAATCGCGGTATTGAAGGGAATATGACTGATTTATTATATCACGGCTGTTTGATGCCGAAGAATCGAAGGCTGTTCGCGTAACAGCTTTGCGCTAAGCTGGATACGTCGCTTTCACGGCAATCCGCGAGAGTTTTCAGGATATGCGGTAAGTTACAGGGCTCATTGATTCTTTTTTTGGTTGGATTTGGCATGTTTCGTGGTAACAGGTATGGCGCGTCCGTTTCGACCATGATTCGGTTCTCAGGAATATAGCGAACAATCCTCTGTAATTCGAGCCCACGACGTTCGTCGCATAGCCAACCTGTTATGCCAATGTAACAATCCATATCAAGGTAATCTCGAAGGGCTGATTCATTATCAGTGAAGCAATGTACAACAACCGCATTCAGATCTGATCGATGCTCTTTTAAGTTACTCAGGAAGACGTCATGAGCATCACGTTGATGTGAAAATACGGGAAGTCCTGTTTGTGTTGCCAATCCTAGTTGACCTTCGAAAGCGGTAATTTGGCATTCTCTGGGCGAAAAATCACGGTTAAAGTCAAGTCCGGTTTCGCCAATCGCACGCACCTGAGGCGATTGTGCGAGGACTTCGAGGACCCTGGCAGCATGGCTATTCCATTCATCGGCATGGTGAGGATGTATGCCAGCGGTGCACCACAATTGATGGGGGAATTGTCTGCACAATTCCAGGGCGTTGTGACTTTCTTGCAAAGTTGTCCCGGTAACGACTATCGACCTGACGTTTGCTTCAGTTGATCGCGCGAGTACGTTTTCAATATCGGGTAGAAGGCTTTTATGGGTTAAATTTGCACCGATATCAAAGTAGCTGGTCACTGTCTGACACCGGTACCTTTGTCGAGTAAAATCAGACTGACTGTAAATAGCAGGGCAATGAAACCCAGAATCACCAGGATAGCGACATTCAGATCAATATCGCTTACGCCTCGAAATCCGTATCGAAAACTATTCACCATATAGAGGATAGGATTTGCCAGTGATATCTGTTGCCATATTTCAGGCAACATTTTTATTGAATAAAATATCCCGCCCAGATAGGTCAGCGGTGTTAATACGAAAGTTGGCACGATAGAAACGTGGTCGAAGCTATTGGCGAAGACTCCGTTTATTAAACCTGCCAGTGAAAAAAGAATCGAGGTTAATAGTGCAATAATCAGTATTACCATGGGGCTGTGCACACTGAATTCGGTAAAAACCATCGATACAAAAGTGACCGCAATACCGACTGACAGCCCCCGTACGACGCCACCGGTTATATATCCCAGAAGGATGATTACATTCGGAATAGGTGCGATTTGCATTTCTTCGATATGACGCGAGTATTTCGATCCATAAAATGATGACACCACATTCGAATATGAATTGGTGATAATCGACATCATGACTAACCCTGGCATGATGAAATCAATATAATTCATGCCATCCATTTCGCCGATTTTCTGGCCAATCAAATTTCCGAAAATAACGAAATAAAGTGCAACCATAACGATAGGAGGGACAATGGTCTGGACCCAGATTCTGCTGAATCGGAGCACCTCACGGCGGGTGATCGTCCAGTAGGCTATCCAGTACCGGTAGCCCATTTCAGATCTCCCGTTTTGGTTGTCAGTGTGATAAATAGCTCTTCAAGTCGATTAACTTTATTTCGCATACTCAGGACGGTAATCCCACTCTTGTCTAATTGTAGGATCAAATCGCTAAGGGATTGGGATTCTCGAAGTTCTACTTCAAGTGTTAAAGGATCAACTAATCTCCAATTTGGATAATCGAATAAACCCTTAAAGGTCTCGGCTGCTGCACCCAGATAAAGAATGAAAGTTTCACTGTTTAGTCGGGTCAATAAGCTTTTCATTGAGGTATCTTCTATGATATTGCCTTCATCGATGATGGCGACGTTTCGACACATTCGTTCAGCTTCTTCGAGATAATGGGTGGTTAAAATGATGGTTGTGCCTTGTTTGTTAATTTCTTCCATGAACTCCCATAACGTGCGACGCAATTCAATATCGACGCCAGCTGTAGGTTCATCCAGAATTAGGAGTTGAGGTTTGTGAATGAGTGCCCGAGCAATCATAAGCCTGCGTTTCATACCTCCGGACAATCGTTGGGCCTGGGAATGACGATGTTGCCAAAGACCCAGCTCACGTAAATAAATTTCAGCCTGCTTTCGCGCCTTACCGGCCGGAACGCCATAAAAACCACCTTGATTAATGACTATTTCCATAACGGGTTCGAAGCTATTGAAATTAAATTCCTGAGGTACAGATCCGAGCAATGTTTTGGCTTTGATTAATTCATCGTCTATTGAATGTCCGAAGATACGAACGTTTCCAGAAGTTTTATTCACTAACGACGAGATAATACCGATGCAGGTGGACTTTCCAGCTCCATTTGGGCCGAGCAGTGCAAAAAAATCACCTTGCTCGACTTTTAGATTGATTCCTTTTAGGGCCTGAAGGCCGCTATCATAAGTTTTAAATAAATTTTCAATTTCCAGGGCAAACATTGACTGCTGATTTAACTCGGTAAGGTAGTAAAGATTTCGAGGCAACTAAGAGTAGGGATAGATCTCTAAAAATCAAGTATTGCCGCCGAGTCAGCCGCAAAATAATGGGACTGTGCTATATAAATACAGACTCTAAGCTAATGCTCGGTTGAATCACAATGAATATTGAAATGACATCGTTATACGTGGTTCTGGTTGAGCCTTCCAGATCGCAAAGCAAAATTGTCATTCGGCAACTCGAAGGCCTGGGGATTTCGCAGATAAAGCTTATGGATAATGGCCATAATGCTATTCAGATGATCAATAGCGATGTGCCTGATTTAGTCATCAGTGCCCTGCATTTGCCGGATATGAGTGGCAGCGAACTGGTCAATCATCTTCGCAGTCAGTCAGCGACCATTGATACACCATTTATGTTGATATCTACGACCACCTCGTTTGATGAACTGGATCCTATCAAGCAGGCGGGTGCTTCTGCTGTTTTGGCAAAACCTTTTACCGTGGTTGATTTGAAAAGAGCCATTCTAGCAACAATGGATTGGGAGAATCCGGAACAGCTTGACTTAGACGATCTGGATCCAGAAAGCCTTGACGTTCTTGTTGTAGACGATAGCCCACTGGCGAGAAAAATGATTTGTCGTACCTTATCGAAAATGGGTATAGTTAAAATTACAGAGGCAGGAGACGGCAGTGAAGCCATTCCTTTGATTCAGTCTGAACATTTTGATTTGATTGTTAGCGATTATAATATGCCTAATGTTGATGGACATCAGCTACTCAAGTTTATTCGAAACGAGAGTAATCAAAGTAGTATTCCGGTCATGATGGTTACCACCGAAGGCGATAAAGGAAAGTTGGCAGCGATGCAGCAGGCCGGTGTGTCAGCGATCGTAGACAAGCCCTTCGAAGTCTCTCTGGTTAGACAGTTATTACGGACAGCGCTAGCGCCCGAACAGCCTTAATTTTTTCGGGGTTGACCATGTTAAACTGACTCATCTGAAACTTAGAAATCGATTCCTTAATGGGCGAAGTATCAATCGTATATATTCTTTTCCTGATCTTCACTGGAGCAGCATTGGTGGCCACCTTTGCACTTTCGATCAGGCAGTCGTTAATTATTGCCTATATTGGATTAGGTCTGGTTATTGGACCCTGGGGATTGAATCTAATTTCAGACCCTGCCTTAATTCAAAACATTGCCAATGTTGGAATCATATTTTTGCTCTTCCTGCTGGGATTGAATTTGCACCCTCAGGATTTGTTCAAACTGGCGGGTTCGACCTCATTGGTCACAGGTGTAAGTTCGATTCTTCTTTGTATTCTGGGAGCAGGATATAGCTTGCTGTTTGGCTACAGCCTGATTGAGGCTTTGGTCATTGGTTCGGCTTTGATGTTCTCGAGCACGATCATTGGTCTAAAATTAATTCCGACAACCGTTCTACATCATCAACATACCGGCGAGTTGATGATCAGTGTTTTATTGATGCAGGACATTATTGCAATCTTTCTACTCCTGATCATGGAGTCGAGTGTTAATGCCAATGCGGGATGGTTCGCCATGAGTAAGCCATTGTTTACTTTTCCTATTTTGGTGGGTGCAGCCTATGTCCTGGAGCGCTATGGATTATCGCGGTTGATCCGAAAGTTCGATCGAATTCAGGAGTACATATTTTTACTCGCCATAGGTTGGTGTCTTGGCGTCGCAGAAGCCGCCGAGTATCTTGGGCTTTCTCATGAAATTGGTGCTTTTGTTGCGGGAGTTACGATAGCTCGAAGTCCGATTGCATTGTTTATCGCCGAAAATCTAAAACCACTTCGAGACTTTTTCCTGATCATATTTTTTGTCGCGCTCGGAGCCGGATTTAATTTGGGCATATTGCCTGATATTTGGTTAGCCGCCGCGGGTTTGAGTTTAATTGCTATTCTTGTTAAACCCCTCATATTCAGTTTCCTGTTGCGCATTAATGCAGATAATTCGTCCCGTTCAACTGAGGTCGCAATGCGCTTGGGTCAAATGAGTGAGTTTTCCCTGCTTCTGGCTGTCATGGCAACTGAACTGGCCATTGTGCGTCCACAGGTTTCCTATTTGATTCAAATAGCAACCCTGGTCAGTTTTGTATTTTCCTCTTATTATGTCGTGGCGCGTTATCCGACCCCGATTGCACTTGACGATAAGCTGCGTCGCGATTAGCGCTGCTTAGCGCACTAATTCACATTATATTTTGAAAATCTTGCGGTTAAGCAGGGATTCAGTTGTTATTGTCTAAAGTCCTCGTAAACCACTGAGGATTGATCATGAAAATATTGATTTCTACTGTAACCATTGCAATGATATTTATGTCTAATGCTACGATTGCTGATAGCGGTAAGACAACATACAAGCGCCACAATCAGGATCTTCAAGATCACTATGAAATGGCCCGCGTGACCCGGGTCAGACCGATTTATCGTGAAATTAAAGTGACTGAACCTGTTTCGGAATGTTGGGATGAGCCCGTTCAATCGAGTCACCGTACAGGGCACGGACATTCAGCAGGGAGTATGTTGGCGGGTGGGCTGATTGGTGGATTAATTGGCCATCAGTTCGGTAAAGGAAGGGGCAAAAAACTGGCAACGGCGGTAAGTGCCATTGTAGGTGCGCAGTTGGGGCGCGAATCAACGCGATCGAAAAGACGTCATCAACAATCAGGCCGCTATGAATCACATTGTGAGACACGGCACCTGATTA
>JBLIOG010000038.1:0-23064 GCA_047639625.1 Gammaproteobacteria bacterium
TGATTCTGACCCTTGCCGCCGAATCACTCGGTGGTTCGCTTTACCACAAGATTCCAGCTTAAGCCGATAATCACCTTGAGCGAGGTGTTGCAGGTGTATCCATTGTTCTTTCAAACCTGGGGGCGGGCGCTGTTCTGTCCGCAATCTGGTTGGCCTATTACGTTGCAGACGCCGTCAGTTTGAAGCGAATCTATCTGGCCTTCTTTGTTTTTATGATTGCCGGAGGCGCACTTTTTTTATCCAGCCATCTGCTGATAGTAATCATGGTTTGTTTGATTGTTGGTATGGCGGGTGAGATTCATGCAACTGGCACGCTGTCATTGATTCAAAAGAAAGTTCAGGAGGAACCACGTGACTGGGTTATGGGTAATTTATGGATGTTGAGACAAAATGCTGCTGGGGTACCGACCTATATTGTTGGTACAGTGGCGGTTTCAGGTGGATTGAAAGCACCTATGTTGATTCTGGTTGTCGGAGTGTTCGCGTTGTTTCAAACCAGAAATTTGGATGATGTGTTCTAGCCCACATTTCTCTCCATCTTTCATAGTGATACCCCTGGATGTGCGGTAGTAGAGCACCAACAGTAGGTGCTCTTAAGCGGCCCACGGAGCAGTTGCCGAGAAGCATGGTGAGAAATGCGGGCTAATACCAGGCATCTTCCAATGAAGCCTTACGTTTGGCCATAAACTCAAGCAACGCTTCATCAATCGCAGGATCAATATAAGGCATTTCATAGTCAGATAACATTTGGTTCCAACGCTCATAAGCGCGTTGTTGCATGTCTTTACTGCCGTCCTCAGTCCATTGCTCAAACGATTTAGTATCAGCTAACTCAGCTCGATAATTTGCAGTTTTGTAATGTTCCATAGTGTGTTGAACGCCGAGAAAATTAGAGCCTACCCCGGCTTCACGATAGGCGTCGGCAGCCAACTGGCTATCGTCGAGACTGAGACCATTGAGCAGGGATTGAAGAGAGCCACAGTGATCTGTATCCATGACAAATTTTTCATAGCCGATGGTCAGACCGCCTTCGAGCCATCCGGCGGATTGAAATATAAAATTTGCACCTGACATGATCGCGGGATACATCGTATCAGCGGATTCCTGCATGGATTGTGCATCAGCGACTTTAGATGCAGTTAGATGGCCACCGCAGCGGAACGGAATTCCAAGTCGGCGACAGAGTTGGGATATTGCCATGGTTGCCAGATTTGACTCGGGGGTGCCGAACGTAGGTGCACCAGTTTTCAAATCCATCGTGGTTAAAAAACTGCCATAAACAACTGGAGCACCTGGTTTAACAAGTTGAGTCAGTGCTATACCTACCATGGCTTCAGCATGAGCCTGAGCGATAAGTGCAGGTTGCGTAACTGGTGCCATGGCGCCACTTAATATGAAAGGCGAAATAACAGTGCCCTGATTGGCGGCGGCGTAGGTTCGTAACGCACCGGCCATAGTGTCGTCATAAACCAGTGGTGAATTAACGTTGATATTGCCCTGAATCACCATGTGATCATTCATATATTCCGCCCCGAACACAATTTCCGCCATCGCTAGTGAGTCTTGCGCACGTTGCGGTGAAGTTACTGACCCCATAAATGGCTTGTCGGAGTATCGAAGATGGGCGTAAACCATATCGAGATGACGTTTGTTAACCGGTATATCAACAGGTTCACAAATGGTACCGCTTTGATGGTGTAGCCAGGGTGTCAGGTAGGTAAGTTTGAGGAAGTTCTGGAAATCTTCGATGGTTCCATATCGTCGGCCACCTTTTAGATCGGTGACGAACGGAGGGCCATATGCCGGTGCCAGAATAATATTGTTGTCACCGAATTCGATGTGATTGTCAGAATTACGGGCGTACATCGTGTAGGTCTTAGGCGCAGTTTGACACAGTGATTTGGCCTGGCCGGGCTCGAACCGCAGCAGTTCGCCCTCAACCTGGACCCCGGCTGCTCGAAAATATTCAAGTGAAATGGGGTCATCACGGATTTCAATGCCTATTTCAGCGAGTATCCAGTCAGAATGGTTTTCGAGTCTATCGAGTCCCGCTTCATCCAGTAGTTCGTAAGGTGGTATTTTCCGGGTGAAATAAGCCGGTGCTTTCACCACTGCTGACAGACCTTTTCGAGAAGAACGTCTGCG
The DNA here is from genome assembly GCA_047639625.1 of Gammaproteobacteria bacterium. Taxonomy (GTDB): domain Bacteria; phylum Pseudomonadota; class Gammaproteobacteria. Next base: position 2,146 of record JBLIOG010000038.1, read on the forward strand.
CGATTTTCTGGTGGCCATTTCAGACGTGGGTACGTGATTTAGTTTGATCAAATATTGGTGTTGATTCGACTGTGGCGGTACGGTTTAAGTCATCACTACAAACTTCTAATCGGGTGCCCGCCTGGGAGGCGCTTTTAGCCAGCTGAACCAGAGCCAGAGATTTGCCCAGGCGATGCGAATAAGCAGGGCTGTTTAACCTGCCAACTTCATGCACATCAAGCTTGAGTATTTTGCCACCCATCCTCGCATCGTTATGATCAATCGAAATTCCGGCGGCGATAAACCGTTCCTGGCTACGCGCAGCCAGGGCCGAGGTTCGGGAGAGATCTTCAGTCATCGGTTTCTCCTCATATTGTTATTTTATTTAATAAATTTGATCAGTTGGTTATACAAGCCTGCCGAGATATGATGCTATACCTAAGATGTGACGATTGGATATTCAAATTATTTGGACCTACTGTTGAATAGAATTGAACAATAAACGATTTCGGAATTTCGATGAGTTACGGACATTCACTATTTTGGCTCGCCATTTAAATATGCGATCAGCGGCCATAGAATTGAATCTGACCAAAGGTGCCGTTAGTTATCAAATTAAACAGCTTGAATCTGAATTAGGCTTTGAACTTTTTTCCCGTAGCAACAGAAATCTGGAATTAACCGTCGATGGGAAAATATTGTTGGGCGAGAGTCGAAAGGCATTCAATGTAATCGAACAGACCATCGATAGTCTGCAAAGACAAACTGGTAATCGTATTACTATTGGTATGGCTACCTATTTTGCTTCCCGATGGTTGTCCCCTCGATTAATGAGATTCATTACGCGTTTCCCCACTATAACCCTCCGAATTCAGCCGCTCGTTGATCAAATGAACCTTGCCAATGAAGATCTTGATTTAATGGTTCGATGGGGAAATGGCGACTGGCACGAACCGGGTATGATTGTTGATGAGATTTTCCAGTGCCCAGCTATGTTGACTGCGAGTGCAGACACTGGCTTCGAGATAGAACAATTCGGCCTTGTAGCCGCGATAGCTGACCAAACTCTATTGCATGATCGCGATGATAGCTCAGCCTGGCAGCGATGGGCCGAAGCAGCCGGAATTCAACATCGGCCCGACAATCGTTATCTGGTTATTCCCGATCCGAATGTTCGCGTCCAGGCCGTTATTGATGGCCAGGGTATCGCGCTTTATGATGTTTTAGTGGCTGATGAAGTGAGTGCTGGGCGCCTTTATCAATATGATAAAGTCATGTTGAATGACTACGGCTATTATCTTGTTTACCCTGGGCGCTCTGCTAATAACTTTGCGATTAATGCTTTCAAGGACTGGATTCTAGATGAAGCTGGGGATGTTTGATTTCGCGTTTCAGGGCATGACAGTTCCTTCATGCCTGTTCACTTCAATTGAACTATTACTTTAACACAAAGGAACTGTCATGTTTTTTTTCCCCTATCGTATCGATACCCAACTGAAAGGGTTTCCTATTGTGACGCTATTGATATGCATACTGTGTTGCTATGTGTACTGGCAGCAATACAGCGCTGACAATCGATATTTTGACGCTATAAATCAGTTTTGCGAACATGAACTCAGTAAAAGAGAAGCAGGGTGGGTGGATCGGCTTCCTGCAATTTCAGACAGGGATGACTGTGGCAGTAAACTGGAATCGATTCGGAAAACGGAAGATGTTCAGACTGAAATTAAGCGCCTTGCCAGAGCGGTAAAGCCGATCGAGTTGTTTACGTCTAAAAAAAGAAATCTGCAGTATCTTGAAAAACAATACACTGAAATTTATGCAAAGTTTGATCAGAAGGTGCCCCAACATTTGACAGCGAAGCTTGCTTATCACCCTCATGACCTCGATTTGACCAGGATGGTGACATCGACTTTTTCGCATGGTGGCATATTTCATTTAATAGGGAATCTGTCATTTTTTTATATTTTTGCAGCATCGGTTGAGATCATTTTTGGTAGTCTGGCCTTTGTCCTGTTTATTTCGGTTGGAACGTTTGGAACTAGCCTGGCCTATAGCTACGTTATGGACGGGGTTTCCAATGCATTGCCGACGGTTGGTTTGTCAGGTGTTGTCATGTCCGCTCTGGTTGCTTTGGCGATTATGATGCCGACGGCCCGGATTCGGTGTTTTCTGTGGTTTTTGATTTTTTTCAAGCGGTTCCGTTTGCCGGCGCTGATCATTGCGGCCTGGTATCTAGGCTGGGATATATATGAAATCAATAATATGGGTGATGAATCCTACATAAACTACGCTGCTCACATAAGCGGTGGTGCCATAGGCGGAATATTTGGATTATATTTTTTGATATTTCGTCGTCCAAGACTCAAAGAAGCGAGGCGAACTCTTTGATTAAATTTGTCAGAAGTTTAACCTAAGTATGATAGTGTTGGGTCATGTCCGTGCTCACTGAACTACAAATCAATTCACTCAATCAGGATGGTTTTCTGATCTTGCCTGATTTGTTTAATGAACTCGAAATTGAGCAGCTCAAATCAGGACTACCTGATTTACTGTCCGAACAAAACGAAGCAAACATTGTAGAGAAAGCATCCGGCAAGGTCAGAACCGCAATGGCCCTGCACGAGCGTGATAACGCATTTAATCAACTTGTACACGATACACGCCTGCTTGATCCCGCGCATCAAATCAGACCTGAACCATTATATATTCAGCAGGTAAAAGTGAATGTAAAAGCTGCATTCTCCGGAGAGGTCTGGCAATGGCATTACGATTTTGCCACACATCATTCTGACGACGGCGTATCCAAACCGCTGGCTTTAAATCTTCATGTTTTTTTAGATGATGTGAATGAGTTTAATGGCCCTTTGTATTTTATTCCCGGATCGCATCGGTATGGTGCGCATAAAGCCCATCATGATGTCTCAACTACTTCTTATCCACTCTGGGTTGTCGATAATGATCTGGTACAAAATTTAATTAAAGAAGCGGAAAAAATTGATCCAGCCAGAGGTATAGTGTCCGCGACTGGACGTAAAGGCAGCGGATTGATTTTTTTCGACTCGTTGATTCATGGTTCCCCCATTAACATGTCACCGTGGGATCGGGCTATATTTTCCTTAATTCTGAATCCAGTTTCGAATGCTTATCAATTCGACAATCGTCCCGATTATAAACATCACCGTGATTTAACTCCGGTTCATGAAATGGTTCAAGCCGTGCTAAAAATGAAGAAATACCTATGAGTATAAATTTAAACTGGATGATCGATCGCCTGGCTGGGTCTGGGCCGCCGCTAATTATCGATGGAGGCATGGGGACAGAGTTAGAAAGGTCAGGCGTCGCGATGGATGGCAAAGTCTGGAGTGGTCGTGCGGTACTCAGTGACCCCGATATTGTTCGTCGGATTCACGAGTCATTTATCGAAGCAGGAGCCGAAGTTATCATAGCCAATACCTTTGCGGCTGGACGGCATATGCTCGAGCCGGGTGGTCTTGGCCAGTCGGTCCGGGAAGTTAATATCAATGCGGTAAAGCTGGCTATACAGGCTCGCGAGTCGACGGCTAGTCGCCCGGTTGCTATCGCCGGTTCGATTTGTGAATGGGCACCGACCGATGATCCAAAATGGCATGATCCCGAGATGGTAAGAAATGCGGCCTACGAACAGGTTGAATGTTTTGCCGAAGCAGGTGCTGATTTTATCGCGCTCGAAATGTGCGAACAAATCGAATTCTCAACTGCCGCTACTGAAGCCGCTTTCGAATCAGGCCTTCCTATTTGGCTGGGTTTAAGCGCAAAACGTTTTGCGGAGTGCGATCATTTATCAGTATTCGATTACCTGGAGCTTCCCTTCGAACCACTCATTAAAGCGCTCGCAAAATACCCGGCAATGATGATGAATATCATGCATACCCCCATCCCTGATATTGATGAGTCACTAACCTTAATGCGTAAACATTGGCAGGGACCGGTTGGTGTTTATCCGGAATCCGGATTTTTCAAAATGCCGAACTGGCAGTTTGTTGATGTGATCGAACCGGAGGAATTGATTCGATATGCGCAAGGATGGGTTGATCAAGGTGTTAGAATGCTTGGTGGGTGTTGTGGTTTGGGGCCAATGCATATATCGGCATTGCGAAAGGCTTTCGGATAAAACCTGATTATTAAACGAAATTGGCAACCATGTAAGATGTCGGCATCAGTAGAATAGACAAATAACCCATCAACGGATAAAGGTACTCGAAAGCTATAGACTATAGGTCAAAATCGCTAATAATTGTCTGGATGTAATCCTTTTGAATTTTACCTTATGTTTTTACGATGAATATTCCGAATAAATCTCTCAAACTGGACCTGGTTGGGCAAATCGCAAGATTTCGCAACACTGAATCATCCTTTTCAAAACGTTATCTGTCTGCATCTGTGTTACTCATAGCGGGTCTCTTTTTTATTGCGGATATTTATATCGATTATTTTGTTGAAGGCTTGCCAATCTCCCATGTCTTTCTTGAGGCTGGGGTTTTCCTCGCCATTACCGTTGCTCTGGCCTTTGAAATAAAGCAGGGTGTTGATCTCTCGCATTCCGTGTCCGTAACTCAGGCATCCATCGATCGATTAAAAAAGCAGCTACACGAAGTTATAAATGATGAATTTATTCGCTGGAAACTGTCCAGTTCTGAAAAGGAAATCGCATTGTTCCTGATCAAGGGTTTATCGATGAAGGAGATTGCAGATTTAAGGAGCGTTAAGGAAAAATCGGTTCGCCAACAATCAACCGGTATTTATCAGAAGTCGGGTGTGGCGAATCGTAACGAGCTGGTCGCTTATTTTATCGAAGATATGTTACCGCTGGGAGCGTCTTGATTAATCTGCGCTAGAAGCCAGTCATACACGACCTGTATGGCTGGTTTGTGTAGATTGTTGGGTTGATGGATCAGGTAGTAAGCGTTTTCCGGTCGTATGGTTTGTTCAAAGGGTTGTATTAGTCTTCCGCTGTCAAGGTCTTCTGCAACAAACGGTAAAATTCCGAGCGCAATACCTTGCCCACTGAGCACTGTTTGTATGACCAGATTTGCATCATCGATGATCGGGCCACTTTGGGCGTGTTGATCATCCAGATCAGACTCTCTGAACCATTGCTGCCATCCCAGCCGATCACGTTCATGTATGAGCGGGTAGCGAGTGAGATCTGCCGGTGTTTGTGGCCTGACCAGTTCAGGTGAAATTACCGGTGTCATTTCAATGCTGATGAATAGGCGGGAGGTTAATCCCGCCCAGTTACCGTTTCCCCAGGCGATCGCCAGATCAAAAATTTCAGCACTGTGCTGCATGGGGAAAGCTGTGTGGTGCAGTCGCAGATCAATATTGGGGTGTCTCTGCCAGAAATCTCCCAGGCGGGGAGCCAACCAGCGCGTACCGATGATAGGGCCTAAACCCAAAGTCACCACATCACGACTGCGACTCGATTTAATTCGCCGAATAACATCATCGATATCGTCAAAAGATTTTCGCAGTACCGTAAACAGTTCGTGACCCTGGAAGGTTAGGCTAACTTCACGGGTTTTCCGAACAAATAATGGACAGTCCAGTTGAGTTTCGAGCGATTTAATTTGATGGCTGACCGCCGTTGCAGAAACATTGAGTTCGTCTGCAGCCTGCTTAAAGCTTAGAAGTCTTGCTGCTGCCTCGAATGTCTTCAGGGTATGACCGGCGGATAAAAATCGCCTGAGCTTCTATCTATAAACGGGTTGTGATTTAAGGTTGTAACAGATGAGCCAGATTCATCTATGTCAACCATTATTATCGTTTGCCGATAGCCTGTAAAGGCAATAGATTAGCAGTCAACAATCGCCGGATAAGTTCATGCGAGCAGAATCTAGAAAACGACGTAATCGACGTAAATCCCAGGGCCTTGAAGAAAGTAAACATCTGAGTCCTCCAGTGTGGCCGGGTGTCGAAGGCGGACGATATCGGCCGCTGAGTCAGTCTGACGAACAAAGAATTCACGAAACGGTACTCGATTTACTCGAACGGGTCGGTTTAAGTCGGGCAATACCACCCATCATTAAACTTGTCGTTGAAAAAGGCGGGAGACTAACCGAGAACGATAGATTGCTTTTTCCGCGTGCGCTGGTAGAAGACATGATCGCAAACGTCAGCAAGTCGTTCGTATTGTACGGTCGTGATGGCGGGCTAGATATGGAGGCCAGCGGAAATCGGATTCATGTGGGTACCGGTGGAACGTCACCCAATATAGTCGACCTCGAAGATGGGGAATATCGCGATGCATAACTCAAAGATTTGTTCGATGCAGCCCGACTCGTCGATACGCTCGACGATATTCATTTTTTTAATCGCTCGATTGTTGCTCGCGATTGACCTGATTCCTGGTCTCTCGATATTAACACCGCCTATGTCTCGATTGCCGGTACTCGAAAGCACATTGGTATGAGTTTTTTCAGACCGATCACGGCGATAAAATTATTGAATATTTTGATCTACTCGCGGGTGGTCCCGGTGAATTTAGGAAACGACCATTCTGCACTTTGTTAAGTTGCCACGTCGTGCCGCCGCTGCGATTTGCGGAAGAATCCTGTGAGTCACTCGAAGCCGGGGTAAGCCATGGATTTCCAGTTCAATTGATATCGGCTGGTCAGGCGGGTGCTACAAGCCCGGCAACTCTGGCTGTGTCAGTGGTGCAGTCCGTTGCTGAATCGTTGGCCGGGATGGTATTTTGTTATTTAATAGATCCCAACGTGAAAGCGATCTTCGTGCCGAAGGCACTGGTTTCAGATTTACGAACTGGATCAATGTGTGGGGTAGCGGAGAGCAGGGTGCTTTAATGGCAGCGGCGGCACAAATGGGTCGTTTTTACGGTTTCGTTACCAGTTCTATGGCTGTTATGACCGATGCTAAAACGGCCGATGCTCAGCACGGTTATGAGAAATGTCATGGATTGACTCTCGCCGCCCATGCCGGTGCCAATATCGTCACCCAGGGTTCCGGGCTGCAAGCTAGCTTATTGGGATGCGCGTTTGAAAGTTATGTGGTTGACAACGATATGATTGGATCGATTCTGCGGGGTATTCGCGGTTTAGAAGTCAGTGATGACACATTGGCCGCTGATGTTATTGAAAATATGGTAACCGGTGAAGGCCATTATCTGGGTCATAGTCAGACTCTGGCGCGGATGAAAAGTGATTATATTTATCCTGAAATTGCTGATCGACAACCGCCCTATGACTGGAAAGAAGCGGGTTCACTCGATATGCGCGATCGTGGCAGAATCAAAGCTCGTGAAATACTCGGGTCACATTATCCGCAGTATATTACCGATCAACAGGACCAATGGATTCGTGAACGTTACAATATCCTGCTGTCCCGGGAACATATGTTTAGCCCGGAGTAATCGATAAAGATGTTCCCAAATTTATTTTCTGAAATTACGCTCGGTAACACAAAGCTCAAGAATCGAATTGTATCGACTGGCCATCATACCTATCTGGCCAATAAACAACCCGGGGAAGCGCTGATTGCCTACCATGAAGCCAGGGCGCGTGGTGGTGTTGGGCTTATAATTTCGGAAATTGTAGCGGTTCACTTGACTGCTGGGTTTTCGAGTCAGTTATTATCATTACTGGAGGATTCGGGTATAGAGGCATATCGGCAACTCGCTGATACCTGCCACATACACGACTGCAAATTGTTCGCACAATTATTCCATCCTGGACGTGAAATTCTGTCAACACCGAACGGCATGATGCCGATTGCCTACGCACCGTCGGCTGTTCCGAACGAACGGTTCAGAATTATGCCAAAGCGGATGTCTGTCGAACTTATTGAAGAGATTGTTGATGGATTTGCACAAACTGCTTCGAGATTATCCCAGGCAGGTTTTGATGGTGTTGAGTTGGTTGGTAGTCACGGTTATCTGATTGCCCAGTTTCTAAGTCCATTGGCTAATCAACGCAATGACCAATATGGCGGAGATTTTGAACGTCGACTTTGTTTTGTCAAAGATTGCGTCAATGCTATTCGTAAAAAAGCCCCTGACATGACGATGGGATTGCGCCTGTCGTCTAACGATTATGAACCCGATGGCCTCGACGAATCGGCGGTTACCATGATTTGTCTGGCGCTTGAAGATAGTCTCGATTATTTCAGTCTGGTCGTGGGCTCATCGGCAACGCTTGGAGCTTCTGTGCATGTCTCTGCGCCGATGGGGTTACCCACCGCTTATGCCGCGCCTCAGGCAGCAATCATCAAGAAAAATCTGAATAAACCAGTCATTGTCACCGGTCGTATTAATCAGCCGCAAGAAGCCGAGAAGATAATTGCTTCCGGTCAGGCCGATTTAAGTGGTTTGACTCGGGCGCTGATTTGCGATCCGGAAATGCCCGCAAAAGCGCATAAAGGTGATATCGAGGATATCCGTGCTTGTATTGCTTGCAATCAATCCTGCATCGGGCGGGCGCATAAGGGTCTGGGGATCTCCTGTATTCGATACCCTTAGTCAGGTTGAGAATTACAGTTTCCGAATGTGCCAAAAATTGATTCAGAATCAAAATCAATTTCCATCATTGGTGGTGGGCCAGCGGGATTAAAAGCTGCGCTCGTAGCTGTTAAGCGAGGCCATAAAGTTACATTGTACGAAAAAGAACAAAGACTAGGCGGTCAGGTATTACTGGCCCAGTTATTACCGGGACGCGAAGAATTTGGTGGCATGATCACCCATTTGAATCATCAAATTCAGAAGTCTGGGGTCATAGTACAAATTGGAAGTTGTATGTCTGTAGAAAAGTTAACTGAGCTGGATGCCGACCTGATTATTCTGGCTACAGGTGCCAGACGTTATATGCCAGCCTTTGATATGATCGATCCAGGTCAGACCTGGCATTATCATGATCTACTCAACAATAGTGCAACTATTGGGAATCGCGTAGTCATTGCTGATTAGCGAGCTGATTGGGTTGGAATTGGGCTGGCCGAAAAACTGGCACGCGATGGATGTCAGGTCACGCTGATGGTAAACGCCTCAGTGGCCGGGGAAAGTTTACAGATTTATACCCATAATCATTACATCGGGCGATTGTTTAAACTCGGTGTCGACATACAACCTTATGCCCGGTTTTTTGGTAGCGACTAATCTACGGCCTATTTTCAGAATATTTTGACCGATGAACCGATTATTCTGGAAGACGTTGACTCAATCGTTTTGGTACCCTGGCCGGTTTCCGAAAACTCGCTTGAAAATCGCTTAAATCACCTTCAAGTTTCACATTTTGCGATTGGGGATTGTGTCATTCCGCGAACCGGTGAAGACGCTGTTTTTGAGGGATTAACTCTACTAACTGACTGGCTTGATCATCACTAAAGCTGACTTGCAAAAAGAACGCCTCGCAGAATCTAATCATATATCCACACCGCTTTTACCCACCTGCGTTCTGGGTGAAATTCGCGAGAACTTACCACGTAATGCAATTGTTACTGTCGATACGGGAAATGCCTGTTTACAGGCGGCTGATCGATTGGCGCACTATCAATGCCCCTCTTTAATCGCGCCACTAGATTTTGGCCTGGTAGGTTTCGCCTATGCCGCAGCCATTGGTGCCGCTGCGACAAGTAAAGGACGACCAGTGATTTGCATCATGGGTGATGGGTGATGGGTGATGGGTGATGGTGGATTTGGATTTACCATGGCCGAAATTTCAACCACAGTCGAATATCAATTACCGGTTGTCGCTATTGTTCTGGACAATGGGCCTGGAGAGCTGAGAAAGCCTATCAAAAGGAATTTTTAACGGGCGTTTACCGGGTGCTAATATTAATAGCCCTGACTATGCAGAAGTTGCTCGTCTCTGCGGTGCCGCGGGTTGTAAAGTACCTCAACCAGGAGAGACGGCATCGGCTTTACGCAAGGCCATTGAGCAAAACAAGCCTGCTGTTATTCATGTAAAGATTGATCCCGAGGCGCTGAGCGCCTTGCGAAAAGACCTGTTTAAAAAGAATTAAGATTCTGCTGCTCTCCTATCGATTTATTCGGGTAAATTTCATGGGAAATTGGGAAACAGCCAAATCGAATATCTTGAACTATAAGTAGTTGCTAAATATACAGGCTTCAGATTTATGGCTGCGACGCATTCCACTCATGAATCTGTGAGATAACTGCCTTCACCAAACCTTGTAATTCCTTTTTACTCGCGCCGCCGCGGGCGGCAATATTTATCCCAAGGGCCAGAGTTAGCAGAATCATTGAGCGGGATTCAGAATCACCTTCGGATAATTCTCTAAAGGCAACAGCTCTATCGAGGGCTATTTTCAATCCCTCCCTGACGCGCTGGCGGTAGGTCTCAGTTCTCATTGTGAAAGATGTGTTGTTTCCCCCGTCTTCGGCCATCAAATTGATAAGCAGGCATCCGCGGCGACCGTCCAGGGTAATCCATATGTAAAGGTTATTAAAGAATTGCTCTAGCGCCATTATTCCGAGGTCAGAACTTTCCAGCGGATCGAGTAATGCTTCGGCTGTTAACGATTCGTAGCGGTTGAGTACTAAATCAAACAATTTTTCCTTAGAACCAAACGTGTAGTAAATACTCGACTGGTTAAGAGAAAGGCTGGTTTCGAGATGGCGGGTGGTCGTTTGTGTATAACCTTGTTTCCAGAACAGATCCAGTGCCGAATCGAGTATCTGGCCTGAATCGAATCGACGTGGGCGTCCGGGACTCTTTCGATCCGCCGATTGCTTTGATGTAGTTCCTGTGAGGATAGCCATTCGTGATTTCTAGAATATTGGCAACGTAATATTGAAGCAAGTGCTTAATATTAATTTATTTAAATAGTTTGGTCCGGATGAAATGAGTCCTGACCAATTTTATTCACTATTGGCTATTTCAAATCGAGGAGTTTTATGAGTGTCTCTTATGTAGAACGTGTGCAGGCGAGCGAAGGAACATTGGCTTTTTATGATGCTGCGGAAGAAAGGTTTCAGGCCTTACTGAATATATTCAAGGTGTTTGGGCACCAGCCTGAATATGGCACGGCCTTTACTAATTTGATTATGGCTGTGCTAAAAGACAGTGTCATTGACTGGAAAACCAGGGAATTAAATATCCTCAAAGCCACTCAACGAAACGAATGCAAGTATTGTGTTGTTCAGCATGAACGCGTATCAGATATGCTAGGAATCCCAACGGAGAAAATTGCCGACCTCGAAGGTGATAACTATAAAACCAGCCCTCACTTTACTGAAGGTGAAAAATCACTGCTGGATCTAACCGTCCAAATTGGTGTCGATGCTAACCGCGTTTCGAAAGAGCTGCGGGATCGGTTGCATGCACACTGGACTGAGGCTCAGATTGTTGACGCCACATTTGTCATCACCATATATATTGCCGTACCCAAATTTGGAGATGCACTCGGTGTCGAACTTGAGCCTATGTTCGATGGCGTTAAACCGGTGTTAACTGTTAAAGATTAAGAAAATGGGTACGAACTGAATTTTCGATTCGTACCCATTTTTTGAAATTCAGCCACTATGAGAAACATTGAAATATTTTCCGGTTCAGGTTGCGCACATTGTGATGCCGCTAAATCGCTCCTAAAAAAGCACAATCTGCGGTCGGAAATTCAAAGCATTGGGTTTAGTCCCGGCCGCCGGAGCTTTCGGTCAGGTCACTGCATCGTCGTTGTAGTTATTACTCCTTACATTGTTTGTAGACCAACCCTGGACTCTGGAATTACCCGATATTTCAAGCGCGGCCGCCGTAATTGCACTCGGTGTATTTTCTACTGGTATTGCCTATTTGATATTTTTCAGAATTCTGGCGGTTGCCGGAGCAACCAATATTGCCTTAGTTACCTTACTGTTGCCTGTCAGCGCGATATTACTCGGCTGGTTATTCCTGAGTGAAATATTTTTAACCAATCATTTTGTCGGAATGGACTTTATCGCGGCGGATCTTGTGGTGTTCGACGGTCGACGGTTTATATTGATTTGAGAAAATAGTATCTTTAACACCCTTCTGATTGCGTTTCAAGTTGTTCTCTAATGGCCGTCGCCAGGATCTGCGCTGCTATCGAATAGGTTTCCTTACTGCGGGAAATGATTGCGATCGGGAATTTCAAATTCTGCTTTATGGGCAAAGAAACCAGTTCGTCATTCTGTGACGCTTGCCGAGCCGATAGACTGTTAACAATGGCCGGCAAACCAGTTGAAGCGGCCAGTGCGCAGATTCCAGGAATCGATTGGCAATGTATGTGCGAATGTCGAATTAATGCCTGGGTTAAAGTGTCATCTTCGAGTAGGTGTTTGAAAGTAATAGCGTCTAGTGTGATTATTTCTTCATTGGTTAAGAGTTTTAAATCTATCAATTTTTTTTTCGCAAGTTTATGACTTACTGGAAGAAGACATCGATAAGGCAGGCTAGTTTCATAAATCAGATGAATACCTTCGTAATGACGTATCGGGCAAATTAACCCAAGATCAAGCTGTTGCAACAATAGGGCATCTACAATACTTGAAGTATTTCTAACCGAAACCTCAAACTGTAAATCACTGTTTTGGTGATGAGCCCTAGCGACAGCTTCCGGCATGATGACATTGGCGAAAACAGGAATTACACTGAGTGATACTATTTCATCCTGAGCATTACGGATTGCTTCTGCCGTTTCGCGTAGTTTATCCAGCCCGGTAAAGGTGCTTTCGACACTATGATGAAAACGTCTGGCCTCTACAGTTGATACCAACCCGTGGCCGGTCCTGGTAAATAATGTAAAACCTAGTGCATGTTCCAGATCTGCAATAAGACGGCTAACGCTGGGTTGTGATATATACAATAGTTTTGCGGCTCCAGTTATGGAGCCGCTGCGCATCGTAGCTCGAAATGCTTCCAGTTGACGTAGGTTCATATCGGGGTGAGTCGGCATTCAAGCCGGAATATTGAAATAATAGTCATATAGCATTTCCGAATGTGTATTGAAATTAATTGTATTTGTTCTATGGCTCAACAACAAGCTAGACTGCTGCCTCCGGGACGCATTTCGGCTCAAGCGGAAACCTTTATTTAATGAAAATTTTCAGTGTAGAAGATGCCCGAAAAATGGCCCGAAAGCGTGTGCCAAAAATCATGTTCGATTATGTTGACGGTGCTGCGGGTGATGAAAAGTCGCACTCACTCAATATTGAACGTCTTGAACAGATTAGATTGCAACCCCGTGTATTAATTAATACCGAAACTCGAAATCTTTCAAGATCCCTGTTTGGACGCACCTGGTCTTTGCCTTTTGGTATCGCACCGATGGGTATGTGTAATCTGACCTGGCCCCATGCGGACAGGTGGCTTGCCGAAGCCGCAAAAAAGCACGACATACCGATTGTGCTGTCGACCATGTCATCGAGTTCAATTGAGGTAACGCGTCAGCGTGCGGGTGACAATGCCTGGTTCCAGCTTTATGTTGGGCAATCGATTGAATTTGCCGATGAACTGGTAGACCGGGCTGAGGCGCAGGGTTATGAAGTCTTGATGCTTACGGTCGATGTGCCTCAAATTGGGCCGAGACCACGTGAGCAACGCAATGGTTTTAAAGCGCCGTTAAAAATTGGCTCAAAATTGTTTCTCGATTTTGCCTTGCATCCGCAATGGTCGCTATCAACCATAGCGCAGGGTGTGCCAAAACTGGCCAATGTTGAAGCGGGTGGTGTAAAGAAAAACTTCGCAAGAAATGAAAGCCGTGGAAAGGTAGATTGGGCTTTTCTCGATAGTTTACGTAGTCGTTGGAAAGGACCCCTTGTCGTCAAGGGTGTTATGAATGCTGAAGATGCGGTTCGAATCAAAGAGGCTGGCGTTGATGCGGTTTATGTTTCAAATCATGGTGGGCGTCAACTGGACGCATCGCCAGCTGCCATAGATTGTTTACCGTTGATTCGAAAAGCAGTGGGCCCGGACTATACCCTGTTGTTTGATAGCGGTGTCCGAAATGGCGACGCCGTATTAAAAGCGCTTGCACTGGGGGCCGATTTTGTCTTTCTCGGACGGCCCTACATGTATGGTATTGGTGCAGCAGGAGAGTCCGGCTTGCATCAGGTAATCGATTTATTACGGAGTCAGATCGATATTGCTTTATCGCAACTCGGTCGTCCTGATATCAATGACATCGATCAATCAGTTTTGTTTAAATACACAGAGTAAAAAGAATGAAAATTCGTGGTGGAATGTTATTGGCAAGAGCCCTGCAGCAAAAAGGAGTGGATCAGGTTTTCACTTTAAGCGGCGGATTTTGCAATCCGGCATTAGAAGGTTTCATGGAATGTGGAATTTCTGTCATCAATGCCCCACACGAACAGGTAGCTGGACATCTGGCCGATGGTTATACCCGTATTACCCGTAAACCCGCAGTTTGTCTGGTCGGCCCTGAAGGGTTTGCTACCGCTATTCCTGCAATGATGGAAGCCTGGGGCGAACGCACCCCGATTATTTTTGTGACTGGATCGAGTACTTTAAAACGGCAGGGTAGTGGTGGTTTCAAAGAGATCGACGATGTTGCAATCGCCGCTCCTTTAACGAAACACAGCGTCTCTATCACCGATGGTGAAAGGATTTCCGAATGTGTTGACCGGGCCTGGAAAATCGCCATAGGTGGTTATCCAGGCGCAGTTCATTTGAGTTTACCCGTTGATATTATGTTCAGCTCATTCGACGAAGATGCAATGCTGGACGAACGTCCTTTTAATCGTGGCCCCAAACCCCCACCGCGTGCCTGGCCCTGTCCTGAAGATCTGAATCGCATTTTAGCGACCATTCAAGCCGCATCAAAACCGATAATAATTGCCGGCCACGGAGTCTGGTGGTCGAAGTCTGAAAGAGCCCTCGAAACAGTCGCGACCAAACTCAATATTCCAGTCTTTAATGTCCCGTATCATCAAAAGTTATTATCTGAAGCCAGTGAAGTTTATATGGGGCTTGCTGATGTTCATCAATATCATCCGAGTAAAGAGGCCCTTGAAAGTTGCGATGTGGTTATCGTGGTGGGTGCTCGACTTGATAATCAGATGAATTTTGGCAATGCGCCTTTGTTTCCCGATAGCCTCCAACTTATTTGTGTGAACGGATCACATGAAGAGCTTGAAATGAATCGATCTGCCGATGATGTTTTGTTGAGTGATCCCGGCGCCTTTTTTGAGGCTCTTGAAAACTTGCCCGCCTTTGACCAAAGCTGGATCAGGCACAATCGTCAGTTGCGTGCTGACTGGGTCCAAAAAATGGTCGACGATATTCCCGAATTATCAGATGACCGGATTCATCCTTTGCAACTGGCTATCAATGTTCAGTCAGCCATGGATGATGGTGACTGGCTGGTGATTGATGGTGGTAATACGCATTTTTGGTCAGAGATTGCCGTCAATATTTGCGGTCAACGGGGTAAGAAGCTTGGAAACATCCTGCATCCCGGAACATTTAGCATGTTGGGTGTTGGTGTCTCTTTTGGTGCAATCGCCAAAATGCAAAATCCCGACAAAAATGTTGTCGTGATTAGTGGTGATGGAGCGTTTCTATCAGGCGGATCGAGTATAGAAGCCGCTTTTCAGGAAGGTTTACCACTGGTTATTGTTATCGATAATAACGGTGGTCTGGACTGTATTTCCCAACAGCAGGAAAGGTTGTTTGCCAATCAGAAACATTTTGCGACTGACTTCAGAGATATTCCTTTTCACTCGATGTTTGAAGGATTAGGCGGCCACGGTGAACTGGTTGAAAAAAGGGCTGATATTATTCCAGCGATAAAAAGGGCCATAGCCAGTGGCAAGGTCGCTTGTGTCAATATCAAAACCGTCGGACATATCAGTCCCATTGTTCTGGCGACGACCAGCAAACGTGACAAGGCATCAATCGAATAATGGCTACCGTATCTTCACATATTCTTGACTCGGTGAGTGGTCGATCTGCACAGGGAATTCGTTGTCAGTTAAATCATGTTGATAATGAACAATATCGAACCGTAATTTTCGATATTGTCGCAGACGACGAAGGGCGAATTGCCGAAACCGTTGTCACTCCAGACACTTCGGGTGAATACGAGTTGATTTTTTATGCCGCTGAGTATTTTGCCGAGCAGGGACTGGCGGCGTCGAGTACCGTAAAAAAAGTCGTGATCCAGTTTGATATGAATGAACTGGATAAGCGTTATCATTTGCCCATCATGCTTGCGCCACATTCATATTCAACCTGGTGGTCGGAGTAGGGTATGTCATTTCAAGGTTTAAATTACTCTCGACGACTGCGTTCAACACCCTACACACCCCGGGTTGAATCCTTAGGGGTTAGTGGTTATTCAATTGTTAATCACACTGTTTTACCAAAAGGATTTCGTAAGTCAGTCACTGAAGATTACTGGCATCTTCGTGAGCATGTGCAACTGTGGGATGTTGGTTGTCAGCGGCAAGTCGAATTGAAGGGCCGGGATGCGGCTAAACTGGCGCAAATGATGACACCGCGTGATCTTCGAAAAGCGGTTGTTGGTCAATGCCTTTATGCTCCGATGATCGACCATAAAGCTGGAATGCTGAATGACCCGATAATCTTAAAATTAGCGGATGATCATTTCTGGTTTTCGATTTCAGATTCAGACGTA
The DNA here is from genome assembly GCA_047639625.1 of Gammaproteobacteria bacterium. Lineage (GTDB taxonomy): Bacteria > Pseudomonadota > Gammaproteobacteria. The sequence goes on from JBLIOG010000038.1 coordinate 18,751, forward strand.
CTGCTATGGGCAAAGGGACTGGCTCATGGCCTGGGTTTAACCGTTGAAGTTGATGAGCCCGATGTCTGGCCGATGTCGATCCAGGGCCCGAAGTCGGACGACTTAATGGCGCAAATATTTGGTGATGAAGTTCGTAATATCGGGTTTTTCAAATTTAAATGGCTGGAATTCAAAGGCCATTCATTGTTGATTGCTCGGTCGGGATTCAGTAAACAGGGAGGCTTTGAAATTTACCTTGATCGGCCTGAGCTGGCGCTGGATTTATGGGACAGTTTGTGGGAAGCAGGGCAGCCTTTTGAGGTCAGTCCGGGTTGTCCGAATTTGATAGAACGCATTGAAGGCGGATTGTTTTCGTATGGTAATGAAATGACCCGTGAAAATAACCCGATTGAATCAGGGTTGGAGCAGTATTGCCAGTTGGATGGCTCGTTAGAATACATTGGTTCTCAGGCGCTTTTGCAAATTGCAAATGCAGGAGTAGCGCGGCAGCTTCGTGGAATTCGATTTGATTCCGAAAATTGCCCCCAGTGTAAAAACCCCTGGGCACTCTCGATCAATGGAGCCTGGGTTGGGCAGATAACCAGTGCCGCATGGTCCCCTAGATTTAAACAATCTGTTGCATTAGCAATGGTTGAAAAAATTGCGCTCGAACCGGGAACTTCGGTTAGGATACAGACTGAATACGGTGATAGTCATGAAGGCACAGTGACACTACTTCCTATGGAGTAAATATGAGTGACATAAAATCCATGCGTTTATATACCCATCTCGAACGCATTAGCAATGAGTTGGGTGAAATCGGTAAATCGCTGGATGATCAATTAACGGTTAACGATCTTTCTGCTTTTGATCAATTGCACTATCACGGCACCGCGGCGCTGGATTGTGCTATTGACATCCTCACTGCGAAACCGCAGCAGAACTGGCTTGAAATCGGGTCGGGGCTGGGCGGGCCTGCTCGATATTTAGCGGACAAAGCAGGGGTGAATCTGGTAGCCCTTGAATTGCAGGACGATCAAAATGATCTGGCAGCAAAATTAACCCGTCAATGTAATCTTGAAAATCTGATTGATCATCAATGCGGTGATTTTCTGCAAGCTAATTTCTCATCTGAACAATTTGACGCAGTCGTGAGCTGGCTCGCGATTTATCATATTCCAAACCGACCATTGTTATTAGAAAAAAGTCGAGATGCGCTAAAAGCAGGGGGCTTGTTTTACACCGAAGATTTATTTGCTCGACAACCTTTCAGTCAGGACGAACGCGAAGACCTTGAACGTGAGCTCTACGCAACCACTTTGCCTGATCTTGAAACCTATCAGTCACAGTTTGATGATGCTGGATTTGAAATCATTCATCTCGAAGACATGTCAGACGATTGGTCTGCGTTTACCCATAAGCGGCTTGATACTTACCACGGAGATCGTGAACGTCATGTAAGAGTCAATGGCGAGACTGTTTATAATGCTTTAAATCAGTTTTACAGTGCAGTTGATCGCCATTTTCAAACCGGCAAACTCGGTGGCATTAGATTGTGTGCTCGTAAAAAGTAGAGATCAGTTCGTAAGCATTTTTGTTTGAATTATATTCACTAGTTTTTTCATGGTGACCTTAATTTCTGTCTCGTTAAACCCACAGAACCCCATGATTAAACCGGATTGCGCCGGTTTTCCATGGTATTGCGCTGAGAGCGGGGAAACATCAACACCTTGACGTTTGGCAATTTCAGAAACCTCAAGATCATTGACAACCGTTCGAAACTTTATGGTGAGTTGCATGCCTGCCTGATGATCATCGAATTCAATAAATTCATGCAGTTTACTGTGTAGTAATTCAATCAGTAGTTTTCGTCGCTCACTGTATATCCTTCGGGATTTTCTAATGTGACGATATAGATCGCCATCTTCCATGAAATGTGCCAATGCGCGCTGGGCAGGAACGGCCGCCTTAATCCCGAACCTGGAAATTGTATTTTTGAATCGATTGATGATCTGTTTTGGCATGATTAAATATCCTAGCCGTAAGCCAACCGAGAATACCTTTGAAAAAGTGCCGACATAAATAGTTCGATCAAATCGATCCAGGCTCGCCATCGCGGGAATCGGCCGTCCGGAAAAACGCATTTCGCTGTCATAATCATCTTCGATAATCCAGGCATTATGATGATTTGCCCACTGCAAAAATTCCTGCCTTCGTCCGTGTGTCATTGCGCCCCCGAGTGGAAATTGATGCGAAGGTGTCAATACAACCAATTTTTCGGTCTGCCCGGATTTATCAGACTTTGGTAATTCAGCACCCTGATTACCGATCGCAAGCCAGGCAATCGACAATCCCTGGTTTGAAACAATATGACGTAACGGTAAATAGCCGGGGTTTTCAAGCGCCGCTATATCACCGGGTATAGTTAAACTGCGGATACAGTTTTCGAGTGCATCGATGGATCCTGCTGTAATCAATACCTGCTCCGGGTCTATCTCCAGGCCACGCCATTCTAATAAATAGTCTGAAATGGCCCGCTGCAGCCGGGTATCTCCAAACATGTTGTCAGTTTTTATCAATGCCTGTGGATCGAGGCGTGCGGTTCGAGATACACACCGCGCCCAGGCCTGATAGGGAAATAATCGATCATCCGGATACCCTGGATGACTGAGCCTTTGTTTTTCGGGTGATTTTTCTGGACGATTATTAGCAGCCTTGATCGGAACTTGAACCTTCTGATACAGATCGTCAGTTGCGCCTGGTTGAACAAAAAAACCTGAACCGGTACGGCTGTACAAATAGCCTTCGGCAACGAGTTGATCATAGGCGCTGACAACCGTTGTTCGAGATAGCCCCAAAAGGCGAGCAAGGGTTCGCGATGCGGGTAATCTGACATCAGCCGTTAGTTTTTGCTGAATAATCGCCTGCCTGATATGTTCGTACAGTTGCACAAACACAGGTTGTTGAGTGGCGTAATCGGGCTCAAAACTTTCAAAACTCAGTCGTTTCAATTGGACTCTTCAATTATTTCAAAATTGGCATTTTTAAGATAGCCAAAATATTGATAGGCTGCAAGTCTGTTTTTGAGTATCACCCGGAATTGATGACTATGCCCGCTACTAAAACAAATGAATTTGATCAACCCATTGGATTCGCAATGGAAGATTGGCAGCCTTGTAAGCTTCCACCGGCTACCCCAGTGACAGGGCAATATTGCCGTATTGAACCATTTGATCCGGATTTACATAATAAAAAGTTATTCGAGGCAATGACTCATACAGGCAGTGAAATAAATTGGACCTATCTTCCTTATGGGCCTTTCGATAACTTTGATGATTTTGACACCTGGACCCGAGAAAGCTGTCAAGAACAGGATCCGATGTTCCATACCGTTATTGATTTGAAATCAGGTGATCCAGTAGGGATTGCCAGTTACCTTAGGATTGTTCCAGAGCAAGGTGTAATTGAAGTGGGTCATATCCATTTTTCCCCATTGCTGCAAAGAACGGCACTGGCAACCGAAGCGATGTTCCTGATGATGCGTCGAGTTTTTGATGAACTGGGATATCGTCGATATGAATGGAAGTGTGATGAGCTCAACAAACCGTCCTGCCGGGCTGCCGAACGATTTGGCTTTCAGTTTGAGGGTATTTTTCGCCAGGCACTGATGTATAAAAATCGCAATCGTGATACAGCCTGGTTTGCCATTATTGATCAGGACTGGCCCGCCATCAAACAAGCCTTTGAGCAATGGCTGAATGTGGATAATTTTGATTCAGATGGTAAACAGAAAATGCGTCTGGCTGACTTGATGGCTAAAGCAAACAATTAGTTATTATTTAAAGGTGCCCTAAAATGACTTTGGCCCTGTTACTGGCTGGAATTGCCGCTCTACTGGCTGGCTTCACATCGGCTTTTGCGGGATTCGGGACGGGCCTTGTCGCTGCCGGCTTCTGGTTTCAGGTCTTGCCGGTCGATCAGGTGCCTTTGTTAATTTGTGTCGCATCGGTCCTGGCGCAGGTTGTGAGTCGCTTTGGTCAGTTTAAAATATTGCCCTGGCAAAAAATGAAACTGTTTTTAGGAACAGCTCTAATGGGTATATTGCCTGGAATCTGGGCATTGCAAGTGTGGTCACCGGATAGTATTCGAATCGTGGTTGGATTTATTCTAATCAGTTTTGCCTTGAGTCAGTTGTCAGGCGTTTTACCAAAACTGGCGAACTTGAGATCGCGACTAACCGATGGCATGGCAGGGATTATCAGTGGGTCGCTCGGTGGTTTCGCCGGATTATCCGGTGTCATCATGGCATTGTGGTTGCAGGTCGGTCAGGAATCG
>JBLIOG010000039.1:0-22552 GCA_047639625.1 Gammaproteobacteria bacterium
TAGCCCCGCTAACAAGGCCTGCTCAGGATCCAGGTCATTAAATTTTTCATCTGTTATCACAAAAGCCAGGGACGAAACTGCGATGCTTTCTTCATAAAGTCGGGTTAACTGATTTTTAACCAGCATGGTATTAGCGCTGAATATTTGTTTTATTGACAAGTTGAAACTCAAATTTTGTGTGGTTTCAAGTTCCAGGCGTTTCACCGCATCACGCACAGACTTTATTTCGCGCCAGGTTCCATAAAGCGGACTATTAGCCACTTTAACCAGCCGCGCACTGAGAACAGGATCGGTTTGTACGATTTCAATTATTTCATTGGTGCCAATCTCAGGGGTGTTGACAACCTGGCGAATCTTGATCGCAGCTTCGGGTAATGCCGGGAGTTGTAGTCGTTTTTCTCTGTACGCAAGAAACAAGGAATCAAACAACCGGCTTTCCTCCTCCTGTAAAGAAATTTCACTAGCACGAGTCGAGCTTGCCTGATGTTGCGAATACAAACCTTCGAATAACCTTCGTTCAATTGAGAGTATCGCACCGTGGCTGTTTAGCTTTGCGCTATCCTCGTCGAGCCCAGGATTAAATAAAGGTGATAAGGCACGACGATCCGTATGGTCAAACTGCTCAACCACGAAACCGCTGGAGTAAAGTTCCACGCTGCCTTCTAGAAGGTAGGTATATTGTGTAGGGTCATACTCAAGAATCTGCAAGGGTTCCAGCTTTAACATTTCAGCTCGGTCGAATATCAACTGACGATCATTACCATTTAAATCCTCTAGAGGAATTAAACTATCTCGGCGCGAATAATATTTAAGCGATTCGTCCATGACGATCTGTATTCTGGTTCGATTGAGCAGAGTTGGTGTTAATCTTATGAACGTATTTCATGATTCTATCTGCCATTGAAAAGCCGCTTAATACGGCACCTTCTATACGCGGTGCCGTACACCAGTCCCCACAGGCACCAATCAAATTTCCTTCACTAAATAAACAATCGACATTAATCGGATTTATGGGTACTGCATGTTTCCAGCAATGAACGGATGAAGAAACTGGTTTCATATTTTTTATGTCAACTGCTGTTTCAAAGGCGTCAAGCAGGGCATGCATGACCCGCCCGCGAAACGACGCGGAATACTGCAATGACCATTCGGGCGTGGCATGTACAACCCAGCAGTCAGGGCCGCCTGTTGAATCAGAGTTTTGATGTCGAGATATCCAGGATAGAGCTGAATCGAATATATAGGCTGCTTCATAGGGTAAGTCTAGTCGATGTTCGAATGCAAACATGCCACTCCAGCATGCAGTCATATCAACACTATCGGCGGCATCAGAAATTTCGGGAATATCGCGACACAGTTGTGAAACTTGATCGGCGGCCGTCGCAATTATTACGACATCAAATGCACCCATATAATCGCCACGCTCATTGAATAAACGCCAACTACCGTCGATCTGTTTTTCCAGCTCGCTAATGGCTGCTGAAGTCACCAGATCACAGTTCTTGGCCAGAGCCTCAGCCACAATCTGCATACGGGGTTGGCCTACAAATCGCTGTGTTGCAGCATCGCAATTATTGATCTGCCCATTTTGAATTTCGACGACCCATCCATCCCAGGTACGAACGATGCCATCTGTTTGCCATCCGCAAACAATATTCCAGAAAAGTGGATTACTAACCGTGAAAAATTGCGCGCCATGATTGAACTCATATTCGCCAGCCCGGAAACGGCTAACACGACCACCGGGAAAAATGCTTTTCTCGAAAACCTTGACCTTGTCAATCATACCCCGCAATGCCGTAGCACAGGTAAGGCCAGAAATTCCGCCACCTATTATTGCAACTGAAGGCTGTCTAGACATTAAGGAATTATAGTGCAGGAAAATCGCCTGCGTAGCGAGAAATCCATTCTTTCGCGGCTTGTTGTGATGTTAGATGGCGATGTTCAACACGCTCAATCTCGCGCCGATAATGTTCTATATGACAGATTTGCTCGATCATTCTGAGACGAAACATATCTTGTGCACTGTCAAACTCCAGGCCAATTTCGTAAATCCGCTCTGACGGATTGCACCAGACAACAGTCCCTATAATAAAGTTTTCGTGATTTAATACAGGGACACTAACTTTCACCCTTTTCAATATTCCAATGGGTTTTTCAGATAAAAATGACAGGCCGCCTAGACTGACATTAGTCAGAGTCTGGTCGGCCGAATCATCTTCACCATCATCAACCCAGTCCACAACAACCTGGATAGGTATATCCGCCGGATGACGGATGAACTTGCGAATGGACTTACTTGGCAATTGAAACCAGCATTTCGTTAAGTTTGGCTACAAAGCCTGCCGGATCTTCCAGTTGTCCACCATCGGCTAGCAGCGCCTGGCCAAATAGGATCTCACACCAATTGGAAAACTTCTCGGCTGACTCTTCTTCTCCCAATTTCTTAACAATGGGATGGTCGGGGTTGATCTCTAGAATGGGTTTGCTGGATGGCATTGCATGACCCGCTTCTTTCAATATCCGCTGCATATGCATTGCCATATCCTGTTCATTCAACACGATGCAGGCTGGTGAATCGGTTAATCGGTTAGTGACGCGAACCGAATCCACTTTGTCAGCTAGAGATTCCGACATTCGTTTAACAAGATCTTCGGAAGATTTAACCTTTTCTTCGAGTTCTTTAGCAGAGTCCTCGTCCTTACCAAGATCTAACTCACCCTTGGCTACAGATTGTAGCCGTTTGCCATCAAATTCCATTAAATGAGACGTTAACCATTCGTCTACACGGTCAGAAAGCAGTAAAACCTCTATACCCTTTTTACGGAAAATTTCAAGATGAGGGCTGTTCTTGGCTGCAGAATGCGAGTCAGCGGCTATAAAGTAAATTTTATCCTGCCCTTCTTTCATGCGACCAATGTAATCTTCTAGCGAGACTGTCTGTTTTTCATCACCGGTATCGGTGGATGAAAATCGAAGTAATTTTCCGATTTTTTCCCTATTAGCAAAATCTTCAGCAGGACCTTCTTTAATAACCTTACCGAATTCCTGCCAAAATTTCTGATATTTTTCGGGATCATTTTTGACCAGTTTCTCCAACATTCCAAGAATTTTTTTCGTAGATCCTGTACGAATATTATCTATGATTTTGCTACCCTGTAAAATTTCACGCGATACGTTTAACGGCAAGTTATTGGAATCAATAACACCTCGAACAAACCGTAAATATCGGGGTAATAATTGCTCGGCATCTTCCATGATAAAAACGCGCTGCACATATAGTTTAATGCCATTACGCATATCACGATCATATAAATCAAAAGGCGCCCTGGCGGGTATATAAAGCAACGAGGTATATTCGTTGGTGCCTTCTACTCGATTATGGCTCCAGTCGATCGAGTCTTCATAATCGTGGGCGATGTGTTTGTAAAAATCTTGATACTCCGAATCCTCTATTGCAGATTTACCACGGGTCCATAGTGCAGAGGCTTGATTAATTTTTTCTTCTTCAATGGTCGTTTCTCCCCCGTCTTCTTCGGGCTCAACTGTTTTATCCATAACGACCGGAAAATCGATGTGATCAGAATATGAGGTGATAATGGAACGAAGTTTCCAGTCGTCGAGGAATTCATCTTCACCTTCTTGTAAAAACAGTATTATTTCAGTACCACGTAATTCCTTCTCAACTGATTTAATATCATATTCACCTTTACCTTTTGAAATCCACTCGACAGCAGTATCAGTTGCACTACCCGCTTTTCGACTTCTTAAAATTACCTCGTCAGCAACGATAAACGAGGAATAAAATCCAACGCCGAATTGACCAATCAAATTGGAATCTGCCTTTGCATCACCGGTTATCGAGTCGAGAAAAGCCCGGGTTCCTGATTTGGCAATAGTACCAATATTATCGATCACTTCTTCACGGCTCATTCCGATGCCATTATCAGAAATGGTGATTGTTCGAGCAGCCTTATCAAAGGAGATCTTGATTTTTAATTCAATATCCGATTCGTACAAACTGCCGTCAGACAAGGCCGTAAACCTCAGTTTGTCACAGGCGTCAGAACCGTTAGAGATCAATTCCCGTAAAAATATTTCTTTATTGGAATAAAGGGAATGGATCATTAGATCCAGAAGTTGATTGACTTCTGTTTCGAAGCCACGAGTTTCTGCATTAGCAGCGACAGTCATTATTTGCTCCAGTAAGGGCTATTTATAGCCCGTTAATATGTGGTTTTCAGAAATTGATTCAAGCATTTTTAATACAATAATTTTCGTATTCAACGGTAACATTCAACTATGACAAAGCATTAAGTGATCTTTACCTATCTGTCTACTCGACCCGATTCAACCACAATCGCTGAATATTGTGGTTTAACAACGATCGTCTTGCCGGTTCCGGCGTGATCTTTAACAACGCTTCATAGATTCGTCTCGCGTCGTCAACGAGTCCCGCATTTTTTAAACTCTCAGCAGCATTGTATCTCGCTGTCTGTGCCCAGGGATCCATTACATCGGGTCCGGGCAACATTGCTGACTGCAAATACAGCAAAGCAGCCTGCTCATATTGCTCGAGCCCACCATATGAGTCTGCAATCCAGAATAAGATTTCCCTGCGATGACGAGGATTAATCGGCTTACTTAAAAGAAAATTAAAAAGTTGAACGGCTGATTCATTTAACTCGACTGTTTGTAGATCAAACAGTACCTGCAATATTCGATCGGTACTTACATCGGTAACTTCATTGTATTCTGAAATCAACGTTTCAAGAACTTTCTGACCCTCATCATATCGCCCGCCCAATACTAGAACTCGGGACTGACGAAGTAACCAGTTAAATCGAGTGGTCCCCGACGGAATGGACGTTAAACCAGACATCAACCGAGTTGCTTCTTCAATATCCGCGTTTTTTAGCGCTACATCAACTAGCTGATAACGAATTGGATTAGGAATTCGATTGGCATCGGCAAAAGCCTGGCTCTTGTTAAAGAGGTTTTCGAGTAAGTTGCGATTTGTCGGATCATCATTGTCAAGTGTTTCCAGATATAGCTGAGCAGCCGCTTCAATTATATCGGGCTCCGAGCTTTCCAGCATTAGCAGGGCACATAAGGATCGTGATTTTGCGGGAGTGACTTCGCTAACAATTTTTGCCAGTTCTAGCCATTGTTGATCGTCGCCCACTAACAGTTCTGCACGATTACCCACGAGCCGACCATATTCAGCGTATGCCCGCCAGAGTTCTTCAGCAGTCACGCTGAACAGATTGAGTGGCGAAGAAACCTCGGCATGAAAGATTTGCTCTAGTGCTACGACCTGATCAACGACAGACATTCCCTGACTGGCAAAATAACCAAGGACTCGATAGGTGATACTCTTATTGATATCCTGGTCTTTAGCAGACTCAACAATACTGACCCGACTACGGATATCTTCATGATCTAACTGACCGATACGAAGTTGAGCCAACAGGCTAGTGATTTCAGCCTGCCAATCAGAGGCTTCCAGCAATAGCTGGATCACTTGTTCATAACGTTCGGAGCGCATTAGAACTTCTGACTGAAGCATCATCCAGTCCTGATCGTTATTATCGTAATCCAGATTAAACCGAAGCATCGAAATGCGGGCATCGTCTATTCGATTTTCCTGCAAATAAGTTTGGATAATGAGTCGCCTCCAGATTTGATATTGAGACAACTGCGCCGACTCTACCCGCCAGAGCTGCTGGCGCAATATATCGCGAGCTGGTCCTGGTTGGCCTGTTTTCAGATAGGCCTGCACTTTGTAACTTACGATTTGTTCTTTAAATAAATCCGGCAAATCATCGGGTAGTTTTTCAATCCTTATCAATAATTGATCCCACTCCTGCCAGTTTGACAATATCGCCAACCGTTCCTGTTCCCAGGCGATCCATCCATAGAGGTCAGCATCAATTTGGGGCTGTGCCTGATCCAGTAGCCTAATCGTTAAGTCTGGGGCGCCCGAGGCAGATATCCGCTTGAGAATGGTTAGCTTTTCATCGGCTCTTAAGGCCGATCCAGAAAGTTCAAACAAAACTATCGACACTAAGCCCATGATTTTTAACCAGGCACAAAAAAGACGCGAACGACCAGGCATTCGCGTCTTGGATTCCATTTTATGCTTCCAGCGCAGAAGCGCTTTAAAGTTTTTCTTTGATACGGGCAGCTTTACCGGTCAATCCACGAAGATAGTACAGTTTCGCCTGGCGAACTTTACCGCGCCGCTTAACATTAATTTCGGCAATGAGTGGGCTATGCGTTTGAAATACACGCTCTACGCCTTCACCATGAGAAATTTTACGTACTGTAAAAGCAGAATTTATTCCTCGATTACGTTTCGCTATCACAACCCCTTCATAGGCCTGCAATCGCTCACGTGTACCTTCTTTAACACGAACCTGGACGACGACGGTATCACCCGGAGCGAAATTGGGCACATCAGATTTGATCTGCTCCGCGTCTAATTCGGCAATAATATTACTCATGTCTTTTCCTCAAACAAAAATCAGTTAATTGCGGATTTATCACCGCTTCCGCGCTGCTTCCAGCTCGGTTTTAAAATTTTCCAGCAGCTTCTGCTGTCTGGTATCCAACTGCCTGGTTTCGAGCAAATCGGGGCGTCGTAACCATGTTCGTCCCAAAGATTGCATGTCGCGCCAATCCTGTATCTGTTTATGATTTCCATTCATTAACACTTCAGGAACTCGTCTGCCATGCAATTCCTCAGGCCGCGTATAGTGCGGACAATCAAGCAGTCCATCGTTAAAAGAATCCTGTTCCGCAGACAACTCATGTCCAAGAGCACCGGGTATTAATCGGGTAATGGCATCAATACAAACCATCGCCGCCAGTTCACCACCACTCAAAACATAATCACCGATTGACCATTCTTCGTCGACAAGTTCCTCGACCAGACGTTCATCAATTCCTTCATATCTACCGCAGAGCAAAATTAGTGACTGTTGCTCCAGGCTACTAGCCATTAAAGTCTGAGTAACCTTCCTGCCTTGAGGGCTCAAATAAACTAGCAACCCTTTCGAATTCTCTTTTCGAACCGCCGTTATTGCGTCACGAAGCGGCTGAATTTTCATTAACATGCCCGGGCCACCACCATAAGGTCGATCATCAACCGCGCGGTGTTTGTCCGTGCAGAAATCTCGTGGATTCCAGCACTTTAATTCCATTAGAGATCGATTAGCGGCTCTACCCACTACACCATACTCGATCACTTGCGAAACCTGTTCCGGGAACAACGTAATGACGTCGATTCGCACAGTTTCTATAACCTCAGTAGTCAGATTTCCAGTCGACCAGAACTCGACGCTCCTGACGATCGACCCGCTTAACCAAATCTTTCAATACGAACGGTATCAAATGTTTTTGATCACCTGCTACTACCATGACGTCATCCGCTCCCGTTTCCAGCATATCAGTGATTTCTCCCAGATATTCTCCATCAACAGAGTAAACCCGCATACCGATCAAGTCAGACCAGTAGTAATCATCATTATCCAGTTCAGGTAGCTGATCTGGGGTTATATAAAGCTGGTTACCTATTAAAGCTTCCGCCTGATCTCGATTATCAATACCGTCGATGGTCGCGACAACCAGTTTCCCTTGACGCTTACCACTCACGACGATTTCTTCCAGTCTCCCGTCCTTTTCCATAAGCCAGGGGCTATAACTTAGTATATTTTCTCGAGGACTGGTCCTGGAGAAAACACGTATTTTGCCATCAATCCCTTGCGCCGCTAAAATATGGCCTACACAAACAAGGCTTTCACGCAGTGTCATAACGACCTGCCGGCTTATGCGGCCTGGCGAGCACCTTTTATCAGGCTTGAAACACGTTCACTAGGCTGAGCACCTTTTGAAACCCAGTAATCGATACGCGAATTGTCCAGACGAACGCCTTCTTCCTGGCCTCTGGCACTCGGATTGAAAAATCCGACGCGTTCAATGTATCGACCATCTCTGGGCATACGACTATCACTGACAACTACGTGATAAAAGGGACGTTTTTTTGATCCGCCACGAGCTAAACGAATTGAAACCATATATAACCTCTAAAATATCGACAGACAACAGGATACCGCTGACCCCGTGGTCAGAAGACCGCGTATTGTACCGAAAAAAATCTGGCTGTGAAGACCGCAAAGGCCCTTTTTTATAGGCTTTTACTTTAAAAAGGCATGCCAGGGGGCATTTTACCTTTAAGTCCGCGCATCATGTTTGCCATACCGCCTTTACTGCCCATTTTCTTCATCATTTTCTGCATTTGTTTATGTTGCTTCAACAGGCGATTAACATCTTGAATCTGGGTACCGGATCCCTGGGCAACTCGGCGTTTTCGAGAACCGTTAATTAACTCAGGTTTTCGACGCTCTATTGCTGTCATGGAGTCTATTATGGCCACCATTCTCTTCATTTGCTTAGTATGCGCAGGATTTTGAATCGCCTGAGCCATCCCAGGGTTCACGCCCGGCAACTTGTCGATCAGGCTACCGAGACCACCCATCTTTTCCATTTGGCTAAATTGATCACGCAAATCATCAAGATCGAATCCTTTCCCTTTTTTTACCTTCTTGGCAAGCCGAGCTGCTTTCTCATGATCGACATTTTCCTGGGCTTGTTCGACCAGCGACAAAATATCGCCCATACCGAGTATTCGAGAAGCTATACGGCCTGGGTGAAATGCCTCCAATGCATCGGTCTTTTCGCCCGAGCCGATAAACTTGATGGGTTTACCTGTAATTTGACGGACAGAAAGTGCTGCACCCCCTCTCGCATCACCATCCGTTTTGGTTAAAACAACACCCGTTAAAGGGATTGCGTCACCGAAAGCCTTGGCCGTATTGGCCGCATCCTGGCCGGTCATGCTATCAACGACAAACAGGGTTTCCTGCGGTGATACGGCTTTATGAATAAGCTGGATCTCTGTCATCATATCTTCATCGATATGCAAACGACCGGCCGTGTCGATGATCAATACATCGGCGACTTCTTTTTTGGCTGCGGCTAGCGCTGCAATTGCGATATCGACAGGTTTCTGGCCGCCATCACTTGGGAAAAAAGCGGCATTAACTTCAGTTGCAAGAGTTTTTAACTGTTCGATCGCAGCGGGTCGATAAATATCGGCGCTACAAACCATGACATGCTTTTTCTGTATTTCTATTAAACGTCGGGCGAGCTTGGCAACGGTGGTAGTTTTACCAGCACCTTGCAGCCCAGCCATTAGAATAACAACAGGGGGTTTTTGTTCGAGATCGAGTCCATCATGTTCCGCACCCATCAAGGCTGTCAGCTCATCATTTACGACTTTGATCAGAGCCTGCCCAGGAGATAGGCTGCCGATAACTTCCTGCCCCATTGCTTTGGACTTAACCTGTTCAATGAATAATTTGACTACAGGCAAAGCTACGTCGGCTTCAAGCAATGCCATTCTCACTTCGCGGAGACTATCCGTTATATTATTTTCGGTTAGTCTTCCCTGCCCTCGCAAACTTTTAAGTGTTTTTGAGAGCCGATCTGTCAGGTTTTCAAACATGATTATATTACAGTTAAATTGATAAACGCCGCGAGATTATAACAGTGTCGATGGGATAAACTACAGATTCAACCTTGTACACTATTCCAATTCAGCAAACATGCCTGAATTAAATAAATACTGGCTATCACTAATTTCCCGAACCCTAATCGGATTGGAAAAAAACATCAACCATTATCACTGGTATCGAATTGCATCAGATATGCAGGCGTGAATACCAGTATTCTTTATTTACTTCAGTCAAATCTTGCCACTTGAAGAAGTTAAACAGCTCTCGGCTATTTACTATATATCAGTATTTCTTCTTGAAGTACCCTCGGGATACTTCTGCGACCATGTGGGTAGAAAGCCTACCTCAATAATATCATTGACCCGTTTAGTGCTCGCACATTAGTTGTTTCATTTTTGGAACTTCATTCGAAATTTTTGCCATGGGCCAATTTTACTAGACGGTGGAATTGCATTTCAATCAGGCACTGATACGGCATTTCATTACGATTACATTACACGATCAGGAGTCTGAATTTGAATGGAGAGAAGCTCGGGCTGAAAAATCTGGACTGTTATCACCGGCTTTCAGCTGTTTGCTAGGTGGCATTTTAGGAATTATTGATCTTAAGATCACTTATTTTATATCGCTCTCTGACTCCCTATTTTCGATAATTCTAATTTCTGGATTTACTGAACCAGCCCGAGTCTCAGCACAGGTTTTCTCATTTAATCAAACATTCGGACACTGCCTGTCTCGTCTTGGGCACCCTGTGCTGGCCTGGATTTTCGTGGGAATGGTCGTCATGTACACCTTTGAACACATTCCTTTTGAAATCTATCAACCCTATATCCAACTACTTGATTCCAACTTTTATTAACTTATCTACAAGTAACCCATCGGTGATATCCGGAATTGTGATTGCAATATCGATGTTCGGCGGTGCTATCGGAGCAGTTTTCGGCATTAGATTGAAAAGCATTTTTGGATTAACGGGGCTTTTCTTATTGGCAGCGATATGTTGGCTCAGCATCATAGGCGGCATGAGCTTACTACTGCATTCCTCAATATTACTGGTAATATTATTACGGAATTTCCCCATGGCATTTCTCGATGCACCCGTGCAGGCTGCCATCGCACCCCTTATTGATAGTCAACTTCTTGCTACCTATCTGCCTATTCAAGGATTGAGTCAAAGACTCCTAATGGCTTTGATGTTATTCGGATTATCAAGATCAGTACCTTCAGATTCAGGCCTGGACTGGTCAGCACTTTCATCATTATTGACGACCGTCTTAATGATTGGAATATTAGCTATGATCGCAGTTTTATTTTATGGCTTTATGATTCGCAGCAGACTTTGATGAAAATCAATAATTCATTCTAGAGTTTGAAAGTTTCCCCACCCTGCAAGTGATTAACACTAAAATCAGGCATCGCCTCCACGCACTGACGGTATATCAGATCTTCTTCGCCGGGTTTGAAATGGGTCAACCATACTTCAGGCCGATGAGTCAGTTTTAGCACATCTTCACCCAGCAAACTCGGACAGTAATGTTTGGATATCTTGCTTATTTCAATATCGTTATTTGAAAATGCAGATTCAACAAATAATAAATCGATATTGTCATATTGGTTGAGGACCTCCCACAAAGAATCATTGGTTGTGGTATCACCGCTAAATGCAACCGTCGCTTTACGCGTTGCCACGCAATAGCCTACGCCAGGAACCGTGTGATTAACCGGGATCATCTCGATCACCCTCGATCGTATCGTGATTTTATCTCCCGGATTCATTACCTTAAAATGTATTGACGGTCTCTCCGGACTGGGTAGTACTGAAAAATCGGGCCAGATTGTCCAATTAAAAATATGCTCCTTGAGTGCATTTATGGTGGGTTCCTGAGCATGTACGATGATAGGTTCGTCATGAACTCCAAACATGCTATCAGCCAATAATGGCAATCCGACAATATGGTCCATATGTGAATGGGTCAGAAAAATATGACGAATTCCAGTCATCTGATTGAGAGGCAGATCCCCCAGCCCAGTTCCTGCATCGATCAGAACATCATCATCAATCAGAAAAGAGGTTGTCCGCAAGTTCGCTCCGATTCCGCCGGCCCAGCCCAAAATTTTTATTTGCATAGATATCAGGTAAGTTATTTATAGAAACATTGGCGGTTTACGCACCGTTATTTTTGGCTTGAAACCGAGGCCAGCTTCAAACATCGATTACGAACCAAACAATGAAAGGCTTCCAACCTCCCCACCCCGAGTTAGAACCAATTTTTGACATATGCAATATATTACACTCAAACATTGAGAATTTGGAGGGGGATCAAATAATTAGTATAGCTCGTACATTTTACCTGACTATACCGGACGGGTTTTATTAATATAATGGTATCTGATCCTGTCTTAAATTAAATAATTCTTGCACAGCCGGCGATCAACTCTAACCATTTAACCGGTAAACTGCATTTAATCCAGTATATATTTCAGTTACACTGGTACTCTGAATTAATACTCAAACGCAATGCTCGTAACAATCGCCAGTCTGATCGCAGGCGGACTATACTGTTTATCCGCTTTCCTGATTTATCAGGCTCTACGATCTACCCTACCAGGTCGGTGGCATTTTTTGTTGCCCGCAGTACTAGCCATTCTATGTCACGCGGTTGTTTTAAATTCGCTTATCTATCAACCAGAAGGTCTGAACCTTAGCTTTTTTATCGCTTTTTCACTGATTTTCTGGTTAATCGCGATACAAATAATACTAAGCAGTTTTTATCGACCGGTGGAGTCACTCGGAATCGTGATATTTCCCATTTCAGCCCTCGCCGGCCTCTCGACCGGAATTCCTCTCGACATTCCATTGATAGTCACTCAGGGATCGGGATTGCAAGGTCACATTCTTATTTCAATTGTTGCCTACAGCCTGTTAACGCTTGGCGCATTTCAGGCCTCGATACTGGCATTTCAGGATCACGCTATTCGCTCCCATAATCCGGGTGGAATTACACGCCTGCTGCCGCCACTGCACGACATGGAAACATTATTGTTTCAATTCCTGACATTCGGCTTCGTATTTTTAAGCGCTTCACTGTTAAGTGGGTTTCTATTTCTTGAAGATATTTTCGCCCAACATCTCGTGCACAAAACCATCTTATCATTGGTCGCGTGGCTAATATTGGCAATTCTCCTTTTCGGCCGACTCAAGTTTGGTTGGCGAGGTAAAACTGCCATTCGCTGGACTCTTGTTTCGTTTGCCTTTCTGGTACTGGCATTTTTTGGCAGTAAGCTCGTACTCGAAATCATTCTTCGGCCCCACACTTAGATTCAAAATATTTTTGAACGACATCCCCATATCTTTTTTATTTGCATTGCTAGTCATTTTGATTGCCATGTCCGCATTTTTTTCGGGTTCAGAAACTGGATTGATGAGCCTCAACCGATATCGACTTAAACACCTGGCCGATAAAAATCATGGTGGTGCCAGGCGTGCGCTGGAACTTCTCAATGAACCCGACAAGCTGATTGGCCTGATTTTGCTAGGTAATAACTTCATCAATATATTAATCACTCAGTTGGCAACGCTGATCGGTTACAGACTTTATGGAGAAACAGGAATAGCCATTGCGGCAGGCGTGTTGATCATCGTACTGCTGGTATTTGCCGAAGTGACCCCAAAAACCATAGCAGCCAACAAACCGGAAAAAATCGCTTTTCCTGCAGCCTATGTTTACAAACCGCTTATTCGTGTCCTTTCACCGCTGGTTTTGACAATCAATTTTATGGCCGATATTTTCCTTCGCCTTTTCTTGCGTAGCAGTAAAGTATCGACCAATGACGCGTTAACTTCGGATGAATTACGAATCGCAGTGAATGAAACTCGAGGATTAATACCTGATTCTCATCGAGATATGCTGATTAGTATACTCGACCTCGAAAAAGTTAAAGTTGAAGATATTATGGTTCCGCGCAACGAAATTGTCGGTATTGACCTTGAAGAACCCTGGAATGAAACGCTTAAACAAATTACTAACCTGTCATACACCCGGTTGCCCATTTATTCAGGTAATATAGATAACTTGCTCGGCCTGACTCAGCTCAGAAAAATCCTCCCTCTTATTTTAAAAGATGAATTCAGCCCCGAAAGCCTAAAAGCACTTACACGACCCAGTTACTTCATTCCTGAGGGTACACCGCTCACGACGCAATTGATTAATTTCAGAAAAAATAAGCGCCGAATGGGCTTTGTTGTTGACGAGTACGGGGATATTCAGGGTCTGGTCACCATCGAAGATTTACTGGAAGAAATTGTTGGGGAATTCACGACTGACCCAACTTCACTTCACCAACCCTTCTACCAGGATGCAGATGGTAGTTTTCTGGTTGATGGATCGACGCATATTCGCGATGTTAACCGACATTTATCAATGACGTTACCGGGTGAAGGCCCAAGAACTCTCAATGGCCTTATTCTTGAACATATGGAATTTATCCCCGAGGCCAGTACCAGTCTGAAGATCAATAACTATCCAATCGAGATTATGCAAGTTAAAAACAATATGGTGAAAACGGTTAGGCTTGTAACTGAGCAACTGGAACCTTATACCGAAGTTCAGTCAGTCGAATCTGAAGATGGCTAAAAATCAATCGCAATACCAGTGCCTAGAATGCGCCAGCATTCAACCAAAATGGGCAGGCCAATGCCCTGACTGCAAAAGCTGGAACAGCATTGAAGAAATCCCATCCCTGAACAATACCAACCGACAGCCCAATAACTGGCATGGATCCAGCTCTAATAGCAAGCTGATGACTCTGGATCAAATTCCTGCAAGTAACTCACCACGCTTCAGTACTGAAATGTCAGAGCTCGACCGAGTCCTTGGAGGGGGTCTGGTAGAAGGATCAGTAGTATTGCTAGGGGGTGATCCAGGCATCGGTAAGTCTACTCTTCTACTGCAATGTATGACTCAAATGTCGCAAGCCATGAACTCACTATATGTCACCGGTGAGGAATCCCCTCAGCAGGTGAAACTCAGGGCACAACGCCTGAATCTTCCTGGTGATAATCTGCAACTTCTGAGTTCAACCTGTATCGAAGAGATTCTCGGTCACGCACTGGCTTCAAAACCTGCTGTGATGGTGATTGATTCAATCCAGACCATCTATACCTCCACGTTACAGTCGGCTCCGGGTTCGGTCAGCCAAATTCGTGAAAGCACTGCAATGCTGGTAAAGCTTGCAAAACAAAGCCAAATCTCCATATTTCTGGTTGGACATGTCACCAAAGAAGGCACGCTAGCCGGTCCAAGAGTGCTTGAACATATGGTCGACACTGTGCTTTATTTTGAAGGTGATAGTTCAACCCGATACCGAGTCATACGTGCAGTAAAAAATAGATTTGGTGCGGTCAACGAGCTAGGAATTTTCGCGATGACCGATGCGGGGTTGAAACAAGTTTCAAATCCCTCGGCAATTTTCCTGGCCCATCACGATCAACCCGTGTCAGGTAGTGTTATTATGGTTTCTCGTGAAGGTACGCGACCCATGCTGGTCGAGATTCAGGCCCTGGTAACAGCCAGTCACGGAGGGCATCCAAGACGTATTAGCGTCGGTCTTGAATCGAATCGGCTGGCCATGCTATTAGCCATTCTTCAACGACATGGTGGTATTCCGCTTTATGATCAGGACGTATTCATCAATGCAGTAGGGGGAGTCAGGATCGCTGAAACCGGGGCAGATTTGGCTGTCATTCTCGCAATTTTATCGAGCTTCAAGGATCGACCGGTGAGTAGCCGTTTGCTAGTTTTTGGCGAAGTTGGACTATCTGGAGAGATTCGACCCGTTCCTAACGGTGAAGAACGTCTGCGTGAAGCCAGCAAACACGGGTATGAAACCGCGATAATCCCAAAAACCAACATGCCGGGAAAGAAATCCTTCGGTAGCATGAAATTAATACCGGTCAGCCATTTGGCTGACACTATTGATACCTTATAATCTCGCTTCATTTCCGAGAATTTACAATGAGTGAAAAAAAACCTCGAATTAAGGATTTTGAATCCTCGCTGAATGATCTTGAAACCATTGTCAGGGTCATGGAAGACGGTGAACTTAGTTTGGAAGAGTCATTGAAACAATTTGAAAATGGCATAAAGCTTGCCCGAGAATGCCAGGATACCTTGAGCAATGCGGAATTGAAGGTCGAGCAACTGATCGAGAAAAATGGACTACAACAAACCGTCCCTTTTGAAGAGTCGAATGACGATTGAGGAGCTAACATTTAAGCCTTTGCTTGAACAGTATCAGGAACGGGTTAGACTGGCACTTGAACACTGGTTACCGGCAGAATCTGTCCATCCAGTCGAACTGCACTCAGCCATGCGCTATTCGGTACTCGCACCTGGTAAACGCGTACGTCCGCTTTTAGTCTATGCCACGGCCACAACCCTGGGTATCAACTTAAAAAGCGTTGATGGTATCGCGGCTGCCGTTGAAATTATTCACGCATACTCGTTAATTCATGATGACCTGCCCGCGATGGATGATGATGACTTGCGGCGAGGCAGGCCAACCTGTCATAAACAGTTTAATGAAGCCACCGCGATTCTAGCTGGAGACGCACTACAGGCATTGTCTTTTTATATCCTGAGTCATGATCCAAATATGTATGAAGATCCGACTGCGCGATTGAAAATGATAGAGCAACTATCGCTCTATTCTGGATCCAGGGGCATGGCAGGTGGACAAGCCATTGATCTTGCAGCAGTCGGTCAGGAATTAAATATTGCTGAACTCGAAACAATGCATATTCACAAGACCGGCGCTCTAATTAGGACCTGCATTCAGTTAGCCGCGCTGAGTAGACCGGAACTTGATCAAAAACAATTTCGGGCCCTCGATGCTTATGCCAAATCTATCGGGCTTTCATTCCAGGTACAGGATGATATTCTGGACGTTATTGCCGATACTGAAACACTTGGAAAACCGCAAGGATCGGACTTCGCGCGCAACAAGCCGACTTTTCCATCCGTTATTGGACTCGAAGCATCGCGCGAAAAAGCACAGGAATTGCATAAAAAAGCAATTGAAGCACTATCGATATTTGGTGAGGAAGCCAATATTTTACGGTATATTTCAGCCTGGTTGGTCGAGCGCGGCCATTAATCAATTATCGGAAGCTATCACAGCATCAAATATTAATCATCATTCATGAATCAAACCAAATATCCCATTTTAGACCGTATTGAGTCCCCTGCTGATCTGCGGCAACTTGAGGAATCTCAATTGCCTGAACTGGCAGAGGATTTAAGAGCCTTTTTAATTGAGAGTCTGTCTAAAACCGGTGGACATCTTGCTTCTGGTCTCGGCTCAGTTGAAATTACCATCGCGCTTCATTATTTGTTTAATACGCCACATGATCGGTTAGTTTGGGATGTAGGTCACCAATGTTATCCCCATAAGATATTAACGGGGCGTCGTGCACAAATGTCGGAGTTAAGGCAGTTTGGCGGTATTTCAGGTTTTCCTAAAATTTCAGAATCGAAATATGATCACTTCGGAGCCGGTCATTCCAGTACCTCAATCAGTGCAGCTTTGGGAATGGCCATTGCTTCCGATGCTAATCAATCAAATCGGCAGGTCATCGCCATCATTGGCGATGGTGGCATGACCGCAGGAATGGCTTACGAAGCGCTTAATCACGGTGGAGCTCTTGATAAGAATCTGTTGGTGATTCTTAATGATAATGAAATGTCGATCTCCCCTAACGTCGGAGCAATGTCCAAATATCTGTCTCGTATCTGGTCAGGTAAAATATACTCCAACATGCGAGCTGGCAGTAAAAAAGTATTACAACGTTTGCCTTCAGCCTGGGAGTTAGCCAAACGCGCTGAAGAGCACGTCAAAGGCATGATTCTCCCTGGAACCCTGTTCGAAGAACTCGGATTTTCTTATTTTGGGCCTATTGATGGACATAGTCTCGAGGATTTAATCCCGCTTTTACAAAACCTGAAAGTAATGGACGGTCCTCGAATGCTGCACATCGTTACTCAAAAAGGTAAAGGATATTCACCTGCTGAAAATGATGCCTGTAAATTTCACGGCGTTGGCCCTTTTGATGCAGCCAGTGGCAAAATTCCTTCAAGTAGTAAACCGGGCATCCAGTCTTACACGCAAATATTTTCGGACTGGTTAGTTGCAAAAGGAAGAGCTGATGAGAAGATGCATGCGATTACGCCCGCAATGCGGGAAGGTTCCGGCCTGGTTAAATTTTCCGAAGAATTTCCTGACAGATACCACGATGTGGGCATTGCTGAACAACATTGCGTTACCCTCGCAGCGGGCATGTCTCTCGAAGGTGTTAAACCGGTAGTCGCAATCTATTCTACATTTCTACAACGTGCCTATGATCAGTTTATTCATGATGTTGCCATCCAGGGTCTGAATGTCACATTTGCAGTTGACCGGGCTGGCATTGTCGGAGCCGATGGCTCAACCCATACTGGAAGCTTCGATGTGGGATTTTGTCGATGTATTCCAGATATCATAATGATGGCACCTGCTAATGGCTACGATATGTTCGAATTGTTAAATACGGCCTATGCTTACCCTGGCCCGGCCATGGTTAGATATCCGCGCGGTAATACGCCTAAACCATCAGAAATCAGCATTGAAAATACAGTCGAAATAGGCACTGCTAAATTGGTTCGTCAGGGTGAAGGATGTGCCTTACTTGTTTTTGGCACCTTGCTCGACATCGCACTGGAGGTTGCAACAGAACTCAACCTAACGGTTGTTAATATGCGTTTTATTAAACCCCTCGACGAAAAAATGATTCAATCAATGGTCGAATCGCACAATTCTCTTGTAACTCTTGAAGACAGCGCTTTACCCGGCGGGTGCGGCAGTGCCGTTGTTGAATATCTAAATGACAATCAGTACATTATGCCATGCCTGCGTCTGGGCTTGACTGATAAATTCCCTTCGCATGGCACCCGTGAACAGGTACTTGAAGAAAATAAACTGGGATTTTCTGGAATCAGGCAGTCTATTCTCGATTTCACTGAAAAACCTCGAATCGCAGTATCCTGATCTAGTCACGCCGCACTCTACATCTATAAAGACAATTATTGGCGAATCGAACCGGATTCACATACAATGACCGAGGCTGTCAGGGCCTTACAGAGGTGCAGACGGTCGTTTTATAACCACCGAGTATAATTATGTCTGAAAAAGTAACTGGGACAGTTAAATGGTTTAACGATGCCAAAGGTTACGGTTTTATCTCGCAGGAAGGGGGTAAAGACGTCTTCGTTCATTTTAGCGCTATTCAGGCCGATGGCCACAAAACGCTTCAGGAAGGCCAAAGTGTCACCATGAAAGTTACCGATGGTGCCAAAGGTCCTCAGGCTGAAGACGTAATGCCAGCCTGACTTATTACAGAACGATAAAATGTAGTTCCAATTCCGGGCTTATCACAATTTCTCACACTAGATTGAATGACTACGCTTATCTTTACGACGGCTGTGATCATCGTTTGACAGAAGCAGGCGTCGGACAGTTATTTTGTTCGAAAGTAATCTAGAAAAATCTGGTTGCCAGATTAAGGCAGACGTATTGGCGATAAAAGCCTTGTATGCGGGAATTATATCCAGCCCCATTCTGTTCGGTGATTTAATAAATTGGTCGTCGAAATTATGGAGCAGGATGTCTTTTTGCCGATAAAATAATAATTCTAGCCACGCTACAATTATTATTCCACAGTTGATTGCCTTGATAACTACAGTTAGTATAATAACCAACCATTTTAGTCAGTTATTAATGATTTCAGGCCTTGAATAATAATCAGGTACTGCTATTTATTAGAAACTAAAACCACAACTTGCAGGGATATAAACCAACACAATGAGCTACTCAGCCTCTCCCGATAATATCGTCATACCTGACGTACAAGGTACGGCCGATACCAGAAAACTGGCTATCAACAAGGTCGGGATCAAAGATATCCGACACCCAGTTATTGTTAAAGATCGATCTGACGGTGTGCAACATACAATCGCAACCTTCGACATGTATGTCTTTCTTCCTCATCAGTTTAAGGGCACTCACATGTCCCGCTTCGTCAAAATACTGAATGATCACGAAAAACATATTACATTGTCGTCATTTAACGAAATGTTGACCGAAATGGCTGAGTTACTAGAGGCCGATTCCGGAAATATAGAAATGCGCTTCCCCTACTTCGTCAACAAGAAGGCTCCAATATCTGGAGTTGAATCATTGCTTGATTACAATGTAACTTTGATTGGTGAAGTAAAAGATGGAAAAACCAACACTCGTGTAAAAATACAGGTACCTGTGACCAGTTTGTGTCCATGCTCTAAATCAATTTCAGATTATGGAGCTCATAACCAGCGTTCACACGTTACCGTTAATGCCAAAACCAATGGTTTTATCTGGATTGAGGAACTTATTGACATAGTTGAGAAGCAGGCATCTTGCGAACTGTACGGACTTTTAAAACGACCGGATGAAAAGTACGTGACCGAACGCGCGTATGACAATCCCAAATTTGTCGAAGACATGGTTCGGGATATTGCAGGAGAGCTCAACAAAGATGGTCGCATCCGACAATATATCCTTGAATCAGAAAACTTCGAATCGATTCATAACCATTCTGCTTACGCATTAATAGAATTTGATAAAGATAGTGAACATCCCCAGGGTTGATAACTCATTAAATACCCCAGTCAAATTCTGTAAATCGTACTCAATTCAGCAATCGCCAGTTGGTTGCTGAATTCATTAACAATTAATTACCAACCAGATAATACTGCACGGGCTTCGTCATTAATTGGCCGGGCTATTAATCCTGTTTGCAATATTGATACTTCAAATTTGGCTTTATCGGCCATAGGTAAATAGATCGATTGTCCATAATAGGCGTCCATAAAGGGCAGATGTTCCGAAAACACGCTTTTCAACTTCCATACATCCAGCCCTCGGCTATGTTCGAATAGAGAGTAAGCGGTATGTTTATTTTGATTAGCCTGTTCGATATTTCTAAATCGCCCACTGACCCGGTCCAGATGGTAGAGGCTATTCATTCCGATTAAATTGGCCCAGTTATGCCATTTTATAATTCGAGCATCAATTTGCCATTCATCCCCTTCAATTAGAAACTGTTCGGAAAAATGTTCCTGGCCATCTTCGACACCGTAAAAAACTAGCGTAAACTCTTGTCTTTCTTTTTTAACTAGCTCAACCACGGCAATGGGGCGTTCAAAAGTTAATCGGTTATATAAATAGAGATTAGATAGCAATAACAATCCAAT
The DNA here is from genome assembly GCA_047639625.1 of Gammaproteobacteria bacterium. GTDB lineage: Bacteria > Pseudomonadota > Gammaproteobacteria. The sequence goes on from JBLIOG010000039.1 coordinate 20,903, forward strand.
CAGTAATAAACAAAAAATTAGCGAACACTGTCCTCCGTAAAACAAAGATGCTAAAACTTTTTTTTGTCTTATACGAATCCCGAATAGAACCAGTAAAATAACCAGTAAAATAACGAGAATAAAACAGATAAAAATAACCGGTAACATAGTGTCAAACATACACCGGCTGATAAAGAAAATGCAACTTTAGATGCTAATCCAACCAAACCCCTGCTGTTGATCGGCTACAATTTTATGCGCTATATCTAGCGACGATATTGCATTAGTCACTATATCTACTGAATTATTTTTCTCGGAAAGGTGCGCAGCAATGAGATGGTTAAGCCTCAACAAATTTATTTCTCTCAATAAACCCATGGACTGTTGATTGGACAGGTGTCCAAGATCACCGGATACCCTTTGCTTTAATGTAAAAGGATAGGGTCCGGATTCCAGCATTTCATCGTCATAATTGAATTCAAGCAATAAACCATCGAGATCTCGATATGCACTGACTATATGCCGGGTAATATGACCTGTATCGGTTAAAATTCCAAAACGCTTTCCGGAGGCTTCCTGAAAAATAAACTGTACGGGTTCACCAGCATCATGCGGAACTGTAACGGGTTGAATCAAAAAAGAGCCAATTTGTATCGAATTATCACCATGTAATATTGAGACCTGACAATCATTCTCCAGACCTTTCTTTAGAGTCCCCATCGTCGCCCAGACAGGTATAGAGAATCGCTGCGCAAGTTTTCTAACACCGGAACAATGATCACTGTGTTCATGCGTGACTAAAATCGCGTCTAATTGATCCGGTTCAATTTGAAGTCGCTCAAGACGCAACATGCACTGCTTGACCGAAAAACCGCAGTCTATCAGCAGCAAAGTATCAGAACACCTCAACAATGTGCCATTTCCTTTACTTCCGCTTCCCAGCGAGGCTATTTGCATTTACTTCAAGTATTCAAGTAAAAGATTTATAAAGTCATTGGCTTCCTTTGAGTCATCGTTTTCACCTTCTTCGGTTCTTAGTTCTATTCTGGAAACGCGATGAGTTTCAGCTAATACGCTTATCCTGAAAACTTTATTGACTGTTTCATTTTCTTCCGAAAGAAAGGAGAATAAATTTTTATCCGAATTGTCGATCTGAATATCAGAAATGACAGAGATTAGCCCCTCATTGTCAAAATCTTGCTCAAAATTCGCATAGTCCAGATTTAAATTCAATCTTTCGAGTTGATGCAGAACACGATGCCAGGCACGAAGCTGATCATAAGGCATAAGTAGGTAATTTTTTGAAGACTCAATATCCCGATAAAGACTCGCACGTGCAGGATATACTTTTAAATTATCTAACTGCTGTTTCATTTGGGCCTGTTGAACACCCAGATAAACCATAAGCCGAGACAGCATCTCAACTTCTAGTTCAGGCTCACTTCTACGGAACAACCATCGATTTTCATTGCCTTTAGCCTGGTCCTGTTCTGTTCTTAACAGGCGATAATCTAAATCAGCACCTCGGTGGGTTATATAAACTTTGCTCAAACGGCTATTTGCTGACTTTTCAATTCGTGCTTTAAACTGATCCTGGCTGGCAGAATAATCATTGATAAAGAACAAGTTTTCCCAAAACGATAATTCTGGTCGGTTAGTTCCTATGTCCCG
>JBLIOG010000040.1:0-22370 GCA_047639625.1 Gammaproteobacteria bacterium
CATTCTTTGATCTCGGCCTTGATATCTTTCTCACCTGCGGTTACCCAGTCGCGATCAAGTTTCTGAACATGCTTTCCAAAAGCATCTGCTGCAGTGTGCAGCCACTTTCTTTCCTGATCCGTGAGCTTGTCATACTGGCGCTTGTCCATAGACAATTGATTGCCTGACCATGATCCACCAATTTCGGTGAAGTACTTTGCAACTTCGTGCAGTTTTGCAACATGCTGCCAGGGGGTTGCAACATACTGACCAGAAACAACACCGGTTTGCAGGCCCTGATACAGTTGTGCCCAGTCATAGGGTACTGGAATAGCGCCCCAGTTTTTAATCAGGGTGTATTCAATCGGGCTTTTGGTAACTCGCCATTTGATGCCTTTCATATCATCAGGAACATGTACTGGGCCGTGGGCATTTCCGAGCTGGCGAAAACCACCACTTGAATATACGGTTAAGCAAACGTGTCCTGCCTCTTTAGCAGCAATATCACATTGCTTCTTTGCCAGCCAATTAGTAGAAATTCGATCTGCATCTTCGATGCTCTTAAAAATGTAAGGCAGATCGAAAACTGAAAGTGCGGTCCCAAAATTACCAAAATTTGCTGTAGAACTGGTCCAGAGCGCAATTAGCCCCTGATTTGCCTGTTCACCACAGGATTGTTCGCTACAGAGCGATTTGCGATAGTGTGGCTCGATTTTCATTTTGCCACCTGAAACTTCGTTCAGAGTAGGAATCAAGGCCTCGGCAATCGCGTCACCGATTGGCATGCCTTTGAAACCGACTGTTCCCAGTTTTAGCACTGTCTCTGCGCTGGCTGCTTGCGCGAAGCAAGCAATGAATACTGCAACTGCCAGCCCCTTCAAATAATTATGTTTTTTCACGAATTTGTCCTCCTAAAGAACACCTGGAATATAACTGCGCGATGATATTTTCACATTGGCTATCGCAAGAAAAGTGACAGATCATTTAAACATTGAGGACAGATGCGATTAAAAATGACAGACTAAAAACAATAGTCAAAATAAATCGACGACCAATAACCAGGATATGACAAAGGAATAGACGTGGACCCGATGACAACAATTTTCATTTTGCCTGAAAACTCTAAACTCGGATTGCGCGATCAAATCTGTGAAATGGTGAGTCAGGCAATTACCTCACAGGCGCTATCGCCAGATAAACGTCTGCCATCCTGCCGCGAATTGGCGGATCAACTCGGGGTTTCGAGAAATACAGTTTTCGCGGCTTACAATCGATTGATCGACATCGGGCTGCTGGTTGCGCGTGATCGCTCGGGATATTACGTCAACCCGATTGCTCGATCCAAAGTCACAGATTCGGATGGTGACCTGGCAGGCCATAATCAATCCGACCGGCCAGCCCCTGTTGAATTCGATTCGCTCGGCCTGACCCCGGTAGACAACCCTCTGGACTGGACCAGTTATCCTTATCCCTTTATCTACAATCAGATCGATCCTGGTCTATTCCCCGTAGACAGTTGGCGGGAATGTACTCGACTCGCTTTGGGTAGTGCTAAAATGTCTGCCTGGCGGGATGATTCGGTTGAAAGTGATAGCCCACAATTATCTCAACAATTGCGCCAACGTCTGTTGAGTACGCGTGGTATATACGCTAATGATAACGAAGTTTTAATTACCCTGGGCGCTCAAAACGCGCTGTTTATCATCGGGGCAACCTTTGCCCACAAAAACAAACCGATCGCGATAGAAGATCCCGGTTACTCATATGGGCGCAACGCATTTCAACTCACGGGGAATCAATTAATGGGGATCCCGGTTGACGATGAAGGGCTTGTTGTGGACGCGATCCCTGATGATTGCCAGTTGGTGTTTACGACGCCGAGCCATCAGTTTCCGACGATGGTGACCATGTCTCAAAATCGCCGCAAACAATTGTTAGAAGACGCGGTCAAGAAAGACTTTCTAATCATCGAAGACGACTATGAAGCCGAAATGAACTACTTCGATACACGGTCCCGTTCGTTACGTTCGCAGGATAAAAACGATCGAGTCATCTACATTGGCAGTCTGTCAAAGACCATATCACCGGGTATAAGACTTGGTTTTATGGTGGCTCATCGCGATATTATTAAACAGGCCCGAATCGTCAGGGGTGTCATCATGCGTCATCCACCTACCATAGTTCAGGAAGTCGTCGCGTTGTTTTTTCAACTTGGGTATTACGATTCGCATCTACGAAATATTGAACGCCGTTACAAGCGTAGATGGCATGCTATGAATGATGCTATCACCCAGCATTTGGGTATGCTCCATAAGACACCAACCCAGGGCGGTACTTCATTCTGGTTGACCGGTCCTGAAGACTTTAATGCGACCAAACTTGGAGAGAGACTGCGTGAGCGAGGTGTCTTAATCGATATTGGGGAAAGTTTTTATCTGGATAAAAACCAACGCAGTTTCCGGCTCGGATTCGCTTTTGTACCCCTTAAAAAGCTGGAGGAAGGAATCCAGATTATTGCTGAAGAAGTGAAACATCTGCTGGGTAAATAATTTTTTTTTGAATCGATAGCCTGCGTAAGCCTTTGATACGGATATTTCGAATAGGTTTAGTTACTGTCCCTCCAAAACCTTTGATCTGTCTCTCGACGGCGGTAAATCTTTTTGCGTTAATTATTCAATACAACAGCTTCAGAAATTGATTTCATGAGTAATTGCCAGCCATTTAAAATTTCCGTTCCCGATGACACTCTAGATGGCATCCGTCATAAAGTTGCGGCCTATCCGTGGCACGAAATGCCCAATGACGGCGGTTGGGGTTACGGTACCAATCTTGATTACATGAAAGAGTTTGCTGACTATTGGGTCAACGAATTTGACTGGCGAAAACAGGAAGCGGCGATCAATCGCTTTCCACAGTTCATGGCGAAGGTCGATGGTATCGACATTCACTTTATTCATGAAGTCGGGAGCGGTTCATCACCAAAACCATTGATAATCAGCCATGGTTGGCCGGGAAGCATTGTTGAATTTATGGAAATTATCGAACCGCTTGCACATCCCGAACGTTTTGGGGGAAATGTCGAAGATGCCTTCACTGTGATCGTACCTTCATTGCCAGGTTTCGGGTTCTCTGGGCGCCCTCCACGACCATACGGCCCGCGAAAAATGGCATCGGTTTTCAATACCCTCATGACTGACACACTGGGCTACGCTAGCTATATTGCACAGGGTGGGGACTGGGGCGGTGCTATATCTTCCTGGCTCGGGTTTGAACATCAAGCCTGCATGGCGATACACATAAATATTTTAACCATGCGCCATCCAGATGGTCCTCAGGGTCCTGAAGAAGAAGCCTGGGAGAAGCAGTTCGAACTCGATCAGGTTATGGAAAACGGCTATCGGACTCAACAGGCTACCCGACCACAAACCTTGAGCTACGGCATGATGGATAGCCCCATTGGTGTGGCGGCGTGGATACTCGAAAAATTTAACTCGTGGTCGGATACCGATGGTGACAATGTCGAGAGCGCACATACGAAGGATGAATTGTTGACGAATATTATGATCTATGTCGTCACTCGAACCTTTAACACAGCTTCGTGGATTTACTATGGTCGGCGCGAAGAGGGAGAACGAATATTGTCACCTGATGGTGAACGCGTAGAAGTGCCTACCGCTTGCGCCTTGTTTCCTAAAGAAATGCTAGCCTGGCCTCCCCTTAGTTATGTTGAGCGAATTTACAATGTACAGCGCTGGACCGAAATGCCACGCGGCGGGCACTTTGGATCGATGGAAGAACCTCAGCTTATAGTTGACGATGTTCGGGCCTTTATGAAAAGCCTGGGTCAAATTTAGAAAGAAGCACTATATCGATAAAGCGCTCAAAAACTCGGAAATCGGTGATTCTGCCTTGTGGTCCCGGACATCGGTCCCATATTCCCCATACTTTCCTTCGTTACTACCTTGTTAGTCAAACATTTTCGCTGTTAAGATTTAATCCATTAAAGACAAAGCCCGGGCTGGTAAAAGCGCCTGGCGCACCGAAATTGAAATAAGGCCTGCGGATATATTTCAGATGTATAAATTATATTACGAAAAATGGATCTCTGGGCAGTTATTGGCAGATAGATAATGGATGCTAGATTGGCTAAACCTGACGGATTGATGAATGTTTGTTAAACCTATAAAAGCGCTACTGTACGTCTTCCTGGTCTTCTTTGCGCAGAGCAATCTGGCTTCGCATGGCTCAGGACCTGAAGTCGATATTAAGGAGGTTGTCATTGGGCAAGGCGTTGAGGCTAAACCCTATTCGGCTGTCGAAGTTCATTACACGGGCAAACTCGAATCGGGGGTAGTTTTCGATTCAAGTGTGGAGCGTGCTCAACCATTTAAATTTACCTTAGGTACCGGTCAGGTAATTCCAGGTTGGGACATCGGTGTTCGAGGGATGAAAACAGGCGGTAAACGGAGTTTGAAAATACCCGCAGCGCTGGCTTACGGAGCGAAGGGTGTTAAGGGTGTAATTCCACCTAATGCGACTCTGATTTTTGATGTTGAATTGATCGCAGCGACACCACCGCCTTTTAGTAGTATCGATAGTAACGAACTGGCTACAAAACTTGAAAAAGGCGTCAAACTGATCGACATCCGTCGTCCTGAGGAATGGAAATATACCGGTGTTGTCGAGGGTAGTATCAGGTTAACTGCGTTCGATGACCGGGGTCAGTTCCAGAAATCATTTATCAAACTGCTTGAAAAAACAATCACTCCGGACGAGGAGTTTGCGGTGATCTGTCAGACTGGTGGTCGTACCGCTGCTTTGTCAAACTGGTTAGCGACCAAGGGCGGATACAAGAATGTCCTGAATATTCAGGACGGAATTAAATCGTGGATAAGTGAAGGCCGTTCAGTTAGTAAACCGGATTAGTTAAGCATTCATTCTGAAGTAGTCTGAAAACTAATCGTCTAACTTTAGAAAACGGCAATGAGGAAAGTTTCCAGAAACGTCTTTGATGAAATCGAATCAAATAGATTTCAAAATATAACCCCAACTATCGAATCAAACAACCCACAGGGCAACTCAAATGAAAAATGACGAACAGTACACTCCGCCCCAGGTATGGCAATGGGAAAAGGGAAATGGTGGTAAATTTGCCAACATAAATCGCCCGATTGCGGGCCCCACTCACGACTTTGAATTACCTGTCGGTGATCACCCGCTACAACTGTACTCTCTGGCTACACCAAACGGGGTCAAAGTTACGGTGTTGCTTGAAGAGTTGTTAGCACTCGGACATCAAGGTGCTGAGTATGATGCCTGGTTGGTTGATATCGGTGAAGGCGAACAATTCGGATCGGATTTTGTTCAACTAAATCCGAATTCTAAAATACCAGCTTTACTCGACCGCTCAGTAGAGCCGGAACGACCCGTGTTCGAGTCCTGTGCAATTTTACACTATCTCGCGCGTAAATTTGGTGAGTTAATGCCTGAAGATGACGCGGGATATTCAGAATGTTTGTCCTGGCTTTTCTGGCAGGAAAGTAGCGCGTCGTTTCTGGGTGGAGGGTTCGGTCATTTCTACAGCTATGCGCCATATCCAATGGAATATCCAATTAATCGGTATGCGATGGAATCCAAGCGTCAACTCGATGTTCTTGATCGTCTACTAGCCAATCGAGATTATATCTGTGGAGCAGAATATACTATTGCCGACATCGCGATCTGGTCCTGGTATGGACAGCTCGTTCTGGGAGATGTGTACAGCGCCACTGAGTTTCTCAATACAGAGTCATATGTCCATGTGAATCGCTGGGCTAACATAATCAAAGAACGCCAGGCCGTTAAACGGGGTCGGTGTGTCAATCGAGGCTGGGGTGACGAAGATAAACAGTTAAAAGAACGTCATTCGGCGAGTGATATTGACGCATTGATGTAATGGGATTGTTAATGACAGAATTATCGGGTCTCTAAATTGCTATATCCTTGCAATCGAAGGCAGGGAGAGCTGGAATGGAAAATTTCAAAATGCTCTAACTGGACAGTACTGGGTGATCATTTCCCTGTCGAATCGAATTCAACTGTTTGTGCCACGTTTAATGGTTATAATCAGGTATTGTTCATGCACCGGTGAAATTATGACTGAGGTTCTGGGGCGCACTATACACTTTGATTTGACGGAAGAATCACGCGAAATTTTTGAAAGTATTATTATTTCCCGTTTTTCTATAAGAGATAGGAATGACGAAGTCTTACGAACTGATGACGGTCTGACGTTTGTTAAACGGGGTACCACATACTGGAAATTGATGCTCTCTGAAACCGAGGTACTCAAGCCCTCGTCATGCTCACTCAAAGAGGAATGCGACTATTCTGTAAAACCAGATATGATCGCAGTTGAAGCGGCATGGTATTCGCCGGAAAAAATTCGGACGACCGGTATCAATATTAAAGCGGGTGGGAATTCCAATATATTCAACGATTTTGGTGCTATTTTAGTTCCCGACGATTTTCGAATTCCAATCGTGAAAGCGAGCCAGGAAAACGTCAGACACTACGGTCTATCTCTTATCAAAAACCAGCATACCTTCGAACTTCTTTCCGACCAGTATGATTTGATCCTGGCGAAATACCACTATCAGAAAAACTATAGACAGGATTTTCTGGTAAAAGTTGAGGGAGGTGGTGGTTATTTTGTCGAGTCGCATAATTTCCCTCATATTCATATTCCACTGTCTCCTGACTGTGGAGGCTATATTATTGTTGGGAAAAAGCTGTCAGAACAAAACTTCAACTTCACCGCGTTCATTATACCTTACGGATTTGGACTTTATACTCCAGCGAATACCATACACGGTGACGGAACAATAGTGGGTGAGCATGCCATCAGCGTTGCAACAGCTTCGGCCGATGCTGACACTGTGCTTTTCTATAACGAGCACAGCAGAGCCATGGACCGGGATGTTTTTCCAGTTGCATAAACGGGCACTAATTAATTAGTTGTGAATTCAAGGGGGCAGGTATCTCCGGTCGACCGACTATCACTTCGAGTAACAGCTGATCGATCGATGGAATGGGTTGTACGAACTTGATATCGAATTCGAAGCAGTCAGGAGTTAATGCAATGATTTCCGATCCTTTCAACAACCATTGCGGATGGAATTTCGCCAGTTTGAGATTGAGTACCGATAAAGTTTGTCACAGATTGGTGAGTGCCTGTTTATCGTCGTGGCGTTCCCATAGCACTCTTGCTAAATCGATACGACTGGCACTGAAGCCAGGTCTGGTCGCCAAAGCCAAACTTTCGAACGCCGCTATTCTGTAATACAGCATCAGCCTGTAAACAGAATTGAGGCTCTACTAAAAGATACTCGGGTTCGCAGTTGGCTAGAAAATGCCGATGTTATTGCGAAGTCATACGAGCATTGAGGGGTACAAAAATAGCGCCGATGCGGGCGCAGGCAAAAAAACTCAATCATTTCTACCGAATTCTCGCCCAGGTATGCGAAACGATCGCCGACTTTAAGATCAAGCCTGTTAATTAATGCTGCCGCCAACTCATTTGATTCATGGCTAGTTACAAAGTCTGTTCTTTCTGACTGGAACAAAAAACGTATTTCGTAGTGGTAGTGTTCTGCTACTTCATTTCAGGCTGGCATTATATGCACATCAATATCGAAGATTGAATCTGCTATTAAATGGGCCTGTTCAATTCCACTTTCGTCAACCGCTTCACGACATGCAACTTACTGGATAGTGGCATCATCATCTACGTGGCCGCCTAACTGCAGCCAGCGGTTTAGTTTCCTGTGGTGAGTAAAAAGTGTTTCCGTTCGGTGCGGAGAAAGCACCCATGCTGAGGCTGTAATATGACCATTAAGATTGTCAGCTAAAGTGCAGTTTTTATTATTGTGTAAAAACCCCAACGTACGAATAGTGTGCCCTCTCCCTATCGTCAATCGGAGTATGACTTGTAACGAGCTCGATCAGTGCTTCGCTCATATTTTCATTTTTTAGGCTTAACAGTTTCCTGGAAGGACGCCTTTAAAATACCTACTATACAGGTGTCCGGTCAAGTCTTTGGCTGATAACCCAATATGGTCATTCTAGAGGCAATGCTAAATAGTAGATACTTTCCGAATGCCCAATTTTGCAGGCACTTTGAACATGGAATAAATTTGTACCAGTGAAGGTGTTTTATGACTAAAGGTAAATCTTATCAAAAGCCAGAACCAGAGTTTCTCTAGCGTTGGTACTTTGCGGCATTGGCCTGTCTGAGTCTGGCGAGGCCCGTTAAGCAGACTCCTAGGCGCTAAAAAAGTCGTCCTCGAACTCAAGGTCAGACAATAGTTCGAAGCCGTTTTCAGTAACTAGAATTTGTTGCTCAAGTTTGACACCCTCTGTACCACCGGTAGCCCCGACATAACTTTCGACACAGAAAACCATACCTGCCTGTAGTTCGTCATCGAAGCCCGCGGTTTCGAAATAACTTTCGTTAAATATCAACGGGAACTCATTGCAAAGACCAATGCCATGGGCAATAGCTGGCTGCATATTAGCAAAATAAGGCTCTGGCAGTTGCCAGCCCTGCTTGCCAATATCACGATAACTACGCCCTGCTTTAAATAGTTCGCAGTTGTGCTGAACTTGTTCGAAAGCCATATTGTAAAGAAGCTTTTGATCGGCATCAGGCTTTTCACCACCCACTATCCAACTGCGCGAAATATCCGCCGAATAGCCATGCGGACCGACCAGGTCCGAATCGACGCTAATCATGTCGCCCGCTGCGACCACACGGTCACTGCATTCCTGATACCAGGGATTGGTTCGCGGGCCCGAAGTCAATAAACGGGTTTCGATCCATTCGCCGCCAAACTCAATATTGGTCTGATGCAACAGCGACCAGATTTGCTGTTCAGTTCTGCCTGGATGACTGGCATTACGCATGTTTCGTATGCCCTGTTGGCAAACGGCGACTGCATGCTTGAGTGAGATAATTTCTTCAGGAGTTTTGATCATCCGAGCAAGATGTGCGACTTCCTGACCTTCGACAATTTCATAACCAAGTGCAGTCAGCTTGTTTGCTCCGAGAGGATCGAGCTTGTCTATCGCAATGCGCTTGTTCGAAGAAGCATACTGTTGCATCAAATCATCTATTTCATCCGCCCAAAGGGCCACATGCTCATGATTGCGAGGGCCGGAATTAAAGTGATACCAGGAACGCGCTGCGCGAACTTCGTCGACCACAACCGAATGATCGCTTAGATGTTCACAGCCACGGAAGTCGAATAGAATAACCGGGCCATCAACCGCAACAAAAACATAGCGGCAGGGATTATGCAGGCTATAGACCTGCATATTGCCGACATCAGTGACATACCTGACATTAACAGGGTCATAGAAAATACCGACGGGACAATCGGATTTTTTTAATTGCTCACGCATTTTCTGCAAACGTCCACGTTGCAGACGATGGTGTAAATCGGTTGAAGAAGTCATTGGGTCGATCAGCGAGGGATTATTCATTAATCAGCTAACCCATCGCTATGGCGCAGGTGATCTGCATCGATATGCTCCTGCATGACTTGTCCATAAACACGCATGGTCGATTCAACATTGCCTATATAGCCCGGTTCACGTGCATAGCCGAAAATCGTGGTGAGACGTTGTCCGACGGTCTGCGCGACGCGATGCAAGGCAAATCGACCTTTGAATATCTGGATATCGCCAATTTGTAAATCTATCACTTTGACCAGATCGCGTTTGCCATCAAGTACTCCCTGTACGGCGTTATAATTCTCGTCACCCGGCTGGCGTATATTGGGACAATACTCAAACGCGCCGCCAGCATCGGCATGCTTGGTCATCAAACTGACAACAAATTCATTGGCATCGAAGTGCCAGCCAAGTGTCGTATCATTGGGCATGGCGTTAATGATCAGACCGCGCATGGGGTCTCGAAACGGATAAATTTCATCGCTTTCGAGGCAGTCCGCGATGAAGGTCTGGAACAGCGGGCTTTGATACAGTTGCTCAATCAGGGTGGTCTCAGGAATCAGATCTCGGGTGACATTGCCACTCGTTGTACGATGCGGATTACGGCGTGGATGGCCCTCAGGAAACGAGGGGTCGGGTGCGGTACCGTAAGCTGTGTACTCCTCGCGACTGAACAGCGCCAGCGGTGCCAGCGACTCGGTCTCCGTACGCAAATTCTGTTGCCAATGTTTCTTAATGAACTGGCTGAAGCGAACGCAGCCCTCAAGGGCGAGCTGTTCTCGCGCCGACGTCAGCAATCGCTGGTAAGCGTCTGACTCAGGAAGGTGCAGGGGATAAGCAACCAGGTCGACAATCGACTCAATAATATCGCTTTGTGGATCGCTCTGAAGGATTTGATTTTTATGCATGCCGGTTTTCACCAATCAGGCGAAACAGGCTTAGAAGCCGCAATTGTATCGGCCCGTTTTTCACGGCGTCACGCGGATCAGTGAAAGGGTACAAAAGGCTCACGGTTTGAATCCAGCAAGTTGATTGACGGCCGATCATATATCCATATGATAAGTTACCCAAACGATGAAAATTCAGCCATTGGCCAACTTTTTGGAATGCTTATGAAGCGCCGATTACCACCGTTAAACGCATTGCGCGTATTTGAAGTGGCGGCACGTTACGAGAGTTTCACCGAGGCTGCTAAAGAACTCAATGTCACCCAGACAGCGGTCAGCAAGCAGGTTGCTCAGTTAGAATCCTATCTGGGGTACCCCGTATTTATACGAGGACACAAATCGCTCTCCCTGACAGAAGCCGGTCGTGTCTGTGAGCACGCAGTCACACAAAGTTTTGATCATCTCCAGCAGAAACTCTTTGCGCCGAATAAAGACAAACCGCAAAGAGTCACTATTCTGGCCGATGTCGACTTTGCAAGATTGTGGTTGTTCCCATTGCTGCCTGAGCTAGAAAAGAGCCTGCCGGGTATCCAGATTTCGCTACAGACCCAAAACTATACACAGCCCATTGATGCGGATGAAACATTTGATCTGGCGATTTCCTGGGGTCGGGGCAAATGGAAGAACCTGGCCTATGAACCTCTTTTCACTAACGAAGTGTTTCCGGTCTGTGCTCCAGGCTTCTTTGGAACAGAAAAACCTGACATGTCTCGGATTCCCGCGTCGAAGCTGATTCATAATCGTGACACTTACTGGTGGCAAATTTTTCTGGATCGATTTGGTATAGACTCGATTGACGTAGAGGCCGGTCGCTTCTTTGCGCAGTCAATGCTTTGCCTGGACGCCGCCGCACGCAGTGACGGCATCGCTCTCGGTGACGAGGTGACGACCCGGATTTATCTCGAACAGGGTAGTCTGGTCGTTCCTTTCCCCGAGCGCCTGCCGTCGCCAGATGCCTATTACATGCTGGCACCGGATCGAGCGGGATTCACTACCGAACCTGTGAAATCATTAAGAGGGTGGTTAGTGAAAGAAGCGACCAAACATCGATTGTGGTTCTCCGAGTTTTGGGTCGAGCCGTAAAATAACCTGTCGTCACCCGCAACCTGCGCCAGTTGAGGGTCGTTTTCTGTGGAGAGTCGCCTCTTTATACCGGGTCTACGGTAAACCAGAAGTTGAATGGTTATTCAGATACCCCAGGTGTTTGGCAGGGTCAGTTCAACAAAGTCATCTGATAGTTCCAGGCTTGCCGCTTCGGGAATACTTTCAATAAGATTAATGGGTCGATATTTTTTAGCAGCAGGTTCTGTTTTAATCGTTATGATTTCGCTAGCATTAATTCTTTGTACGACGCTCGAATGGATGAGCAGTGGGTTCTGGCCTCGACGCAAGGGTGTCTTATCTACCTGTGCTGAATGGGGTCGCTCAATTTCGGATTTGATCGTTCTTCGATGCTTGTTTTTCTACCAATGTTCCAACGTTCTGGGTAATAGTTGCAGAGCTCGCCATCCCATTCCTGCCAATGATTCGTGTGCTACCGCAGTAGCGTCTGGAGGAGGGCAACTAGCAGGAGACTTGTTGTTGCTAATCTATTTTCCGTCTTCACTTTGAGTTCGCCTCATTTTTCGCCCATAGCGGTGCGGATCAACTTTCATTCCAAGCGAATTGGCTTCATGGACCATCCATTCGAGCGCTACCTTGGACCGACCGGATTCTTTTTCCGGGTAGCCGCCACCAACATCCGAGTGAACTCCCGGGAACCTGACTTCCTTGCAGTCCTGGTTGGGTGAAGATATCCAATGTAATTGACGAAAAAAATTCGGCGTTCATCAATCGCGAGTGCGTGGCGGACATGTAAAAAGCTGGGATTTTTCGTCTCTTCGGGGAGCATGACAGGGTTGCTCACCCAGCCGTAGCTTTTGACTGTATCAAACAGGCCCGGGAAATGGATTCGGAGTTGCCAGTGATAGGGGTTTTCGCCTTTTTTCAGTTTTTTATCTGGATATTTAGGGTCACCTAATTTTTTGAACTGCCGCCCGTAAGTGCTCCTAAAACCTGAAAGCAGTTTGAAATCAAGGGCAGTCGGTTTCCTTTTAAGAAACAGTTTCAGGGCATACGGAATTAAATTCTCCGCGCCTCGCTCAAACAACCCGCATTGCCTGATAAATGCAGCAAGTGCCCGGGCAGTGTAAGCACCACAGCTAAATCCAAACAGGTAAACCTTGTCACCGGTTTCATAGTGCAGCATCAAGTGGGTGTAGGCTTCGATGAGATTTTTCATCAACCCTTTACCGAAACCCAGGCCGAGGGCTTTGCTAATTTTCCGAAAAAATCAGGGCGTAGTGAAACGATCGTCCATGGTTCCTGCGCCCGGGTCATAATAGGCAATCTGGGGTTCTTGTACCCTGTCAATCATTCGAAACAACTTAATCACATTGGATAAGTCTTGACCGTACTGGTTACCTGTACCATCGAGGCAGATGAAGATATTTTTACCTGTTTTCTTTAAGTTTTCGGGGCCGGACTCGAGGGATGGGTTTTCGTTGATTGGTTCTCCGGCCATCTATGTTTCTCCAAGCAAATCTCGGGTCTTGTTTTAGTTTTAAGTATAAAGGCTTTACTGCCAGATAAAAAGATTCCGCAACACTGTCAGATTTAATCCTTGTTTCTCATGTTAAATTTACAATGGTTTAGTATTCTGTCGTTAATATAACAAATTACGAGCTTTGTTTGACGACCAGTAAAATTAGGGTAAGAATAAATGAAGGCATTGGCGTAAGAAATGAGATTACAGTTCGATCAAAAATATTCACCTAATTCGATGATTCTTACATAACTGGATTAAATAAACACATATTCGAGGAATATCCCATGGAAGAACTTTTGAGCTACGTAACTGAAAGTTACAATTGGATAGAAAATAATAAAGAGATCACGGCCCTGATTGGCCTTGTGTCGTCAGGCTTGGCAGGTACCGGTCTATTTTCATTTTTACGACGCCTTAAGCCAGATGAAGATACGAATAAGTTAGGCGAGTATTTTACAGATCGAGAATTGCTTTCGCCCCCTCTCCGACGACCAGCCTATAGCGATCGGATGGCCTATGTTCTGGCCGAAATGTCTGAGTTGGCGTATTACGAGTTTGAAGGAGACGAGGGTCTGTTTAAGGATAATGTAAATCAGGTTAAGAAACTCGATACTTCTAGTGAGATAAACATACGTCAGTTTCTTGAAAAGTTTTCTCTTGAGGTAAAAGGCAATCGTTCCTTGAGCACCGACTTCATGGGGAAGTTGCTTAACGCATCTGGGTACGAGTTATTGCAATCATTTGATATAGGCACGGCTCAAGGCTTTGCCTGTAAACGAACTGCAGAAAATGAGCCCTCATATGTCGTTATCGCCTTTCGTGGTACTGAAAACAAAATATCCGACTGGCTCACTGATATCGATGCCATACCAAAGGAGTTTAGTAAGGCGAAGGTACATAGCGGATTTTATAAAGCGTTTAATGTAGAGAAAAAAGAAGGCAAAACTACCAGCGAGACAATAGCAGAAATTATAAACAGTCCAGAAGCAAAAGACGCCGAGGGTAATTTACTACCGTTATTCATAACCGGCCATTCACTCGGAGGTGCGTTAGCACTAATGGCAACCAGAACTCTGGCTAAGAATATTAATGGGGCCTGTTATACCTTTGGCGCACCGAGGATTGCGAATTACGCTTTTTTTGAGAAAGTAAAGACGCCGGTCTATCGGGTCGTAAATTCTGCCGATGTTGTGCCGAGGGTTCCTCCGGGCGCACTTCTGCAGGTGTTGATTGGAACAGCTAAATTATTATCCTGGCTAACGGGCTTTATGCCACCTGTTGCGCGATTATGTGACAATCTTGAATCACTGATGGACAAGCTCAGTGGTTATCGTCATTTTGGAGATCTGCGATATCTGACCGACGTCGCCAGTGGAAGGTTTAGCCATGTAAAATTACTCAGAAATCCACCGAGTATCGATCGAATTTTATGGTTTTGGAAGCATCTGACGATCAGTCTTAAATTTCCAATCAAACAACACAGCATGAAAATTTATCGAAAAAAACTGAAATACATAGCAAACGATCGTGCTGATTGATTATAAAATGCTGTGAATGTTGCGGTAAAACTTAATCTTATGGGCCGAAGCATTCTTGTTAATTGCCTTTGGGGCTGCCAGGTTGCGAGTAAGGCTTTGACACCAGTCACGATTAGAATTCCCCCCTTCTTCACTATGCGCCGAGCCCTTGATTGGTAGGTAACTGATCTACGACTTCCTGTAATTTTACAATGGGAATATGGAAATAGTTTGATCTATGACCCTAGATTCAACTGAGAAATATAGGGGCATAGATCAGAGGCCTGATTCAGGCCTCTGAGTATTTTCAGGGCTAGTTGCTTAATAGTCTTTCTACAATATAAACCTGTGATCGAATGGGTGCGCTTTTGCGCTTAATATTTTCGCTCTTTTCGCAACCTCATGCCGGGGATTTAACAAATAATTATAGCTATGAGGAACAAGCACCGAAGGCACTCTTAGCAGAATGTCTGGCATGGTCGACAGCCATTCGTCGCCGATAGCTCGAGTATATTCTTCGTTTCGATGCCAACCTTCGATCAGGCTGTCATTGGATAAATGGCGCATTCCATGATTGCCGCTGAATTCGATTTCCAGAAGCAGATAGTTGTCGGGTACTTCGTTAATGTCTAATTCGAAATGTGCCAGTGTCTCGAGCATAGCTAGTGAAGGACTCTCCGAAAGATACACCACCGGTATTCCCTTATTGTGCCATCTGGCAGGCGTCTTTATTCCGCCAATGCCTTTTAAGTCAGCATAGTTGCTGATTCGCCATAACTTCATCCTGGAAACCGCAGTTGGACTGCCTTCAGATTGGTTTTTCGAACTCGTTGGACGTAGCTAAAAAACAAGGAAATGGCTAGCCCTTGACATTTTTTTTGCATAGTCAGGCAGGCACGCAAGGCCGAGATGGAGACGGTAGCGCTTTCACCTATCTGGTGAATTTCATCAAAACCGAGATGTTTCAAAGCTCATACACTGAACGAATAACCTAAGCTGTCAACTGGGGTTTTTAGCTTCATGCGAAGTAGCCGGCATCAATCTGGTTCAGGGTATCTTCGACTAGTCTTGCGCCAGCTTCGGTTTGCATGATGGTTATTGCATTTTGATCTTCGAAGGCTTTACGCGGTTTGTGTAACCAGGTAGACGCTTTATCGTTATTTCCAAATACCTCTTGTGCCAGCGCACATATTTTAGCCGCCCTAAGCCATCGACCGGATTCTTCTGGCGTCAGTCGCTCTCCTTTATTTTTCCGGTGCGTTAATGTGCGACGCGCGATAACCCAGCTCAACTCGTTGATCGTGACGATAGTTTTAGCGAGCACTTCTACCGCAGCGGGCATGACTCCGGCTTGAGTCAGGGCGATTTCATCAAACTGGTTCCTGATATTACCTTTTGCCATTTCGCTCACGCGAATTAGCGCACGACTGTAGGCAGAAGTCTGGGGCTGATATGTCGGTTTGAACTCGGCAATTGCGCGCATAATAATTGTCTCTGTTTAGGCAATATGCCGTATTATAGTCGGCATATTGCCTTTAATCAAATTCGCCAGGCTAAATTGTTTAAGCTATCGAGTAGACCCGATCCTATCCTCCTCTACAAAAAGATTTCCATTTTCAGTTAACTGGAATGGGATAAGTTTTTTTCGCTGGGCATTTCCGGTTTGATACCTGTACGCATTAAACGTAAATTTAGACGAATGAAAGGACTCTTCGTAGATTCTCAATTATTTGGTAAGCATCGCCAGACATATCTCACCGACGGCGAATATTTAGCATTTCAAATTGAGCTTCTACTAAACCCAAAATTTGGCGACGTAATACAAGGCACTGGTGGCCTTTGAAAAATCAGGGTTTCCGCCAAAGGTAAAGGAAAGCGCGGTGGTGTACGAGTGATATACTATTATTTTGATTCATTCAGACGGTTTTATCTGTTAACGATATACGCCAAAAATGAAGGTACCGATTTAACTTCGGATGAAAAACAGCAATTGAAAGAGTTTATGGAGGCATGGAGAAATGAGCAAACGTAATCTTTTTTCTGAACTTAGCTCTGCGCTGAATGAGGCCAAACTACATTCAGAAAAGAAGTTAACTTTAAAGACACATACTATTGAAGTGCCTCACGATTTAAGTATCTCCCCCGAGGAAATTATGGACCTGCGAGAGGAATTTAATATGTCTCGGGGTGTATTCGCAAAATATCTTCATATATCTGCAAGGACACTTGAGAATTTGGAGCAAGGAAGAAGCAAGCCAAATGAGCAGGCAATAACGTTGCTAAAGTTAGTTAAGTCTCATCCGGAAACATTGTCCCGAATAACGGCATTGTAATTGTTCGGAGGGCGGCGTCCTATATCCCCTGAAGACGATAAACGCGTTATTCCTGGTACACAATTAGTAGAGGCAACACCACACCTGGTGGGGTTGACGGATATTGCTGACCTTGTGGACTATTGCGTCAGTACATTCGTAAATTAAGGGTAAGCAACCACACTTTCCCTGCTCAGTTTCACGAAGGAAAATCTGCTATTTGGCACCTGGAAAATGGTTTGAACTGGTTTCAGCCATCAAACACAGTTGAGGTCGATTCCCTTAAATCATTATTAGAGGTCGCAAATGTAATTACCAGCAGTTTACTTGAAACCATTATTATGTCCCGTGCGGGAATGGCTTTAGGTTTAGCTCTGAAAACAGTATTGGGCATGAGCCTCATTTCTATGATTGCAATGGAGAGCGCTATGAATATTACCGACTGGGTGTTAACCGGAGGGGCTTTATTAACCTGGTGGGCCATCCCCTTAATGTTGGTAGCTGGCTTTGTAACACCATTGCCCTATAACTACTGGCGCCTAAAAAAGTGGGGCAAAGCATGTCACTAGCAACATTAACACGAGGAAAAGTCGCCGATTTAACAGGCTGCAACTTCGAAACGATTCGCTACTATGAACGAGTTGGCTTGCTACCGTTACCTCAAAGAAGCAAAAATGGATATCGACGATATAACCAGGATCAGATTTCTCGACTACGTTTCATTGAGCGCTCGAAGAAGTTAGGTTTTTCCAACGAGGTTTTTCGTGAACTGCTCGGCATTACCTCTGGCACTACTCCCCAGACTCGTTCGGAAGTGAAGGCAATAACCGAAAATCATATTGGTTCTATTAGAGGACAAATTGCCGAGCTACAAAAAATGGAAACTACGCTCTCAAAAATATCTTCACAGTGTGATGGAGTCACGAAAATAAGCATGAGAAACTTTTTGAGTGCAAAGTGGTCAGATGTATATATAATTTATTTAGCCCATCAACTAATTGTATTTGAATACGTAGATACACGAGAATATGTCTAACAGTAACTGGAGAATTTTTAGGACGATAGTCTGCTATTTAATAGCGGCTGGCTTGTCTTTGTCTCCGATTACTCATGCATCAATTGCGTTATTCGATGGACCACCCAATTCACACGCTCAAGTTGAAGAGCCCTGCCATCAGACTTTAGCTGATGGATTAAACAGTTCATCGCATCAACATGATTCACAATTAATGGACACATCAACCGATTTTGATCACGGTTCCACGTGTAAGATACTTTGCGGCGTATCTGTTTCTGTACTACAGCGTTTGAAACTTCACAATATGAGTACCGAAAAGTCTAACCGGTGGGTATCCTTCCACTTAATGACTATTTATTCTTCATTTTTATCTCGCCTCGACAAACCCCCTAGATCATAAACCCCTTCGAATATTGATTGGCTAGAGGTCTCTTCATGGATACCTGTAACTAGCTGTTAACACTATGCAGGAAAACTGATGTTTTCCGTTTTGCAAGTGAATTTAAATCAAGTCCTTAAGAGGTTTATGTCTTGAACACACAACAAAACTACAGGTTTGTAAAAACCTTAATATTTACATTTTTACTGGGGTTTATGGTTCCCAGTGGGGCAGAAACAAAATCCCCATTAGATATCAGTCAACATCCCGTATCACCCGAGTACCAGTCTCTATTCACTGATGAGGTTGTGCCACTAGATACGCAACTTTCGTGGAAGCGTCGGTTTCTGGGAGATGAGTCATTTAATGCAGAAGAGTCGCTACCTTCAACCGGTCTAGTTATCGAACAACTTTCGATTAATTCTAACGACAGTATGAGTATGTCTAAAGGCGAAGGTGCAAATCAGAGCGGCTTCGATACGTCAGGTGTCGTAAAACAAGTCAAACTATCTGAAGGTAAGGTCAAAATTAAACATGGCCCTGTCGAGCGACTCGGTATGCCCGCAATGACAATGGTTTTTCGTGTTGAAGACACAAGTCAATTAGCAGGCCTCGAAAAAGGCACAGAAGTCTCTTTCAACGTCGATAACACGGCCGCCGGATTTTCCATTACCCATATCGAAGCCAGCTCGAAAAGCTTTGATACTTCTGGTGTCGTCAAGCAGGTCAAGTTATCCGAGGGTAAGGTCAAAATCGAGCATGGCCCAATCGATCGATTGGGGATGCCGGGGATGACGATGATGTTTCGTATCGAAGACCCCAGCCAGTTAACAGGACTCGTAAAGGGATCAGAAGTCTCGTTCAACGTCGATAATACTGCTGCAGGATTCTCGATTACAGAATTGGAAATGGTTGGCGGAGATTCAGATAGTTCGTTTGATACGAGCGGTAAAATAAAGTCGATTCGTGCATCTCATGGGAAAGTTAAAATCGAGCATGGCCCCATCGATAGATTGGGAATGCCCGCAATGACGATGATGTTTAAGCTTAAAAATCCGGAAATGTTAGAAGGGCTCGAACGCGACATGCAGGTCGAATTTGATGTCGAAAATGGAGCTGGTGGATTTGAAATTTTGCGCATTAAGCCGGTCATGACTGCCATATCCAAAATTGAATTGGAAGTTGCTGATAAACGCTTTTGTTACGCCATCGGCCCATTCACAAAGCAGTCAAAAGCACTCACCATTAATGGACGCTATCAGGAAAGAGGCACAGTAACTAAATTAACGTCTAGCGTAGCGAGTGGATATGTAGGAGACATGGTTTATATCGATGGCCACGCATCACGAGATGCAGCACTTTCTACGGCTAAGGAATTAGAGGCAAACGGTATTAGTGACTACGTCATCCTCAATGTCGCCGGTAAACGAAATATCTTGTCGCTGGGAATTTTTGGACAGAAACAGAATGCAATAAATCTAAAGTCCCGGATCGAAGCGTTGAATTTTGCAGTCAAGATTGAATCACGCTATCGCGAAAGCACAAGCTACTGGTTGCATTATGAGGAAATGAATTTGTCTAAACCACTGAACCTGCTATCGACTCAGGAAGCTAGTTCCGGGATTAGTCTAACACCGAGTAAATGCAAATCTGGGGTAGACGCATGAATATTTTATTGAAGTTTGGAAAGTTATTGTTCCCTGGGCTGTTATTGATATTAACCGGCTGTGCCAGTATTCCTAATGACAGCGGCATCGGTGCGGTGCAGGAGATAATCGATAATCAAATAGGTCGCAACAACCCGGCCAGTAAACTCCAACCCGATAACGAGTTGACACCTGACAAAGTGGCCAAGCTTCTAGATTCGTCACTAAAAGTGGATGATGCTGAGTTACTGTCGATGCAATTAAATCCCCAGGCTCGTGCAAATTTGTTAAAAGTCGGGCTCGCAGAGGCTGATTATGCTCAGGCTGGTCGCATGGAGAATCCCGGATTTAGCTATGAAAGATCGACAGAAGGAGATTCCTCATCCTCTTTGTTGTTTGATATTGGTGGTTTGATATTAATGCCATTACGGCGTGAAATCGAATTACGTCGTCTTGAAGCAGCGCGCTTTGAAGCGGCTGGTGAAGTTATTGAGCATCTCGCGGATACTCGAATTGCGTGGATTGAAGCTGTTGCCGAACAACAGTTAACACAACTGGTAGAACGCTCACTTGAATCCTCGGCCACCGCTAACGATATGACACGACAAATGACTGCACTTGGTCACAGTGCGGTATCTGAAGCCGCCGAATCAGAAATCTTTCTGGGTGAAATGCGATCTGCTTTGACCCTTCAAAGGCTTGCAGAGTCATCTGCTCGAGAAACGTTAATTCGCCAACTTGGTTTGTGGGGTGAGTCTGCTCGTAAGTTATCCTTCCCAGACCAACTCCCCAAATTGCCTAAAACGCTACGCGAATTTGACTCAGTTGAGGGCGAAGCTATTGATCGACGAATAGACGTACAAATCGCCAGTGCGAATCTCAAAGCTATGGCAAAAAACTACGATCTAACGCGTAGGAGTCCGTTTCTATCTGCGATAGAGTTCGGCCCGGTATTAGAAAAATCAGGAGGTGAAACCGAACGTGGATTCGAACTTGAATTCAGAATACCGATTTTCGATGCCGGTGGTATCAGCGATGCCAAAGCGCGTTTTAGTTTTGAACAATCACAGGCGCAAGCACAGTCGGTGGCTATATCAGCGGCATCGCAAGCTCGTCAGGCTCTACAAACCTACCGCAGCTACTGGGATATCGCTAAACACTACGAAGAGGTGCTGTTACCGCTCAGGCGCAGAGTTAGCGAAGAAACGTTGTTGCACTATAACGGAATGCTATTGAGTGTCTTTGATCTACTGGGCGACGTTCGAGACGCTGCTGCTCTTGAAGCCACTGCCATTCGGGCCATTAGAGATTTTTGGGTAGCAGACGCCAGATTGCAATTAGCACTAACCGGATCAACCTCCGGCATGATGACGTCAGGAGCGGCTTCAATGCCATCTTCCGGCTCCGCTGAAGAACATTAGAGGATTAATAATATGAGTAATAGAAGAAATTTTTTAAAAGGGGTTGGAGTCGCAGCGGCATTGGGATCAGGGCTTGTTTCCCGGTCAGCACTGGCTGCTTTACCAGAATCACCGAGCTCTACTACAAACACCTGGGAAGTCCCCCCCGAGCCAACAACAGGCCCATGGTTCAAACCAGTAGTGACTTTAAATAGCTGGTCCCTGCCCTGGCGAATGAAGAATGGCTGGAAAGAATTTCACCTCACTGCCGAAGCGGTAGAGCGTGAAATGGCACCCGGTATGGTTACCCGTTTATGGGGCTATAACGGATCGTCACCCGGACCGACCATCGAATGTGTGGAAGGCGATAAGGTCAGAATTTTCGTCACCAATCGTTTGCCTGAACATACCACCATTCATTGGCACGGAATCTTTTTACCTGCGGGCATGGATGGCGTTGGTGGCCTAAATCAGCCTCAGATTCCACCCGGAAAAACGTTCGCTTATGAATTTGAGTTGAAACAGTCGGGAACATTTATGTATCACCCACATGCTGACGAAATGGTGCAAATGGCGATGGGCATGATGGGTTCTTTGGTAGTTCACCCAAAAGATCCGAACCTCCATCAGGTAGACCGGGATTACTGTTTCTTGATGGCAGCTTATGACATCGAACCCGGTACGATGACGGCCCGCGTCAACACCATGACAGATTTTAATATCTGGACCTGGAATAGTCGTGTATTCCCTGGGATAGATCATCTGGTTTGTAAACTCGGCGAGCGCGTGCGAGTCCGTATGGGCAATCTAACAATGACCAACCACCCGATTCATATTCATGGGCTGAAATTTGAGGTGTCCTGCACCGATGGTGGTTGGGTACCCGAACAGGCACGATGGCCAGAGGTTACTTCAGACATTGCTATTGGTCAGATGCGAGCAGTTGAATTCATTGCCGATGCACCGGGAGATTGGGCCATGCATTGTCATAAGTCCCATCATACGATGAATCCGATGGGGCATGCAGTGCCCAACATGATCGGTGTCGATCAAAGCAGGGTACAAAAAAGCCTCGGCAAGTTATTACCCGGTT
>JBLIOG010000041.1:0-22023 GCA_047639625.1 Gammaproteobacteria bacterium
CATTGCTGGATTTTGACTTCCGTGAAGTGAAGGTTGCTCAAGCTATCATTAAAAATGCCCGTCACGTTATATTGCTAGCTGACTCGACGAAATTGGCGCGTAATGCTCCCGTTAGAATTGGTCATATTTCTCAGGTGGATACGTTTATCACAGACATTATCATTGACGATGACTTTCGTGACGTATGCATAAAATCAGAGATTGAAGTCATCGAGGTTCAGGTCTGAATAGCCATCATAATTGAAATAACCACCTAATTCCCAGGATAGACAGCACTAGCATGTAAAAAGCCCGGTTGAATGGTTTGCATCACAAAAGACCATAATCTATGGGGTGCTATCGGTTATATATTTTTTGGAATAACTTTCATTTGACATTCGATTCACTTTCGATTAACTTCTCTTCCACAAAATACTGAACTCATCAGTAATGTTTATAATGTTTGGAGGGGAAGCATTGTCTGAAGTAGACGACATTTTTGTCATTGGCGGTGGTATCAATGGTTGCGGAATTGCGCGCGATGCCGCGGGTCGTGGGTATTCTGTTCGTCTTGCTGAAATGAACGACCTGGCCAGTGGAACGTCTTCGTGGTCTTCCAAGCTAATCCATGGTGGTTTTCGTTATTTAGAGCATTACAAATTCAAGCTTGTTCGAGAATCATTGGGTGAACGTGAGGTTCTCTTAAAAATGGCCCCGCATATTATTTGGCCAATGCGGTTTGTTTTGCCTCACCATAGTTCAATGCGTCCGGCATGGCTGCTAAGGCTAGGTTTATTTTTATATGATCACATGGGCAAACGTAAATTATTGCCGGGTACCAGGCAGATAAACTTAAGGACGGATCCAGTTGGAAAGCCGCTCAAGACGATATTTTCGAAGGGGTTTGAGTATTCCGATTGTTGGGTGAATGATGCTCGGCTGGTTGTGTTGAATGCTCAAGATGCCGAGGAGCACGGTGCAATTATTGAAACCCGTACTAAAGTCGTATCTGCTCGCAGAGAAAATGGATGCTGGTGTATATCAACTAAAAACTGTCGCTCTGGCGAAATATCGCAGCATAAAGCGCGTTTACTTGTAAATGCTTCGGGGCCCTGGGTTGATAAGGTATTGGGTGAAGCACTTAATAGTAGTCGTTCAAAGAATGTTCGCCTTGTTCAAGGCAGTCACATTGTAGTCCCTAAAATACATGATCATGATCGAGCTTATATTTTCCAAAATGCTGATAATCGTATCATTTTTGCCTTACCTTACGAACAGGATTACACCTTAATTGGTACCACGGACCAGGATTATCAGGGTGATCCTGCCGAGGTAAAAATCACCGAGCCTGAGATATCTTATATCTGTTCTTCCGCCAGTGAGTATTTTGAAAAGCCAGTTAACGTGGATGATGTAGTTTGGTCTTATTCGGGCGTTCGCCCACTTTATGATGATGGCGCGACAGAAGCACAAGAAGCCACTCGTGATTACGTTTTACGGGTTGATGATGATGAGTTACCCGTCATCAATATTTTTGGTGGAAAGATCACTACGTATCGCAAATTATCAGAATCGATGATGACAAAAATTGAAGGTCTAATAGGTGCTAGGTTTGGTTCCTGGACGGCAAATTCACATCTTCCTGGTGGTGATTTTGAAGTAGCCGATTACGATTCATTGGTGTCGAAGCTGAAGCAAGATTTTAAGTTTTTAGACTCCTTGCTGTCTAAACGACTCATACGATCTTACGGAACGAATGCCTGGATTATACTGAAAGGTACTTCAACAATTGAGGATATGGGTCAAGATTTTGGTGGTACTCTATCGGAGCGTGAGATTGAATACCTGATGAAGTATGAATGGGCAGAATGTGCGGAAGATGTTGTTTGGCGGAGATCTAAACTGGGTATTCGACTTGATAAAAAAGAAATATTGGCGATTGACGATTGGATGCAGCAAAAGACTGTAACTAATCAGGGTGCACAAAAGCTAAGGGGTCGGAATTGTTAGAGCTGCAAAATTTGAATAAAAAAGTGGGTAATTCTATTCACATAAATGATGTGTCGTTGCAGTTAGAGAAGGGTTCTTTAAATGTGCTGCTTGGCTCTACTTTGTCTGGAAAGACTTCACTGATGAGGTTGATGGCGGGACTTGATCGGCCAACTTCGGGTGAAATTCTGATGGATGGCAAAAGTGTCCTTAAGACACCCGTACAAAAACGTAATATTGCAATGGTTTATCAGCAGTTTATAAACTATCCCGCTTTTACGGTCTACGAAAATATTGCGTCTCCAATGCGTGTGGCAGGTGTAGATAAAAAGACTATTGATATAAAAGTTCGTGAAGCAGCTGATTTGATGAAACTTACCCCGTATCTAGATAGAGGGGTTCTTAATTTATCGGGTGGGCAGCAGCAGCGTACAGCGCTTGCAAGAGCTTTAGTGAAGGGCGCTGAACTTGTTTTGCTGGACGAACCGCTGGCTAATTTAGATTATAAACTACGTGAAGAACTTCGAGTAGAATTGCCTCGAATCTTTGCCGAGACAGGTGCAATATTTATTTACGCAACGACTGAGCCACAAGAAGCATTGTTGCTTGGTGGTAGGACGGCGACGTTGCATGAAGGCTGTGTAACCCAGTTTGGCCCGACTATCGATGTTTATAATAAACCATCAAATTTAGAGACAGCACAGACCTTCTCAGATCCTCCAATGAATGTAATTCCAATGCAGAAAAAGGGGTCTAAGTTTGTATTCTCACAAGGACAGGTTGACTGCCCAAAAGATCTCCCGAGTTTGCCTGATGGTCCTTATAGTATCGGTATTCGGCCTCATCATTTGATGTTAGATGAATCTAAGGAAGCCTCACTTAAAATTGAAGCGCCCGTCTCAACCACTGAAATTTCTGGATCTGAAACCTTTATTCATGTGGCGCAGGGCGATCTTAAGTTGGTTGTGTTAACGCATGGTGTTCATAGGGTGGACATTGGGGATCAGATTCCAGTGTATATTGATCCATCTAAATTCTTTATATTTGATGGCAACGATGTGCTTGTGACTGCACCAGGCGCGGGGGTAGCGTAATGGCTCAAATTACACTCGATAAATTGGCGCACTCATACCTGGCAAACCCAGAGACTGATGATGATTTCGCGTTGAAGGAAATTGATTATGTCTGGGATGATGGCGGCGCTTATGCTCTTTTAGGTCCTTCTGGTTGCGGAAAAACAACGCTTTTGAATATCATATCTGGGTTGCTGGTGCCGTCGAAAGGAAAGATTCTATTTGATGATCGTGATGTCACAACCTTTCAGCCCGAGCAGCGTAATATTGCTCAAGTTTTTCAGTTTCCGGTTATCTATGACACGATGACAGTGCGTCAAAATCTCGAATTTCCCCTAAAAAACCGTCATGTTCCAAAGGATGAAATATCTAAGCGGGTTGAGGAGATGATAGAGGTTCTAGATTTAGGTGAAAAAGCCAATCTAAAGGCCCGGGGGCTAACTGCCGATGAAAAACAGAAGATCTCTCTAGGCCGTGGATTAGTTCGTTATGATGTTAATGCCATCCTGTTTGATGAGCCGTTGACTGTTATTGACCCCCACATGAAATGGCAGCTTCGTACCAAATTAAAAGAGCTTCATCGCCAGTTTAATCACACTATGATTTATGTGACTCATGATCAAACAGAGGCTTTGACCTTTGCCGACAAAGTTGTCGTTATGTATGACGGAGAAGTGGTTCAGATTGGAACGCCTGAAGAGCTTTTTGATGAACCAAAACATACTTTTGTCGGTTATTTCATTGGATCACCGGGTATGAATATTATCCCTGTCGATGTTGTCGGTAACCAGGCGAAAATTGGAAACCACTCGGTCGATCTCAAAGGCGGTTATCCTGATTTGACAGGGAAAGTTGAGCTTGGAATTCGACCGGAATTTATATCGCTAAATAAAACGGGTTCAGGAATTTCTACCCAGATTACAGGTGTTGACGATATTGGTCGTTTCAAAATCGTTCATGCCACTGTTGATAGTATTGAGATAAATATTGTCTTGAATGAAGGGGAAAGCATTCCCTCCGACCCCAAAATAACGTTCGAAACTGCACGTATCAATATTTATCAAAACGATCATTTGGTTTACCCCCTGGTTAACGCAAGAGGACTATAGGACATGGAAAAAACCTACAACAATAAAGCGTGGTTGCTTGTCATTCCTGTTTTTATACTGGTCGCATTGTCAGCTATCATCCCGATTATGACGGTTGTTAACTACTCCGTTCAAGATACCTTTGGTGGCAATAAATTTTTCTGGGCTGGTACTGAATGGTTTACGGATGTATTGAGATCTGAGCGATTCCATGACGCATTAGGTCGCAATCTTCTGTTCTCGTTCATTATTCTTTGTATTGAAATTCCCTTAGGTATCTGGATTGCTCTTTCAATGCCTAAGAAGGGTATTTGGGTTCCAGTTTGTCTGATTATGATGGCGCTTCCACTTCTTATTCCATGGAATGTTGTTGGCACGATATGGCAGATTTTTGGCCGAGGTGATATTGGTCTTCTCGGGCATACTATGTCTTTACTCGGTATAGAATATAACTATACCAATAATATTTTTGATGCCTGGGTCACCATCATCATCATGGATGTGTGGCATTGGACCAGTCTTGTCGTGTTGCTTTGCTATGCAGGTTTAGTGTCTATTCCGGAAGCCTATTATCAAGCAGCAAGAATTGACGGTGCGTCAAAGTGGTCAGTGTTTCGATTTATCCAATTACCCAAAATGCGGGGGGTTCTGATCATTGCGTTTCTGCTTCGTTTTATGGACTCTTTTATGATTTATACCGAACCTTTTGTTCTCACTGGAGGTGGTCCAGGAAACTCAACAACGTTTTTATCTATCGATCTCGTAAAGCAAGCAATTGGCCAATTTGATTTAGGGCCCGCGGCTGCAATGTCTCTGATTTATCAGTTAATCGTGCTTGTAATCTGTTACATATTTTTTACGGTTATGAGTAATGTCGGAACCGATAAGCCAGTAAAGGAGCAGGCAGAATAATGTCTAACAATAAGAGCCCAACGACACATCTAGTCGATAGTGCAATGAGGGAAGAAAGGACGATACCCAAGACGCTAAATCTAAAATGGATTACGCCTTCAGTTTATATTTTCTTTTTGATGTTGCCGATTTATTGGCTCATCAATATGAGCTTTAAAAGCAACCAGGAAATCCTTTCTACATTTACACTATTTCCCAATAACCCAACATTGAGTAACTATGGTGTAATATTTAGCGATCCGTCCTGGTACAACGGATATATAAATTCAATGATTTATGTGGCTTTAAATATGGTCATTTCGATTTCAGTCGCCTTACCTGCTGCCTATGCTTTTTCAAGATATCGGTTTTTAGGCGACAAGCATATGTTCTTTTGGTTGTTATCTAACAGGATGGCGCCTGCTGCAGTTTTTGTGCTTCCATTCTTTCAGCTTTATTCTTCTTTTGGACTCATTGATACGCATATTGCGGTTGCCCTTGCGCACTGTCTTTTCAACGTTCCATTGGCAGTTTGGATTTTGGAGGGGTTTATGTCAGGCATTCCTAAAGAGATCGATGAAACAGCCTATATAGATGGTTATTCGTTTCCCAGATTTTTTGTAAAAGTCTTTATCCCATTGATTGCCTCGGGTATCGGTGTGGCAGCATTCTTCTGTTTTATGTTTTCCTGGGTTGAATTACTGATCGCAAGAACACTAACGACTGTTGATGCAAAACCGATCGCTGCAATAATGACTAGAACAGTCGGTGCGGCCGGGGTTGATTGGGGCGTGTTAGCTGCAGCAGGGGTTCTTACCATTATCCCCGGAGCGTTGGTTATCTATTTCGTTCGTAATTATATCGCAAAGGGCTTTGCCCTTGGCCGCGTTTAAATAATTCATAGGAGTATCAAATAATGGATCTCTCTTGGATGGCATGGACGGTTCCTACCGCTATTTTCTGGATAGGAATTATTAGTTGTATTCTTTCGATGTGTGTGTGGGAATATTTTTCGCCGGGTGGTAATCCACGAGTAGGCATACTACGGTTTGAAACGACAAGGGGTGACCGTCTTTTTATATCACTTATCGGTAGTGCTTTTATTCACCTCGCCTGGTTAGGCTTCATTGGTGCTGCTGGATTATGGTGGGCTCTCGGTATCTCATTTATTTACGCCATAGGTGTTTTTAAAACAGTGTAATGGCAAACTTGAGCGTGCTCTTACGAGCCCGCTCTTTAACTCTGCATTAACCCTTAAGGAGGATAAAATGCGAATACATGGTCTAAAATCAACGGCAATTGCCGCTCTGGTGATAGGAATGAGTTCTGCGCAAGCCGATATGGCTGCTGCTAATAAGTTTCTAGCGGATGAAATCGCGGGTGTTTCAGTCCTGAGCACCGAACAGCAAAAAGCAGAAATGAAATGGTTTATTGATGCTGCAAAACCATTTACAGACTTGAGAATCAAAGTTGTGTCAGAAACTATTGGAACTCATGAGTATGAGTCCAAAGTTCTTGCACCTGCATTTACGGCTATAACGGGCATAGAAATTATTCATGACCTGATTGGTGAGGGAGACGTCGTCGAAAAGCTTCAAACCCAGATGCAATCTGGCGAGAATATTTACGATGCTTATGTAAATGATTCTGACTTAATTGGAACACATTGGCGTTACAATCAAGTTCGCAATCTGACCGACTGGATGGCAGGGGAAGGTAAAGAAGTTACAAATCCTGACCTTGATCTAGCAGATTTCATCGGAACTTCTTTCACGACTGCACCCGATGGCAAACTTTATCAGCTTCCTGATCAGCAGTTTGCGAATCTTTATTGGTTCCGATACGATTGGTTCAATGACAACAAGAATAAGGCCGATTTCAAAGCTAAATATGGCTATGATCTTGGCGTTCCCGTGAATTGGTCAGCTTATGAAGATATCGCTGAATTTTTCACTGGACGTGACCTTTCTCGTTTAGGGGTAGATGGTAACGTCTACGGCAATATGGATTATGGCAAAAAAGATCCTTCACTTGGCTGGCGCTACACTGATGCCTGGATGTCTATGGCTGGAATGGGTGATATTGGTGAACCAAACGGTCTTCCAGTAGATGAGTGGGGAATTCGCGTCAATGATCAGTCACAACCAACAGGTTCTTGTGTAGCGCGTGGTGGAGCAACCAACTCTCCAGCGGCAGTTTATGCTGTTGAAAAAGCAATTGAGTGGTTAAAAAAGTATTCTCCACCTGAAGCGGCTGGCATGACATTTGGTGAAGCAGGTCCAATTCCTGCTCAAGGTAATGTAGCCCAGCAAATGTTCTGGTATACGGCCTTTACTGCAGCGACAGTGAAACCTGATCTGCCCGTGATGAACACAGAC
The DNA here is from genome assembly GCA_047639625.1 of Gammaproteobacteria bacterium. Taxonomy (GTDB): domain Bacteria; phylum Pseudomonadota; class Gammaproteobacteria. The sequence goes on from JBLIOG010000041.1 coordinate 7,399, forward strand.
GGCACTCCAAAGTGGCGTATGGCTCCATCGCCACACGGTGCTTATTGGAAAAAAGGTACAAAAATTGGTTATCAGGATGCAGGTTCATGGACTCTGATGCAATCTACCCCGGTTGATCGTGCTAAAGCTGCCTGGTTATATGCTCAGTTCGTGACTTCAAAAACAATCGATCTGAAAAAATCTGATGTGGGTCTTACCTTTATTCGTGAATCAACCGTCAATTCAGATCATTTCACAAAACGGGCTCATAAGCTTGGTGGTTTGATTGAGTTCTATCGTTCACCAGCCCGTGTACAGTGGTCCCCAACGGGTACTAATGTGCCTGATTATCCAAAACTTGCTCAATTGTGGTGGCAGAATATTGGCGATGCAATGTCGGGTGCTAAAACAGCGCAAGGTGCATTGGATAGTCTATGTGCAGCACAGGAAAAAGTTCTTTCTCGTATTGAGCGTGCAGGTGTCCAGGGTGATCTTGGTCCTAAGTTGAACGAAGAGAAAGATGCTAGTTACTGGTTAGCGCAACCGGGTGCTCCAAAAGCAAAACTAGCCAATGAGAAACCACAAGGCGTCACTGTTTCATATGATGAACTAGTGAAAAGCTGGACTCAGTAGTTTGTATCTAGCATAGAAAAACTAGAAATATTCTCCTCCAGCAATTGCTAAGGCGAACATTCTATTAAGACCTGGGGTAACCCGGGTCTTTTTTTGCCTATGTGAAAGTATCGAGATGGCAATGGCAGCTGCCTTCATCTTAGGAATAGGTCAAGGTACTGCTTCCGCACGGACTATCTTTGTCGCGCGTACAATTTCTCAGGCTAAAGCCAGTTCAAAGGCTTTGTAAGTCGAGTAAAAATTACGTTTCAAAGTGTTTATAGGGTAAGAGTCTGGATACGAGTAAGTTAAAGTCGATTTTAGATATCTATAAAGCATTGATTAAAGGAAAAACGAATGACAAATAATCTTTTTGATACAAATCTTTTATCAGATAAAACGATTGTAATCACGGGTGCGGGGCGGGGTATTGGCCTCGGAGTTGCGAAATTAATGGCCGAATGCGGTGCAAGAATAATAGCGCATAGTGGTCGATCGGGTACCGCGAAAAACCTCTCTGGAATATCAGACTCTGTCTTTGAATCTGATTTTTCAGATCCAGAATCGGTCAAAGAGTTTATTGAATTTGTGCAGGCTGAGTCATCCGTAATCGATGTTTTGATCAACAATGCCGGTACCATGCTGGGTAGGTTTCCAGCAGATGAAATCACTACTGATCAGTATCAACAACTGGTAAACCTTAATCAAAATTCAGTCGTCCAAATTACCAGTGCATTAATCCCATGGCTGCGTAAATCCCAGAATGCTTCAATCATAAATACGGTATCAATTTCTGCAAAGACAGGTGGAAGTGCTGGCTCTTCAATTTACAGTGCTACAAAAGCCTTTGTCAGCACATACACGAAGGCACTAGCACGAGAACTGGCCCCCGATAATATTAGAGCCAATGCGGTCTCTCCAGGAACGATAGCGACCGATTTTCATAAACGCTATTCGAGTGAAGAAAAATTGGAAGCAACGCGAAAATCTATCCCTCTACAGCGTCTCGGTACACCGCAGGATTGTTTGCCTGCATACGTGTTCTTATCATCTGAAAAGCTGTCTGGGTATATCACGGGTCAGATTATAGAGATCAATGGAGGCCAGTTGATTGTTTAACAATGGATTCTATTTTAGCCAGGTTTTTTTATGGATCAGAGTGTTATAAATTTAATTTGAAACCTATGATAGTTAAAGTCAGCATCAACGGTTTTAGGCGTGCCTTACGCGTACCTGGTTTAGAAGTGGCAAGCATCCTCTGACTAGGTACCTGTAAATTTCGTCGTTATCCTTCTTGCTAGTCGGTTTAAATCTAAACCGAAAAGTAATATTTTGGTATCTTTGTTATTATTCGCTGAGCACTATTTTTTGACGAGGTGTTAAACCATCCATCATGAAAGAATTACTTAATAAAAAAGTACTGTCCTGGGCCCTCTATGACTGGGCTAATTCTGCCTATGCAACAATTGTCCTTACGGTTTTTTTCCCGCTGGCATTTAGTAAATTCTGGTTTGTCGGCACGGGTTCTGACAACAGCACAACACCTCTTGGAATCGCAAACGCTGTTGCCAGTTTAGTCATAGTAATGCTGGCACCTGTCCTGGGTGCTATTGCTGATAGTGGTGGTGCAAAAAAATCTTTTCAATTTGTATTTGTCGTAATTGGTGTCGTTTCCGTTTCTGCACTTTATTTTATCGGACAGGGCGAGTGGCTACTTGCGCTCTGCGTTTATGTGCTAGCTGGCATCGGGTTTTCTGGCGCCAACGTATTTTACGATGCGCTAATTATTGAAGTTTCGAAACGAGACAAGTTTGATAGCGTATCAGCTTTTGGTTTTGCACTGGGTTACCTGGGAGGTGGACTCGCGTTGATAATTGCCATTCTGTTTACGACCTATCCACAAGCCATAGGTTTTAAGAATGGTGAACAAGCAATGCTTGCTTCGTTTGTGTTGGTCAGTGTTTGGTGGGGCATTTTTTCAATGCCACTATTTTTTTCAGTATCAGAACCTAAAAGTCAATCGAACATCAAGTTCTCACAAATGGCTGTTCAGGGTGTTAAGCAATTGCTGTCGACCTTTAGAGAGATTCGGCTCTTTAAAGGCATTTTATTATTCTTATTGGCCTACTGGTTTTACATTGATGGTGTTGCCACAATGATCAGAATGTCATTGAATTACGGCGTACGCCTGGGGTTCGATCAGATGAACCTGATTCAGGCATTATTGATTACTCAATTTGTTGGTTTTCCGGCCGCTATCATATACGGCAAAATTGGCGAGAAAATTGGTGCGAAACTGGGGATTTTAATTGCTATCGGCGTTTACTTTCTGGTCACTAGCTATGCCTACTTTATGGACGAGGTTTCAGAGTTTTACTTTCTCGCAATTGTAATCGGATTAGTGCAAGGTGGCATTCAATCTTTAAGCCGTTCTTTCTATGCCCGAATTATTCCCATATCCAGATCAGCCGAGTTTTTCGGGTTCTATAATATGGTAGGGAAATTTGCCGCTGTGCTAGGCCCTTTAATAGTCGCACTGGTCAGTAGTTTGTCGAACGATCCAAGGTTATCGATTTTATCGATCATCCTGTTGTTTGCGATCGGTGGGTTTTTATTATTGAAGGTAGATGAGAAAGGAAGTGAACGTATTGCGTTGGAGATGCATTAACAATTTTCAGGTTTCGCTATATTTATATTTTTTAAAGTACTTTCCTTCAGTTTTAGTCTGACACGCTTATAAAGACAACAAAGTTGGGCATCATAAATCAAAGATGCGACCCCATGATTCCCGTTGAGCAAAACGATCACCGTTACCGACCAGCAGGACTGACCTGGTCAACCTTTTTGATACAACCCAGTTAAGAGGCTTCTTTCATTTCAGTTAATTGCCGCTCATAGTCATTAGGACTGACATATCCCAAAGTCGAGTGCAGGCGATAATTGTTATAGAACATCGATATGTAATTGAGACCGTTCAAAATATCCTGTTGTGCTTCATAGCGAGTGGGGCTGTAGCCGAGTTACCTCTGTCTGAAGAATAGTTCTCGGGTTATACGATCCAATAAGAACCACTTATTTATCAACAAAACCCTTAGGTGTCCTGACTACAGCTATTTCCATCCCTTCCCCGCTCTGACTGATTCTTGATACCAGTCAAATTAATTGTTCAATGCAGCCAAAACCAGCGCAGTAGACCGTGTAATTAAAGTTTAATTAATAAATGGTAAACCCCCGGCTCTGCCGGGGAGACTCCCATAGGTTCTACCTTTACCGAGGTAAAGGTACCTTTCAATCTCGACTAAGAGTAAGGAAGGAAAAACCTATGCGAGACTATAAAAGTTTGTCCCATACACGCTGGGATTGTAAGTACCATATTGTATTTATCCCGAAGAAAAGACAGAAAATAATATTTGGCGCTATCAGGATCCATCTGGGAGAAATATTTCATGAGCTTGCCAAAAGGCAGGGTGTCGTTATTGAGGAGGGGCACTTGATGAAAGATCATGTTCATATGTGCCTCAGCATACTGCCGAAATTAGCAGTATCGAATGTGGTAGGTCAACTGAAGGGCAAAAGCGCGATATCTATAGCGAGAACTTTTAAAGGCAAACAGAGGAACTTTACAGGTGAAGCTTTTTGGGCCAGAGGATATTTTGTATCCACAGTTGGCTTAGATGAAACGATTGTACTTGAATACATTCGTAATCAAGAAAAGAACGATGAACACCGAGATCAATTGAAATTCGGAATTTGATGCGCCTTGGGCGCTAACTTGAGCCCTTTGAGGGCGTCATCTAATAAGCCTCCGGCTTAGCCGGAGGTAATTTAACTAAAGCGATGCTGATGAACGTTTTAAGTCCAAACATGCGCTTGCACCTTACCAGTAGGAGTTGAATTGGTTAGTGCAGCAAGTGAAAGGTGATCATCAGGACAAAACGGTTGTCGTCAGCCATCATGGACCGTATCCGGTTTTCTAGTGGGTGAAATGAGCGCGGTCTTTCATTCTGATTTAAGCGCTTTGATTGCCGAACATGATATTGATGTCTGGACGTTTGGTCACACGCACGCAAATCTCTATTACATTGTCGATGGTACGCAATATGTTATCTCTAATCAGGCAGGTTATCCTGATGAGAATGTTCGTGATTTTAATGCAGGAATGTTGATCGAACCTTAAACAGATTAATCCACTGCGGGTTCAGGCTTTTTTATTAACGTCATTTTTCAGGCCGTCTTTCGCGGACTGAAAAAACTCAATCAGAATCATCACTGAGACCAAAAATACAATGATAGCAAAAGGGATTGATTTGATTGAAACTGCCAGGCCAATAATAAAAGCCAGGAATACCGTGACTGCGATTAAGCTACTTATTAAGTTATCCATGGTTATCTCTCATCTAAAAGTTGTCTGACTGGCGTTAAAGGTCATTTAAACTATCCAGCAACCAGCGAGCACTTCTAAATAGCCTCGCATCATCACCTTTTTCTCCGACTAGTTGCACGCCAAATGGAAGCCCTTCTTTGCTTTGCAATAACGGCAGGTTTAATGCCGGCGTACCGCAGAATGTCCATATGGTATTCATCACCGGGTCTCCAGTGGCATGCAACCCTTTCGGTGCTGGTCCTGGCGTGGCCGGTGTCAGGATGGCATCGTATAACTCAAATATTTCATCCAGCGAACTAGCATAGTCGGCTATTGTTGCTATCGAGGCATTGTACTCTTCTTCTGTGACTTGCTGCCCACGTTCTATCATGCTGCAAAGTACTTCGCTCAATTCTGCTCTACCGCGTGCATATTCCTCGGCGAAGTTCTGGGCCAGATCGGCTTCCATAACTTTTCGATGATCTTCAAAGATATTGTTAAACTGCGCTGGCAAATCAAAGATATCAATGGTTTTTGCCTTACTTTCGTTGACGGTTTCGATGAGTTCGCGAAAGCCATCCTTGGTGACCTGTTCGGTTTTACCCCAGGCCGGAGTTCGTACAAAGGCGAAAACCGGGTCTACCGGGACGGGCTCTACCATGACCGCGCTGATGCAGGGTGGTGCAATAGGCAACATGGCATCATCCTGCGCGTCGTATCGCATGACAACATCGGCGATTAAGGCAAGGTCTTCGAGGCAGCGCGCGAATACCCCAACGGTGTCCAGTGGTGGCGATTGTTTTAGTATACCGTGGCGAGATATGCGGCCGAAACTGGGCTTAAAGCCGTATATGCCACAAAAAGATGCCGGGCGAATGACTGAGCCATTGGTTTGTGTGCCAACAGCCAATGGCACCATCGCTGAGGCGACTGCTGCCGCTGAACCACTGGAAGAACCACCCGGCGTGTGTTCATTGTTATGCGGATTGGTGGTTTTGCCCGGTGAAAAAACCGCAAGCTCCGTGGTCACCGTTTTCCCCAGGATAATGGCACCAGCCTCCTTGAGTAACGACACCAGCGTGGCATCGCTGGATGGTCTGCGCCCCTTGTGCAGTGCGGTACCGAGTTCGGTCGCATAATCACGGGTATCGATAATATCCTTAATACCAATGGGTAAGCCGTGCAATGCACCAACACGTACACCTCGACTACGAAATTCATCGGCTTCGCACGCCTGTTGCATGGCAATTTCTTTGTCCAGGTGCGTCCAGGCCCCAATCGAATCTTCGAGCGCGTCGATGCGGGCAAAACAGGCTTCTACCAGTTCCTGCGAACTCAAAAGCCCTTCGTCTATGGCTTTCCGCGCATCGCAGGCACTCAGCAAATTGGCTGTGTTTATATCGAATTTACTCATTATCTATTACTTCGAAAGATTGCTTATCCAAACAAATAAACCGGTAGCCAGAGCGCAATGCCAGGGAAGTTATAAAGTAATACCATCGAGAATACAATGATCGCCAGATAAGGCATGATACCTTTGAATATCGTCATTAGCTGTATATGTGGCGGTGCCACACCTTTCAGGTAATAAGCCGCCATAGCCATTGGAGGGGTCAAGAATGATGTCTGTAAATTCAGTGCTACGAGAATACCGAAAAATAACGGATCGACACCGAAAGTTGCCAACATAGGCAAGAATATGGGTACAAAAATGATGATGATCTCCGTCCATTCCAATGGCCACCCGAGGATGAAAATTATTACTTGTGCTAGTATTAGAAAACCAACTGTACTGAGATCCATTGAAAGCACCCAGTCATTGATCAGTTGATGGCCACCGAGGTATGAAAATACTGAGGCAAACGTCCACGAGCCGACGAACAACCAACAAACCATGGCCGATGTTTTTGCGGTCAGGTAGACGGCCTGCTTTAATCGCTCCCAGCTCAGTGAACGATAAAGCAAAGCGAGTACTAAACCGCCGGCGGCACCTACGCCAGCTGCTTCCGCAGGTGTCGCTAATCCCATTAAGATCGCGCCAAGTACGCTCATGATAAGCACCGCCAGTGGAATAAACGAAGTCACAAGCTCCCAAACGATCTTGCCAAATGGTGGGACGTCTTCCTCAATTGGTTTTGGCGCAAGACTTGGATTTAAGGCCGCACGTCCGACGACATAAACCATATACAGGCCAGCCAGCATCATGCCGGGGAAAAGGGCCGCAGCGTACAGTCGTAAAGGTGAAATTTCGGCGATAGCCGAATAAACGATGAGCATAATTGAAGGGGGAATTAGAATGCCAAGACAGCCGCCGGCGCAAATAACACCCGCTGCAAAACTTTCATCGTAATTCGCTTTCAACATAGCCGGAAACGCTAGCATACCCATCAATGTGACAACCGCACCAACAATGCCCGAAGCTGTGGCGAATATGGCACAGGTGAACAGCGCAGCAACAGCCATAGAGCCCGGCAGATGGCGTGCTGCCATTTGAATACTGAAAAATAAACGGTTGACGATATTCGCACGTTCGACAACATAGCCCATAAACAGGAAGAGCGGCACGGCCACCAGTACGTCGTTGGACATCACCGAAAAGGTATTTTGAACGAATAGGTCAAAAATCCGATTATCAAATATGTGTTGCATGCGGTCGGCGTCGTAATAAGCGTAATAGCCAAAGCCAAGACCCATGGCGATTAACGTGAAAGCGATAGGAAAGCCCAGCATTACGATGACAATGAACAAACACAGCATGGTGACTGCGACAACTGGATCAGACATTTTCTTTCCCCAACTGCTGTTTATCTTCTTGCTCTTTCATTAGCATGTCTCCGGTTTCCTGAACATCGTGTAATCTCGCTGGCCAGGCACCTGTCTTGATGCAAACTATACAGCGGACGCACTCAGCAACGCCCTGAAGAAATACCAGGAAGCCAGCAATAGGGATAAGTGACTTGAAAAAGTAAATTTGAATGCGTGCAGGGCTGCTCCAGCTAACTTCTTTGTAAAACCAGGAGTCGGAGGCAAAGCCATAGCCGTAATAAACCAGCGCAATAGCACCGGGCATGAGAAAAAGGATGTACAGCACCAGGTCGATTTTGGCCTGGGTTTTAATGCTCATCAGGCGATAGAGGACGTCGCCACGAACATGTGCGCCCTGTGACAAGGCGTAAGCGCCACACATCATGAATAGGGCTCCATACATTTGTACGCTCATATCGAACGCCCAAACAGTTGGCGAATTGAGTACGTAGCGTACGAAAACCTCGTAACAGGTGGAGAAGGTCAAGACAACAATGCACCAGGCAAAGGCTTTGCCGAACCAGGCGCTAAGGCTATCGATAAAATAAAGAATACGAGTCATCATGGCTTGGAACCTAATGGTGTTATCTCGATATGTGAACGAAAAACGGGGCGGTATTACAGCTAATACCGCCCCGTAGCTTTAATGGAACAAACTTCCTATTACAGCTTACCGAAGTAATGCTCGAAGGCACCTTTGTAGTTCGGGTTATTGTTCAATGCATAAGCACCATGACGTTTCGCCCATGACATTTGTGAGTCGATAACCTTCTTGAAAAAAGGATCCGATTCAGTAAAGCGCTTAACGACGATATCCCAGGCGTTGAGCTGATCTTGCATTACGCTGTCAGGCGTCCGGTAGACATTGACGCCGTGCTTTTCTTTCAGCGTGACCAGATCCTGGGAGTAACGCTCCATGGCTTTCCAGGCCATATCGGCTGAGGCTGCTTCGGAGGCATATTTGAGAATAGCCTGATGCTCTTTTGCAAGCCCGTCATACAGACGTTTGTTGAAAATGATTTCGAAACATTCCTGTGACTGGTGGAAGCTGGCAAGGTGATAATGTTTGGAAACATCCTGCATACCGAAATCTTTGTCCGAGGACGGGTTATTGAATTCAGCAGCATCGATCAGGCCGCTCTTCATTGCAGGCTGAATTTCGCCACCTGGTAATTGCACGACTGACATGCCCATTTCCTGCAATACGTCAGCAGCGAGACCGACAGTACGATATTTCAGACCTTTCATCTGATCACTGCCCTTGATTTCCTCTTTAAACCAGCCAAGTGGCTGTGCAGGCATCGGGCCAGTGAAGAAGCCAACCAAATCTAGTCTAAGGTCACTCATTAATTCTTCATACAGTGCTCTACCACCGCCGTATTGAATCCATCCCATGAGTTCATTCGCAGACCAGCCAAAGCAGGGGCCCGTGCCGAATAGTGACGCAACGGGGCTTTTTGAATACCAGTAAGCGGTAACCAGGTGCGCGCCGTCAAGAACGCCCTTGTGAACCGCGGTTTGCATTTCTGCGGTTTTGACTACTGCACCAACGCCGAGCAGGTCGATTTTCAGTGAGCCGCCGGACATTTCATTGACACGGTTGACGTAGTCCTGTGCAAATTCCAGGAAGATACCGCCGCCCCAGGCTGCCTGCACCTTGAGTACAACGGGTTTTGCAGCTGTCGCAATTGAAGGTGCGGCCAGGACAGCGGCGCCACCGGCGATTGTGGCAGCGCCTTTGGTTAGAAATTTTCGTCGTGTTTGGTTTGTATCGGACATGCTTGTAATCCTCCTAGGTTTGGAAATTTAGTTTAGAAATATGTCGAATAATATCTTTATGCCAGGTCATATGTAGCATTATTCGACTCTGATCTATCCTAGATTATATATTGGTACTACCAATGTTGGTACTACCAATATAGAGGTATGTCTTAGGCCACTCTGTCTCCAGGCTCCTTCCCATTAAAAATCGCGATCAGATTATCGATAGCTCTATAGCCCATTGCATCGCGAGTCTCGTGTGTGGCGCTACCGATATGCGGTAATAAGAAAACGTTATCCAACTGGCTGTATGCCGGGTGAATTTGATCGGGTTCACCGTTATAGACATCGAGACCAGCGGCAGCGATGCTTCCAGATTTTAGCGCGTTAACCAGAGCATCGTCGTCAATCACGCCACCCCTGGAAGTATTCACGATAATCGCATTTTCATGCATTATGGCAAGACGTTGGCTATTTAGCAGGCCTCTGGTTTGCTCGGATGCAGGACAGTGAATCGATAATACGTCAATTTCTGCCAGCAAAGCCTCGACACTGTCGTGGTAGATAGCGCCTGCTGCGAGTTCAGAGGCAATTGGACGCCGATTATGATAATGAATACTCATGTAAAACCCGCGAGCACGCTTCGCCACGACCTGTCCGACGCGACCCATGCCGAGAATGCCCAGGCGTTTACCGGTAATTTGCTGACCGACCATGAATGCGGGGCTCCAATCTTTCCATTGCTGTGTACGCATTATGCGCTCGCCTTCACTGGCTCGACGCGCCGCACCGAGCATAAGTAATATCGCGATTTCGGCAGTGGCATCGGAAAGTACATCGGGCGTATTGGTGACTATAACCTGCTTTTGTCTTGCGGCTTCGAGGTCGACATGATCAACACCGACTGAGAAATTCGCGATGGCTTTCACTCGGGATGGCAAAAGCGCTATGGTTTCGGCCGAGAATTTTTCGGTATGGCATGGTAAAATCGCATCCACCTGAGCGGCCATTTGTAGCAGATCTTCGCTGCTATATAACGTGTCTTCAGGATTGAGGATAACTTCGAAATGCTCTGCGAGTCTATGCTCTACTGCCTCTGGTAATTTTCGTGTTACTAGTACAACTGGTTTATTATTCATGGTTTAAGACTCTGGGTGACGGTATTACAAATAATAGTAACAGCATAATTATGCGGGGTGCTATGGTTTGAAATTACAGCGATTGATCGAAAGGGGATTGGATTGGAACTTGGCTTACTACAGGCGAACAGCCTTATTACAGAAGTTCTCAAAGCAGCGCGTAATAAGAACATGCCGCCGATTGCAGTAGCGGTATTAGATACTGGCGCGCATCTGAAAGCCTTGCAGCGTGAGGACGGCGTCTCATTTCTGCGTGTGCAGATAGCGCAGGCCAAGGCCTGGGGAGCGCTGGGAATGGCGACAAATTCTGGCTTGATCGCTGATCGCTACAATCAGGATGATTTACAAAAGGGCTTTATTAATGCATTGAATACAATGACCGGTGGTCAGGTCGTGCCCCTACCCGGTGGTGTTCTGGTGCGAGATGGCGCGGGCGAAATTATCGGCGCTATTGGTGCTGCTGGTGGTGTTTCTACCGATGATGAGGCTTGCGTAATCGCCGCCATTGAAGCCATTGGTTTCGGCTATAGATTGATATGAGGCAGGCAGTAGTTTTGAAACCAACCGCAAAAAAGATTTTTGATTTCCTCTATGGACCGTTTTTCACGGTACTGGATTTTTTCATGCGTCACTATAAGGCTAATCGTGTGCGCCTGGATAATTTCATCAGCAAAGAAAAGGTATCGTCTTTTCTTCAGGGTTTGGCGGTACTGATACTCGTCATCTGGATTGTTGTTTTTTATTTTGCGCCCGAAGACAAACGCAAACTACTTACGCAGGAGGTCCAGCAAAGCTTTGAAAAATTAAAGCCTGGCACCCTGAAATGATGCACTTGCTAAAGCTGATTTAAAAGCACTCGTGTGGCGTCGTTATCCGGTTTGCTGATTAACGCATTTTCGATAAAAATATCCCTGATCAGTTCGAGGTGATCGTTAACCACGTTACGGGCACCTTCACTGTCTCCAGTGATGACAAACTCAACCATATCGTGATGTTGTCTGTGCAGTTTTACGGAGTTGATATCGAATTGGTGGACTAGACTCAGGTTTTCTTCAATTTCGCTGAGCAGCAGTGAATAAATATTCCGTAACATCAGCGATAGCGGCACATTGTGCGCCGCGTCGGCAATGGCGAGATGCAGCTCCAGATCGGCCTTGGCTTCTTCGACCGGCTCTTTTTTAGGTACAATGGCCTTTAGTTCATTCAGGCGTTGGCGAATAATGACACGATCTTCTGGCGTAGCACGCTTGGCGGCATAAAAAGCAGCTGAACATTCCAGCGTCTGGCGAAGCTCGATGACCTGAAACTTCAATTCGTGGTGACGTTTAATTAAATCGAGTAGTGGGTCGGAGAAGCTCTTCTTGATGACATCGCAAACATAGTTGCCGCCACCTTGTTTAGAAAAGATTAGCCCACGGGATTCAAGTACAGAAAGTGCTTGCCTAAGCGATGCTCTTGATACGGAAAAATCACGTGCAAGCTGGCGTTCGGGTGGCAAGGTGTCGCCAGGTTTGAAAATACCCTCGACAATCATCGATTCGAGCTTATCGGTAATTGCATCGGTTACCGAAAGGTTTTCTATTGGTTTTGTAGCCATAGTTCGCTAAATTGGTAAGTCCAATTTTGTTATACCAAAGCATGTTAGCAACGGACTTTCAGGTTGGCAAGATGATGATTTGCCGATTCGGTCAGTATTAAACTGACTGGAAGCAACATTATGCTGTAGGGCAATGACAGCTTCAAAACGACTACGACAACAGTTAACCGATTTTTTTCGAGCATGATTCAATGATTGTCAGTCATCAACGTTTGCCACGTATGAATGTGACGCTTTCAACGCCTGTCGGAAAATTTCGCGCTTGGCCGTGCTGTCCGAAACCATCGAACAGATTCAACAGGCCGTGAGCCCGTGCAACGAACGGTACTGTCAAGTTAACTGATTTGAGGGGTAATAAAACACTGCTGACTGGTGGTACAAAGCCATTGATTTCTCGTTGTGCAGAAGGGATATTTCGCCTCATAAAGTGCATGATATACGTTAAATTGACGGTGCCTGGGTGAGCTAGCAGCATGCGACCAATCACCTGACCTTTTTAGTGGTCCGGTTTACAAGATCAGCAATATAAATGACGGTCAGGCGTTCCAACTCTCGATACATCCGCTACATAACCCGCGTAAGTTGACCGAGATTTATCAGCCATTGATCGATTATCTAAACCAACACATAGCAGATGTCCTGTTTAAGTTAGAAGCATCACGCGACTACCTGAGCTAGGAAGTTAAATTTCGTAATCGAAAACCGTTGCTATTACTACCTAACCCCTGACAAACGCTAGAAGCCATGAAGGTCGGTTACTGGGTGATTTCGATGGCCGGTGATGCCGAAGACTTTAAGGGTATTTTTATCGTGCGGTGCGACAGTGGCACCGAGAACCCCGTCGTCTTAAAGGGCCGAATCGTGAGCTACCCATCACCGAGTGCCACGCTGGACAGTAATAGTTGAAACCCCGGCCGCTCGCGCGACCCGGTCGATGCGCTGGCGCAGAGGCCTTTATCGATGACTTCAACCTGGCTAAATCCCAACTCGGGGGGACGATCTGCCAAAGCGTATTTTAAGCGCTAGCTTTCGATGTTGTGTTTGACTTGAGTTAAGCTCGACTGACGAATGTAGACAATGGTTTTTCGAGCCAGGTGATCAGCATTGATCCTGGTTTGAGGGTTGTGATTAATCATGATTCGATTTCTCCTGTGATTGGAAAGTAGTGACGATGTGTGTGACCATCAGATCGATCAGAGACTGCTGTTGTAGCATATCAAGTTGACGTGTATTGGGTTGCTCCTCATCGCTGTGAAAGTGGAAACCGTGTTGATTCATCGGGTTGCTCCAAAGCGTTCAATAGAAGCTTTACAGCAGAATAATTAGCACCGATTAAATCAACGATTTCCAGCAGAACCACATTGAAGCAACGATGCCAAAGGTTGCAGCATCCACAGTGGCAGTGTTAATGTTTTGCCCGCCAACATCTCATCATTGACATGTCTAGCTTTCCTGCTTTAGTACTTTAAAAGTTTGATTGGCATAAGGATGAAACGAGTAATAAACGCTTGCCGTTGGAGACAAGGTAGTTAGTGTGGTTTGTGATGAATAATCATTACTATCTTTTGATAGAGACCCCCGGATAGCAACTTATCCAGAGGTATGCGTCAATTTAATGGAAGCTATACGCAGGCGTTTAATCGTAGACATAATCGTGTGGGAGATGTCTTTCAGGGCAGGTATAAGGCCATACTGGTTGATAAAGACATCTATTTGCTTGAAGTTAGCCGGTATATAGTCCTCAATCCGGTAAGAGCCAGAATGGTACGTTCAGTAAAGGACTGGTGATGGAGTAGCTGCCCGGCCACAGTAGGGTTATCACCATCACTTAAATGTTTGAGTACGGATTGGCTATTGTCGAATTTCGCAAAAAGAAATTCGGAGGTGATAGATAAAGTATAAGGTATTTGTGCGTGAAGGCATTAAAAGTCCATCCTTGTGGGACGATTTAAAACAGCAAGTATTGTTGAGTTCTGATGAGGTTATCGAACAAATGCAAAAGAAAATTGATCAAACCCGGGATTTGTCAGAAGTACCAATGGCGCAACGCAGACCAAAACCAGCATCGATGAAGCATTATGAACAAATGGCTGCTAACCGAAATATCGCTATTTTTAATGCCTATACAGGTGGAGGGTATACCCTGAAAGAAATTGGCAACCATTGTAATCTGCACTATTCGACAGTGAGTGGAATTGTTAGAAAGTCACAAATCAAAGACCTGATCTCTAAAGCTCGCCTCTTTACACATCAAAGTAGGAGCATACATGTTAAATAATAAGAATCGACTACTCGTAATAGTCGCGTTTTATGTTATCGCAACCCCATCGGTAGCACAGGAATCAAGCCTTGGGTTAATTGAGGTTAAC
>JBLIOG010000042.1:0-22016 GCA_047639625.1 Gammaproteobacteria bacterium
GCCGTTAATTTGCACCAGTTTCGGGGTGTTGAAATCAATGCTCGATTAACCCGGAATTATCCTGCAGGGTCTCACGCTGTCCATGCAATAGGTTATGTAAGTCGAATTGATGAAAAGGATCTAAGCAATATCGACGAAACAAATTATGCCGGGACCAGTCACATCGGTAAGCTAGGTCTCGAAAAATACTATGAAGATCTTTTGCATGGCACCGTAGGTGTGCAACGAGTGGAGGTGAATGCCAAAGGAAGGACTATTCGCGTGCTGAGTGAAATTCCGCCGGTACCAGGTGATAACCTTGTTTTGACGCTCGATTCTAAGTTACAGCGAGAGGCAGAGCTGGCTTTTGGTGACCATACGGGGTCGGTAGTTGTGATCAATCCAAACAATGGGGAAGTACTGACTCTGGTTAGCATGCCGACCTTCGATCCTAATTTATTTGTCAATGGCATAAGTTTCAAAGCTTATAGTGCGTTGCGTGATTCTATCCAGCGACCCCTGTTTAACAGAGCATTGTCGGGACAGTACCCTCCCGGATCCACGACCAAACCATTTGTTGGTCTTGCCGGGCTTGAATACCGAATTATTAACAAGAGCCAGAAAGTTCATTGTGGCGGGTTTTACCAGTTGCCAAATGATGAACGTAAATATCGCGACTGGAAAAAAGAAGGCCATGGACCCATGAACATGAAATCAGCCATCACACAATCCTGTGACGTCTATTTTTACGATCTGTCCTATCGTATGGGCATAGATAAAATGTCTGCCTTTATGGCACAATTTGGATTCGGTCAACGAACAGAAATTGACAGTGTCGGTGAAAGACCCGGACTTCTGCCATCCAGAAACTGGAAAAGACAAACTCAGGGTATGCCCTGGTTTCCGGGTGAAACCCTGATTACCGGAATCGGACAGGGCTTCCTGTTAGTAACGCCTTTACAATTGGCAAGTGCAACAGCCGCATTTTCGTTAAAAGGTCTCAGATATAAGCCATATTTATTACTGTCCCGGCAAGATAGTCTTAACAACAAAATCAGCGCTACTGAAAAAACGGTTAGCGGTGAATATTCGATGTTAAAACCGGAGAACTGGGAACATATTCATAAATCAATGGTCAACGTCGTCCATGGCTTGCGTGGAACAGCACATCGATTGAGGAAGGATATTCAATACAAAGTCGCGGGTAAGACTGGAACCGCTCAAGTGTTTGGGATCGAACAGGGTGAGGAGTATGAAGAAGAAAACGTTATTCATCGGCTCCGGGATCACGCTTTATTTATCAGTTATGCGCCCGCTGAAAAACCTGAAATTGCGGTAGCGGTAATTGTTGAAAATGGCGGTCACGGTAGCTCTGTAGCCGCCCCAATTGCGCGTCGTGTTATGGACGCCTTTTTGTTGCAGAAACAATGAATCGAGCGGTCGAAAACGACTCAGTTTCCTATTTTCGGCGCATACTTGATGCCTTAAAGCTTGATCCCGTGTTGCTATTTTTTCTTGCTCTATTGTCAGGCTTTGGTGTTTTGTTGCTGTACAGCGCGAGTGGGAGCGACCATGCACTTATGGTCAAACAGTTAGTCCGCCTTTCTATAGCAACGCTACTCATGGTTGTAATTGCGAACGTTCCTTTACGTGTTCTTAAAAAATTGTCGGTTTGGGTGTATTTGCTCGGGGTCGTTTTGCTGTTGGCGGTTATGTTTTTCGGTGAAGTAGGCAAAGGTGCACAACGTTGGTTAGATTTAGGGTTTATACGATTTCAACCGTCCGAATTATTGAAGCTTGCCGTTCCCATGATGGTCGCTGCCTATTTGTCGGACCGAGCGCTTCCTGTCGGTTGGAAAGAGTTGTTGGTATCAGTTGTTGTGGTGATGATTCCTGTCATCCTGATTGCCCGGCAGCCCGATCTGGGAACGGCTATTCTGGTTGGTAGTGCAGGGTTTTTTGTTCTATTTCTTGCAGGTGTTCGGTGGAAGATCATATTAAGCCTGGGGTTTTTGTTGTCTCTATCAGCGCCATTGCTGTGGAAATTTGCATTACTCGACTATCAACGATCAAGGGTCTTAACTTTGCTTGATCCCGAGTCTGACCCGCTAGGGTCGGGGTACCATATTATCCAGTCTAAAATAGCAATAGGATCGGGTGGCGATTATGGAAAAGGCTGGTTGAATGGCACGCAGTCGCAGCTCGATTTTGTACCAGAGCGATCGACTGATTTTATTTTCTCGGTTTTTGGTGAAGAATTCGGATTTTATGGCAGCCTGCTACTGATGTTGGTATATATCGTTATCATTTACCGAGGGCTGTACATAGCGGCCCATTCAAAAGAAAATTATGGACGTTTACTGGCTGGCGCTTTGAGTTTGACTTTTTTTGTGTATCTATTTGTCAATACAGGGATGGTAACCGGGCTGCTTCCGGTTGTTGGCGTACCCTTACCTTTGATAAGCTACGGAGGTACCTCGATGGTCACATTAATGGCAGGGTTTGGATTAATAATGGCAGTTCGATCTGCCAAACGATTTTTGGGTGGTTAATGAATATTGTAAATAAGCTTCTTGTCACGTTTCTGACTACAAGTTTGATGATCGGGCCCGCTTTCGCGGGTGATTATAGTGATCGAGCTGAAGTGTCAGAATTTATTGAGCGAATCGCTAAAAAAAGCGAATACAGTCAGTTAGAACTTGAAATACTTTTTGGACAGGTAAAAAAGCAATCGCATTTGTTTGAACGACTCAACAAACCCGCAGAAAAAGAATTGCAATGGTACCAATATCGAAGGATTTTTCTTAAGCAAAAAAGAATTAACAAGGGGCTCGATTTTTGGCAAAAGCACGAAAAGTTAATTAATACAGTGAGTCATAAAACAGGCGTTTCAGCTGAAATTATTGTGGCCATTATCGGTGTTGAAACTTTTTATGGAATATACCGGGGTAAAGATCCTGTATTCGATAGTTTGGTAACCCTGGCATTTGATTATCCTAAGCGTGCTAAATTTTTTAAACGCGAGCTGGAACAATATTTATTATTAGTGAAAGAACAAAATTTTGCGCCGCGTGACTTAAAAGGATCTTACGCAGGCGCAATGGGAATGCCTCAGTTTATATCGTCTAGTTATCGTCGGTATGCGGTCGACTATGATGGTGATGGACAGGTCGATTTGTTCAACAACATTGGAGATATTATTGCCAGCGTGGCAAACTATTTCGTCGATCATGGCTGGCAGCGTGGAAAAGGCATTGCCTATCCGTTGATTGCTCTTGAGGAAAATCGAATCAGTGACATTGTTCCAGGTGTGAAAACAGATTATGAATGGAAAACTCTGTCGGAAAGCGGACTGGTGTCGAGAGAAAAACTGGCGGGTGATACGCCGGTTGCGTTGATACAGCTAATGCAAAAAGATCATCCTGAGTATTGGGTTGGTTTAAAGAATTTTTATGTGATAACGAGGTACAACCACAGCGAGCTTTATGCGATGGCGGTTTATCAGCTTGCCCAGAAATTAAAGGCAGGTATGGGTTTGTAGGTGTCTAAACCCGTACGGTTTATCATTTTTTGTCTTTTAATTGCGGGTCAATTCGCTTGCACCTTCGGAGTTCCAATAGGAGATCGAAACGATCAAACGAGTAATACTTCCCTACCTAAAACCCAGAAATCAAAATTGGGTAATCCGTCATCTTATGTTGTGTTTGGGGAGCGTTATTACGTGCTGGATTCCGCTGAGGGGTTTGCTCAACGTGGAATTGCTTCGTGGTATGGGACCAAGTTTCATGGACGCAAAACGTCGAGTGGAGAAATTTACGATATGCATGCAATGACGGCTGCCCATAAAACATTACCAATCCCCGTATATGTAAGAGTGGATAACCTTGAAAACGGTCGATCACTGGTCGTAAAAGTGAATGACCGTGGGCCTTTTGTTGAAGGCCGCATTATAGATTTATCGTTTGCTGCTGCCAAAAAGCTGGGCGTTGATGTTCCCGGGACAGCAAAGGTTGAAATTACTGTAGTATCGGGTCAGGGTAATACCAAAAGGTCGGTGGTACGCATTATTCCTTTAACGGATCAAACCCGTGAAGATGATCCTCTATTCGTGCAGCTTGGTTCGTTCAGTAGCCAAATCAATGCCGTTAATCTTTCAAATAAGCTCAAGCAAAATAAGGAAAAGGCTGTGTTAATTAAGGAAATAAAATCTGAAGGCGAGCTTTTTTTCCGGGTTCGAATCGGCCCTCTGTATGATCTGGATGAAGCTAATGCCGTTGTCAGTCGATTAAAAAGCAAGGGGTTTGGTTCTATGCGTATCGTAGTTGATGAGTAATTCACTCACTATACCTTGTCCATGTTTCGGCTCATCGTTACAATCGCCCGACTTCTTCTGAGTTCTAATTTCAATATGATGAAATATTCTGTACTGATTGTTCAGATTCTGGCCCTGATGATTAGCCAGACGCTTTTCGCAGCAGCCAAGCCGGTTCCCAATCCTCCTGAGCTTAATGCTTCAAGTTACTATTTGGTCGACTTTGACAGTGGTCGGGTACTAGCCGAAAAAAATGCTGATAAGCGTGTAGAGCCTGCGAGTATTACCAAGTTAATGACCGCCTATCTTGTTGATAAAGCCATTCAGGCGGGCGATCTATTGCTTGAAGAAACGGTAACAATCAGTGAAAAAGCCTGGCGCATGAAGGGTTCGAAAATGTTTGTCGAAGTTGGCAAACAGGT
Source organism: Gammaproteobacteria bacterium (assembly GCA_047639625.1). GTDB lineage: Bacteria > Pseudomonadota > Gammaproteobacteria. Next base: position 4,714 of record JBLIOG010000042.1, read on the forward strand.
TTCAGTTGAGGATTTGATGAAGGGCCTGATCATTCAATCAGGAAATGATGCCAGTGTTGCATTGGCCGAGCATATTGCAGGAACCGAGGAAGCCTTTGCTGGATATATGAATCATCAGGCTAAAGTCTTAGGTATGAATAACACTCAGTTTGTAAATGCAACCGGTTGGCCTCACGAAAATCATTACAGTACAGCTCGCGATATCGCGATTCTGGCTCAGGCAATGATCCGAGATTTCCCCACGTCTTATCAGTTATATAAGGTACGAGAGTATACCTATAACAATATCCGACAATACAACCGTAATCGGTTGTTGTGGCGGGACGACAGTGTCGACGGCGTAAAGACCGGCCATACTGAGGCCGCCGGATACTGTCTGGTTTCTTCTGCAAATCGGGAAAATATGCGGCTGATTTCAGTCGTACTAGGTGCGCTTAACGATAAATCGAGAAACCAGTCCAGCCAGTCATTGTTAAATTATGGTTTCAGGTTTTTTAAAACGCACAAGCTTTATCAAAAAAATCAAACACTTAAAAGATCCCGAATCTGGTACGGCGAGCAGGAGCAGATCAATATTGGTATTAGCCAGGATATTTTTATAACAATTCCCCGTGGAAGATATAAAGAACTGGTGGCAAATATGGAAGTAGATAGTGAAATCACTGCACCGATTAAACAGGGGCAAGAGTTGGGTTTGATGAAAATACACCTGGATGATGAATTACTGATTGAAGAGCCATTAGTTGCTATTCAATCAGTAAGTGAAGGAAGCCTGGTTGATAGAGCGTTAGATAGCATAAAGTTGTTGTTCAAATAAAATGAATGCAAATTCGCCATCAGAATCAGCGTTTGATTTCCTTGATTTCCTTGATTTCCCTGAGGCCTATCCGCTCAAAGTGATTGGTAAACCTACAGCGCAATTCGAAACTGAAATTGTTGAGCTGGTCCGAGCTCGCTGTCCTCAGGCTGAGCATATAGAAGTAGCCAGTAAGCAGAGTCGGGGTGGCAAGTATATTTCCTTAACCGTTACTTTCACGGCTTATAGTCGACAGCAACTTGAAGACATCTACCGCGATCTGTATGAATCGGGTTTGGTGGTAATGACTTTATAATTAGATCAAGCTGAAACTGAACCTCTATTTATAAACGGGACTAATATGACTCAGGCAGGAACCCCCGTTAACCTCGTTGAAGGGCAATCATATATTGATGACAAGAAACGATTGGTCGTCAAATATTTAGGCTGGACTGACTATGTTTCAACCTGGCATGCGATGCGTGACTACACGCAGGCTAGGACTTCAGATAGCTTTGATGAAATTTGGATAACCGAGCACGCTCCAGTGTTTACGCAGGGATTGAACGGTAAAGCTGAACATCTGCTCGATATTAAGGAAATACCTCTGGTTCAAATAGATCGCGGAGGGCAGGTTACCTATCATGGCCCCGGACAATTGGTCATATACTGTTTACTTGATTTGAATCGAGCAGGCATAGGCGTCAAAGCATTTGTATCTGCTATAGAACAGTCTATTATTGAACTCCTGGGCGGTTATGGCATATCTTCGAATATTCGCGAAGGTGCTCCAGGTGTTTATTGTGATAAAGCCAAAATTGCAGCTTTGGGGCTACGAATACGAAAAGGTTATAGTTACCATGGCCTCAGTTTAAATATGGATATGGATCTAGAACCATTTCAGCGAATAAATCCATGTGGCTTTAGTGGATTAGCAGTAACGCAAATAGCTAATTTTGTACAGGCTCCGTCGCTAGGATCAGCGGGTAATTTACTAACCAGGCATCTCATTCGGAAGATTTATTGTGACTAATAAAAATCAGGTAATACAGGGCGTTAAACTCAAAGGAGCCGATAAGTTAGCGAGAATACCGATTAAGGTTGTTCCTTCCAAATCTATCCAGCGCAAGCCAGCCTGGATACGTGCGAAGGCGCCTACGGGTGATCTGGTTCGGCAGTTAAAATCAACACTACGTGATAACCGGCTTCATACGGTTTGCGAGGAAGCTTCCTGCCCTAATCTGGGGGAATGTTTTTCAAAGGGCACGGCTACATTTATGATCATGGGTGATATCTGCACCCGAAGATGTCCGTTTTGTGATGTTGGGCATGGGCGTCCCAATACCCTCGATCTGGAAGAGCCGCATAACATTGCTCAGACGATAAAGAAAATGGGTTTACGGTATGTCGTAATCACCTCAGTTGATCGTGACGATTTACGCGACGGTGGTGCGCAACACTTTGTCGATTGTATTGTTGAAACCCGAAAAGTAAATCCGGCCCTTAAAATTGAAATATTGACACCTGATTTTCGCGGTCGAATGGATGTCGCGCTACAAATTATGACTCAGGCACCGCCTGATGTGTTTAATCACAATCTCGAATCAGTGCCTTCTTTGTATAAAAAAATACGCCCGGGATCTGACTACCAATGGTCGTTGGATTTGCTTCAGAAATTTAAAAATATGCATCCATCCGTGCCAACAAAATCGGGCTTGATGCTGGGGCTGGGAGAAGATATTGATGAAGTCAAACAGGTGCTTCAAGATATGCGTAAACATGATGTCAATATGTTAACGCTAGGCCAATATTTGCAGCCTAGTCTTGATCATCTCGCAGTTGAGCGTTTTGTGACGCCTCAGGAGTTTGATGATTTGGGCAAATATGCCGAATCGATAGGATTTGATCAGGTTGCCAGCGGACCAATGGTAAGGTCTTCCTATCATGCCGATTTGCAGGCTGAGTCAGTACTTACTTCTTAAGTTAAGTTATTTAGAACAAAAAAACCGGAATCAATGTTCCGGTTTTTTCAGATTAAAAGTTGGAGGTTTGCCCTTAACCCTCAACTCCATGAGGCGCCTGTAATAGTGCCCTGTCTTTTCAGTAATACAGGGCCTTTGGTGCACCACTCGGGTAAGAAATGGCAGCCGTCTCATCGATGTTAAATCGATATTAGTATGTTTGAGCCTGCATAATAACATTGATATTTGCACCGCCAGGGTGCGCATGGAACTTTGTGGCATGATAAAATAAGGTGAATTATGGTCATGCTGGAATTTCTTCCACCCATCTATAAGGTTGACGGTTTTTTAACGAGAACACGCTGTGAAACTTGTCTCTGCGATTATAAAGCCTTTTAAACTTGATGATGTCCGCATGGCGTTATCCGATATTGGGATCAATGGATTAACTGTTTACGAAGTAAAAGGATTTGGTCGGCAAAGAGGCCACACCGAACTTTATCGGGGTGCAGAGTATGTGGTCGATTATATCCCTAAAGTTAAAATAGAAATTGCGATCGATGATGAACAAACGGATGCCGTAATTGATGCCATTATTGAATCTGCCCGTACCGGTAAAATTGGAGACGGAAAGATTTTTGTTACTTCACTTGAAAATGCGGTACGCGTGCGCACCAGTGAAAGTGGTTCAACAGCATTATAGGAGATTGATAATGAAAGTTGTTTATTTCCTTAGCTCTTTGATTGCGCTATCTACTCTATCACCCGCTTTTGCTGCAGGATCTGTCGATTACGGTAATACAGCCTGGATACTCACTTCAACTACCCTGGTGTTATTTATGACCTTGCCAGGATTGGCGCTTTTTTATGGTGGGCTGGTCAGAAGCAAAAATGTACTGTCAGTTCTCATGTAATGTTTTTCGATAACTTGTGTGGTCAGTATTATCTGGGTACTTTTCGGATATAGCTTGGCTTTTTCTGATGGCGGTGCTTTCAATAGTCTGATCGGTGGATTATCGAATGCTTTTTTGATGGGTGTAACCCGTGATTCAATGCCTGGCGATATTCCAGAAACTGTTTACAGTATGTTTCAACTGACCTTTGCCATTATTACTCCGGCCTTGATTGTTGGCGGTTTTGCCGAAAGGATGCGGTTTTCTGCCATGCTAATATTTAGTGTTGTGTGGTTTATTTTGGTCTATTTACCGATTTGTCATTGGGTATGGGGTGGTGGCTGGCTCGGTGAACCCGGACTTCTCAATTTTGCTGGTGGTACTGTGGTCCATATTACGGCCGGGGTAGCTGCAATTGTTTCCGCCATGGTTTTAGGGAACAGAAAGGGTTTTCCGCGCGCCGCAATGATGCCGCATAACATGACTATGACGATTACCGGTGCAGGAATGTTATGGGTAGGATGGTTTGGTTTTAATGGCGGTAGTGCGCTAAGTGCTGGTGGTCATGCTGGCATGGCAATACTGGTCACGCATATTAGTGCGGCAACAGGCGCATTTAGCTGGATGATGAGTGAGTGGATTCGATTTGGTAAGCCCTCGGCGCTGGGTATAGCCACTGGCATGGTTGCTGGGCTTGGTACGATTACACCGGCATCAGGCTATGTTGGTCCAATGGCAGCATTGGTGATCGGTTTTGTAGCAGGAAATCTTTGTTATTTTTGCGCCATGTATATCAAGCAGACTTTACGAATTGATGACTCGCTCGATGTTTTTCCTGTACACGGAGTAGGAGGAATCGCGGGTACCATGTTTGCGGGATTGTTTGTTGCTAGTAGCCTCGGCGGTGCAGGGCTGGCTGACAGTGTCAGTATGATGGAGCAATTGGGCATTCAATTAGTTGGCGTTTTAGCGACGTCAATCTGGACCGCGTTACTAACCTGGTTAATATTGAAGGTAATCGCCATGTTTCTGCCGCTTCGTGTCGACGAGGAGGAAGAGATGGAAGGTCTGGATCTCGTTTCGCATGAAGAAAAAGGGTATAACTTTTAAAATTGAATCATGATTAACGATCAAAAAAGCCTAAGTAGATCTCAGACTTTTTTGGCGATTATTGTAAGAGCGTAATTTTCAGGCAAAAAAACAGCCGTATAAAACGGCTGAAAAGAATTCTCGATCCCCGGAAGAGGTGGACGAATAGGGGAGTTAGGTTCGTCCGAAAAGGTCGAGAATTTTACGCTTGAAACTGCTGTTGTCTTCAGATCGTTCTTCGATGTAACCGCGGATTAATGTTTCACGAATTTTTGCATCCTGGCGTTTTTTTCTGCGGTTACCACCCAGGGCACAACTGATAATTTGAGTGAAATCAATAACCTGATCATCTTTAGATGGTTGCATTTGATATTGATCAATATCAGAACGATCCATTGTAGTGTCTTCGGTCATAACGTGACTGCCGGAAATCTCTGTTTGCTATGGTTTAAATTATAGCCCCCGAAATTTCTTATTCCGTGCTGTAAACCACATATTTATTAATCACTTAGCGGTGTTTTATTCGTTTGTGTGTAAAGGTTCACCAAAATTAGTACTAACATTTCACATTCATAAAATCTGACTCAAAAATAGTTAGATCTCGAAATTAACATTGGGTAATTCTAGAAATATTTTACGAATCGACTGATTTAGCGTCGAATCGAGGCGACTGTTGCGTTGCGCTAAAACTAAAATCCGAGTTTCTGTCGGAATCCCGAATGGAATTCTGAATAGTTGAGTGTTGGCTTGTTCCGCGTGAAGGCGACTCGGCACAATCGAGACCCCAAACCCATTGGCTACCAGATTTTCAATCGCATCGAGGGAGTCGATTTCGAGGCTATTTTGAATTCGAATGCCCCGCTGTTGTAGTTTTGCTGCAATGTTTTGACCCACCCAGGTTCTATTATTGAAACTGATAAAGGGCATTGACCGAACCAATTCTTCATCGGAGCAAATTCCGGCCAAAGATGATGGTCCGATAACATCGAATGGTTCCCGAGCAATTTCGGTTATTTGTAGTTCCGGAATTTCAACCGATGGTGACGACAGTAACGCGAAATCAATGTCACCGTGAACGATCGATGTAGCCAGATCAGATGACAGACCTGACTTAACTTTAACATTGAGATCTGGAAATGCCTGCCTCAGTGCGCTGAGTATTCTAGGCAGTAAAAAATGAACACAGGTTGGGATAATGCCAATCGTAATTGACCCGATCACTTCGGCACCCGCGGCTATTTGCTTGATGTTATCCATTTTTTCAATGATATCGGCAACAATCTGAATAATGCGAATGGCTGGATCGGTTAATGTCGCCGGTTTACTGCTACGGTCGAACAGACTAATGCCGAGGTGTTGCTCGAGTTGCTGCATTTGAATGCTGATCGCTGAATGGGTAAGCCCAAGTTTGTCACCTGCGGCGGCAAAACTGCCTAGTAGACCTATTGTATGAAGTGTTTGTAATTGTCGAATATTCATTTGCCGAAATAAGATTAAATAATCTTATTATAGTTGTGAAAATATTTAAATATAATAAATTTAATTAAAGTTATATTCTATGGAAATGTTAGATCAAGATTCTAGAGCATTATCAGTTCGGGTATGGCGAGGAAGCGTCGAAGGTAAATTTGAGACGTTTGAAGTACCGCAACAACCTAGTCAGACCATTCTGGATGTGGTTACCTGGATTCAACGGCATGCTGACGCGAGCCTGAGTTATCGATTTGCCTGTCGTGTTGGTATGTGTGGTTCTTGTGCCATGATGGTCAACGGCGTTCCGCGTTGGACTTGCCGAACGCACGTCAATCGCGTTCAGAAGAATAACTGCCTGACCATCGAGCCATTGCGAAATTTGCCTGTTATCAAAGATCTGGTTTGTGATATGACCGTTTTTTTTGATAAGTGGAAAAAGGCCGAAGGCCACTTTCAGGGTCAATCTGATCGTAACCAGCCAATCGCAGCAATTTCGCCAGCTACGCCTAAACGACAGGCTGTTAGTGCGGCAATCGAATGTATCAATTGTGCGATCTGTTATTCGGCCTGCGACGTGGTCAGTGACAATGCTGATTATCTAGGGCCTGCTGCACTCAATCGGGCCTGGAGTTTGCAAAATGATGAGCGCGATAACAAACACGCCGAGCGGCTTGATGCAGTTTCCGGTGACGCCGGTTGTCATCAATGCCATTCGCAGCAAGGTTGTGGTACCTACTGCCCGAATGAACTAAATCCAACGGCGTCCATTGCTGGGTTAAAACAACAGGTATTGAAGCGATTCCTGTCGGGCGGATCAAATGTCTGAGCTGCATTACTATTTAATGCAAAGAATCAGTGCCGCTGTGATGGCTCCACTGGTTTTTGTTCATCTGGGCGTGATGATCTACGCCATTCAAGGTGGATTGTCCGCAGATGAAATTTTGTCGCGGACTCAGGGCAACTGGCCTTGGGGGATATTTTACCTATGTTTTGTCATCGCAGCTTCGGTCCATGCCAGTATTGGCGTTCGAAAAATTATTCAGGAATGGTTTAGTGTGAGTCGTCGCCTGGCAGATAAAATTGCCGGGTTGATGTTGGCAATATTGATAATCATTGGGTTACGTGCGGTTTATGCTGTGGTGGTGGGATCGTGAAAGCACACCGCAGACAACCGCTTTATTTAGCCTATTTGTTACACCGAATATCCGGGCTTGGTCTGGCGTTTTTTTTACCCTTCCATTTTTATGTATTGTCTTTGGCGTTAACGGATAAAACAGAATTAAATAATCTTCTGAGCTGGACAGAAAACCCGATAGTCAAATTTGCTGAATTTGGTTTGGTGTTTTTACTCGCAGTTCATTTCGCTGGCGGATTACGATTGTTGGCGCTAGAAAATATGCCCTGGCGAAATCATCAGAAAAATTTTGCTGCCTTTGCACTAGCGGTCGCATTTTTTACCGCGATCGGTTTTTTAATGAGTTCGTCATAAATGAACTTTGAAACGACTAAAACCGATGTTTTAATCCTCGGCAGTGGTGGTGCCGGCTTATTTGCAGCGCTGCATGCCAAAAAATCCAACCCTGATTTAAATATTACCGTTGCTGTTAAAGGGCTGATGGGTAAATGTGGGTGCACCCGAATGGTCCAGGGTGGGTATAACGTAGCACTGAGTCCGGGTGATTCAGTCGAACGACATTTTATGGACACGATTCGTGGAGGGAAGTGGTTGCCTCATCAAGATATGGCGATGCGCCTGTGCGAAACCGCCGTTATTCGGGTTCAGGAACTAGAAAATGAACTGGGTTGTTTTTTTGATCGAAACAATGATGGGTCGCTTCACCATAAGGCTTTTGCCGGTCAGACATTTGACCGAACTGTACATAAAGGTGACTTAACGGGCATCGAAATTATCAGTCGTTTGATGGAGCAGGTCCGCGCGCTTCCGGTCGATTTGATGGAAGAGCATCGGGCGTTGGATTTCATTTTATCACCTTCAGGTGACGCACTTGCGGGTGTGTTGATGACTGATATGAGAACGGGTGAGTTTAGAATGGTCCAGGCCAAAACCGTGCTGATGGCGACCGGAGGCGGCCCGACGATGTATCGATATCATACGCCGTCGGGTGATAAATCAATGGATGGTTTGGCCATGGCAATGCGGATCGGACTTGGCTTGCGTGATATGGAAATGGTTCAATTTCACCCAACTGGATTGCTCGCTGGTAGAGATACTCGTATGACCGGTACGGTTCTCGAAGAGGGTTTACGTGGAGCAGGCGGGTATTTACTCGATGGTGATGGTCGGCGATTCATGGCTGACTATGATGAAGCCGGAGAACGCGCCACACGAGACATCGTCAGTCGTGCCATTTACGCCGAAATGCGGGCGGGCAGAACAACCCCCAACGGCGGCGTTTACATCGCCATGAGCCATCTCGGTCCAGACAATGTCGCCAGTCGATTTCCAGGAATGGTAAAACGATGTGCTGATTGTGGATTTGATCTGGCGGGCGGTCAGGTTGAAGTAGTACCGACTGCGCATTATTTAATGGGTGGTGTTATCGTAGAACCCGATACCCGAACGGCGCTCCCAGGTTTGTTTGTGGCGGGTGAAGATGCCGGCGGTGCTCATGGTGCCAATCGACTCGGGGGCAATGGGGTCGCTAATTCAACGGTGTTTGGCGGTATTGCCGGTGAAGAAATGGCGCCGCAGGCTGAAACACAAAGATACTGGATCGATGCTGATAAGGAACAAATTGATGAAGCAATAAATCAGGCTATGACACCGTTTCGGCGACCTGCCGGTAATATCAACCCGATACGTGATCGATTACTTGATTTAATGTGGGATAAAGTTGGGGTTTTGAGAGATGCTGCAGGTATGCTTGAAGCGCGTAGTGAGCTGGCTGATTTAAAGACCGAATTGCTGGAAACAGGACTCGGTGACGATAATCGTATTTTCAACTTAAGCTGGCATGACTGGATCAATTTACGAAATTTGATCGACATGTCCGATGTCATAGCGGCTTCTGGACTATCGCGTGAAAATTCTCGAGGCGCCCATTTTCGGGAAGATTTTGTCGAAGTGGGCAGTCTCGAAGACTCCTACTTTACGATAGCAACGCGTAATGCCGATGAAGTATTAGTGGGCCGGGAATCGGTAAAATTCAATATAGTTAAACCGGGGGAGTCCCTGTTAGACGATGATTAAATGTCAAACAATAGAAAAGGCAGCCGAGCAAATCATGTCGAATGCTGCGATTGATATTCCTGAGGATTACCGAAAAGGGATAGAAGACATGGCGAAATGGGAAGAAGGTGAATTATCCTGTTTTGTTTTGCAAACCATGATGGACAACTGGAATGCCGCGACTGAAGATCGTAGGCCGATGTGTGCCGATACCGGGTTGCCTCGTTACTACGTCAAAGTGGGCAACAATGCTCAATTCGAAGGTGGCTTTATAGCGGTCGAAAAAGCACTTCGACAAGCCACCGCACAAGCTACGCATGACATACCCTTGCGTCCCAATCGGGTGCATCCGCTTTGGCGGACCGATCATAACAATAATGTTGGAATCAATGCGCCCGAGATTGACTGGAGTTTTGAACCCGATGTTGATTGGGTTGACATCACCACAGTGCACAAGGGTGGTTTATTCGGTACTGACTATCGAATGTTATTTCCGGGTGATGGTATCGATGGTATAAAACGTTTTTTCCTCGATACGCTAGTTGCTTTTGGGAAGCGTGGACTGGCCTGTCAGCCTGCCATAATCGGTATTGGCCTTGGTGGATCAAAAGATACTACGATGGTTCTTGGCAAACAGGCAGCCTGTTTAAGGACAGTAGGCAATAGAAATCCCGATCCAAAGATTGCCGAGCTGGAACTGGAGCTCAAAAAAATGGGCAATAGCATGGGCATGGGCGCAATGGGATTTGTCGGAAATTCGATGGTGGCAGATTGTCATATTGAAGTGGGTTATACCCATACTGGCGGAATGCCGATGAGTGTTCATTCATTTTGTTTATCTTCGCGACGTGCCACCGTTCGGATTCATCCTGACGGACGTTGTGAATACCGGCATAACCCCGAATGGTTTACCCCTTATCATCGAAGAGAGAGTGTGGAATGGTCACCGAATCAGCCCAACGAAAAACAGTCCGTCTAAGTCTTCCAGCTAAAGAGGGTGACCTTGACGACCTGGAGATAGGAACCGTTGTTTATCTGGATGGTATTATTTATACCGCTCGCGAGGGCGTTTATAAAAGAATTCTGGAAGAGGGGGTACCCCCACCGGAGGGTGTTTTCGGCTTAAGTAATGCTAATTTTCATTGTTCACCCGCAGCGGCTATTGAAGCCGATGGCAGTTACAATGTCGGTGGTGTTACTGCAACGGCCAGTTTTCGATTTTCAAAATGGATGACGAAGTGGCTGGAACTCTCATCGGCGAAAATAATTATTGGTAAAGGTGGAATGTCAAAAGAGGATTACGATAATATCCTTGTTCCCGCCGGTGCGATTTATCTGACAACGGTTGGATATGGAACAGGGGCATTGTTGGGACGCGGTATAAAGTCAGTTAATAATGTTCACTGGCTCCAGGAGCTTGGAAATGCTCAGGCCATGTGGGTGTTTGAAGTCGAAAATTTCGGACCTTTTATTGTCGAAAGTGACATGAAAGGAAACAGTCTTTTCGAACAGCAAGGAGCGCTGATTAACGCGAATCTCGAGAAATTATACGAAGGCCTCAAAGCCCCGGCTTTGAGGCGGTACGGAGAAACGGATGATCGACGGGAAGAATTAATTTAAGCGCGGTTGCAAGTATTTTGAGCAGACCATAGAATGGAGCTGTGACGAACTAATAATATCGGCCGAACGGTCGTAAAATTAAAATAACGGAGGAAAACGATGAAAAAACTATCCCTGATATCAACTCTAATAACGGGTTCAGCGATGTTATTTTCGCAATCGGCCCTGGCGGCCTGTGGCGAAATCCATATAGGATCAGCAATTTCGCTGACCGGTAAATACGCAACGAATGGTATTCACGCAAAAAACGGTTACGACTTCGCGGTTGATACAATAAAAAATAACGGCGGCGTTATGGTTGATGGCAAATGCTACAACTTTAAACTGACTTACTATGACGATGAATCCAAAGGTGATCGTGGTGCAACATTGGCCGAGCGACTCATTAGTCAGGATAAAGTCCAATATATGCTTGGGCCATATTCTTCAGGGTTAACCAAAGCAATTGCACCGGTTACCGAAAAATATCAAATTCCAATGATTGAAGCAGAAGGAGCCTCACGTTCGTTGTTCAATAAAGGCTATAAATATCTGTTCGCAGTCTTATCAACTTCAGAGCAGTACCTAGCTTCAGCGATTACGCTGGCTGCTGAAATGGCCGAAAAACAAGGTAAAAAAGCCTCATCGGTTAAGGTAGCGATTGCCGTCGAAAATGATCCTTTCTCACTCGATATCCGGGCCGGTGTCCTTGAAGATGCTAAACGTTTGGGTATGCAAACTGTATTGGACGAACAGTTACCGCGTGATCTGTCTGACATGAGTGCGATTTTAACCAAGGTTAAATTACTTAAACCTGATGTTTTGATTATCAGTGGCCACTCCAAAGGTGCCGCGACTGCTGTACGGCAACTCAAGGAAAAGAACATAAAAGTTCCAATGATTGCAATGACGCACTGTGAAGCAGCTGATGTAACCGGTAAATTTGGTGATGCTGCGGATAATATTTTATGCTCTACCCAGTGGGCTGAATCACTGTCATATAGCGATCCGATGTTTGGTACTGCTGCTGAGTATGAAATTAACTTCAAAAAGGCTTTCCCTGAATATGAAACTAAGAAAGTACCTTACCAGACTGCCCAGGCAACAGCTGCCGTGTACGTCTTCAAGGATGCTTTCGAAAGAGCAGGTTCACTGGATAAAGAAAAAGTTCGTGACGCTATTGCAGCCACCGACCTTAAAACTTTTTATGGTGGAATCAAATTCTCCAGCGCGGGTAATAATATTGCCAAGCCAATGGTATTACGTCAAATCCAGAATGGTGAATACAACGTAGTTGCTCCTTCGGCTTTTGCGTCCCACAAACTGATCTGGCCTCGTAACTAAGGTCTGCAAGTTATTCTGAAAGAATAGAAAACAGGGTGCTTTTAGCGCCCTGTTTTTTTTGTATTACCGGAGATTATTTTTATGGATCAAATATTGATCAACCTCGGCCTGTTGGTCGACTTTCCTGTTGTCAATTTAAAAATCGTTATTGATGGCGTTATGATCGGCGCGCTATTTGCCCTCGCGGCTTATGGCCTCGCATTGGTTTGGGGGGTCATGAATGTTAAGAACCTCGCACAGGGTGACTTCGTTATAGCCGGTGGATATGTGTCCTGGTGGATGGTTGGTCAGGGTGTACCGGCATTACTAGGTGTACCAATTGCCTTTGTCGTCATGTGGGGCGTGGGATGGGTTGCCTATAAGCTTGTTATTTCGCGCGTGATTGAACGTGATTTGTTCACGTCCCTACTCGCTACATTTGGTCTTGCCATTATGATGGCGCAGTTATTGAATTTAATGTTCGGCTCAGATACCCAATCAGTCGATCTGGGTTTCGACACGCTCTATTTTTTCGACGAGTTTATTGATGTACCGATTGCCAAGTTAATAGGCGTAATGATGGCCGCCGTATTGGCTGCTGGTGTCATTATTTTTATGAAGTCGAGTCGTATGGGGCAGGCTATTCGCGCAACGGCACAGGATGCACGAGCCGCCCGGGTTCTCGGAATCGATACAGAAAAAGTTTATGCATTTACATTCTCACTGAATTCAGCCATTTGTGGCGCAGCCGGTGCGATCATTGTCATGGTCTGGATCATTCAACCATTTTATGGCATCACCCACTCTATTCGTGCTTTCGTTATCGTTACGGCAGCGGGGCTTGGAAACCTTCCGGGCGTTATAGCAGCGGGTCTTGGCATCGGGGCGCTTGAACAATATGGTGCTCACATATTTGGAATCGGTTATCAGCAGGCCATTGCCGTTATGCTTTTAATTCTGGTTTTGATTATTCGACTAATACAACAACGCCGTGTTAGGCAGGTACTGAAATGAGCAAGAATAAAACGCTTTTATATTCAGCTATTCTCGCCATCAGTATCCTGGCACCATTCGTTTTCCCCAACTTTGGTACTCAATTAGCCACCTTGTGGTTGATGATAATCGTAGCCCTGACCTGGGATATGACTGGCGGACAGATGGGTTATAACTCGCTGGGTAATATCTTTTTCTATGGTACTGGTATGTATGTTGCCGCCGTTGTTTCTATCGGAATGGTTCATGATGTTGGTGATTACACCAGTGCTTCCGGTGGAGGTATTTTTGAATTTACAGAATCACAGTATTTTACCGGAATGTTTGTTGGCTTAATTTGTGCGGGTTTATTTTGTTCTTTAACGGCCGTCATTATCGGCTCTGTAACATTTGGTTTGCGCGGTCCCTATTTTGCGATTGGAACATTAGGCGTGGCCATAGCCGCGGGTGAAATGGTGTCAAATTGGAACTGGGTCGGTGGAGGCCAGGGGATAGCTTTGCCGGTTTATCCGGGTAACTTTGATGATGGAAAAGTGTTCTTCTATTTCCTCTTTGCGACTACTGGCGTTCTACTTTTTATGTTTGTTAAATGGCTTTATACCACCCGTTTTGGTGCTGCCATAAATGCGATTCGCGATGACGAAGAAAAAGCCGATGCGATGGGAATTCATACTTTACGGTATAAATTGTTTACCTGGGCCATAGCCGCTTTTTTTATTGGCATTGCCGGTGGAATTTCGGCTTTCCAGTTAATCCATTTCGAGCCTTTGGAGACTGCATATCAGACCATCAATCTCGGTATCTTTATGGTCGTCTGTGTATTGTTAGGTGGTAAAGGTACTCTTTGGGGGCCGGTAGTTGGCGCGATTCTATTTCATGTCTTTAAAGAAGTGACCTGGAATTATTTTCTTGGATGGCAATGGGTTGCGCTTGGCGCGTTAATCATTGTGACCGTTGTGTATTTTCAGGACGGAGTGATGGGTTATTTACAATACAAAAAACCTGAATGGTTTGGCATAAAGGTGGATGAGAAAAATGTGGAGGAAACAGCATGAGTGACATCATCATTAATGTACAAAATGTTTCCAAAGCCTATGGTGGTGTAAAGGCCAATACAAATGTCTCGATGCAGGTGAAGCGGGGTGGTATCACCGGATTAATCGGACCTAATGGTTCGGGTAAAACCACCATGTTTAATTCGATTGTCGGTTATCACCCAATCGACGAAGGTTCTATACAGTTCGAAGATCAGGAGATATCAAAATTATCGGTTCAGAAAATTGCCCGTTTAGGATTGCTTAGAACGTTTCAGCAAACTCGGATTTACGGGGCGATGAACTGTGTTGAAAATATGTTGATATCGCTACCGCATCGAAAAATGAGCTTGATGGATGCTTTGAAAGTTAATACCAAAGAAGATTACGAACGAGCCGATCATTTACTTGAGTTTGTCGGTCTCTATGAAAAACGTCTGCTACTGAGTGGGGATCTTTCATTTGGGCAACAGAAATTATTAGAGTTTGCAATGGCATTAATGAACGAACCAACTTGTTTGTTGTTAGATGAACCAACGGCTGGAATAAATCCAACGTTGATTAACGGATTGATCGATCGTCTTAGACGCGCGAATACCGAATTTGGCATCACGTTATTTATCATTGAGCATAATATGCGGGTCATTATGAATATGGCTGATTCGATGTATTGCCTTGCACATGGTGAAATGCTGGCACAGGGAACGCCCGAAGAAATTAAAAATAATCAAAGGGTCATAGATGCCTATTTGGGAGAGCACTGATGGCTGATGATAAGA
This sequence comes from Gammaproteobacteria bacterium, assembly GCA_047639625.1. Classification (GTDB taxonomy): domain Bacteria; phylum Pseudomonadota; class Gammaproteobacteria. Next base: position 19,844 of record JBLIOG010000042.1, read on the forward strand.
AAATAATAAGTGGCTATGGTGCGGGTGGTGTTGATGCCGTTATTTCGGTCGAAGAAGTTAACCGTCAGGCTCAGGCCATGTCGGAAGATATCAGTATCGACCAGCTTAATGAGCTCGCCAATAACGAACCCCATGTGTCGATTAATAATCTGGTTGCTGGTTATGGCCAGATGGAGATTTTGCACGGCTTAAATCTGCGTGTTGGAAAAGCGCAATCGCTGTGTTTAATCGGACCTAATGGTGCAGGTAAATCAACGATTCTACATTCGATTTTCGGGTTTAATCGTATTTTTTCCGGCTCTATAGAGATCGGTTCTGGAAGTGATAAAGTTGATGTGACCAGCCTGACCCCGAATGAAAAGCTATCTCAAGCGGGTATAGCTTATATTCTGCAGGATAAATCAATATTCCCCGGCATGACTGTCGAAGAAAATTTGTGGATGGGTGGCTTTTTAAAAGACAAACCTCAGGAAGCAAAAATTGCTGCTGAAAAGGTGTTCGACAAATATTCACGACTGGCAGACAGGCGTAAACATAAGGCTGGGGTTTTATCGGGTGGTGAAAGACGCTTGCTCGAAATTTCCCGCGCACTGGTTATGGATCCAGAAGTATTACTGGTCGACGAGCCATCGATTGGTCTCGAGCCGAAATTTATCGATATGGTTTTCGAGATACTTTACGACTTGCAAAATACGGAAGGTAAAACCATCATTATGGTTGAGCAAAATGCAAAGAAAGGTCTGGAGTTCGCAGATATCGGTTACGTACTTGTCTCCGGTGAGCTCGCTATCGCTGGAACGGGTGATGAGCTATTGAAAAACCCGAAAGTCGGTGAATTGTTCCTCGGCGGTTAATGATGTCGACCCATTATAATATTGCTGTAATACCCGGTGATGGAATCGGAAAAGAGGTGGTTCCAGAAGGAATCAAGGTTATTGATTCGTTAGCATCTCGATTCGGGTTGTCGTTTGAATGGACCACCTTTGACTGGAGCTGCGAGCGCTATCTCGAAACCGGTGCGATGATGCCGGAGGATGGTATTGATCAGTTATCAAAGTTTGACGCGATATTTCTGGGTGCCGTTGGTTTTCCGACTGTTTTGGATCATGTTTCATTGTGGGGTTTATTGATCCCCATTCGTAGAGAGTTTCAGCAATATATTAATTTACGACCCGTTCGGTTATTCGAAGGTATGCAGTGCCCACTCGTAAATAAAAAACCCGGCGATATCGATTTTTATGTGGTTCGTGAAAACTGCGAAGGAGAATACTCTAATATCGGTGGACGCTTTAATGCCGGAACCGACGATGAAATGGCGATGCAACAATCAATTTTCACTCGAAAGGGAACAGATCGGGTATTGAAATATGCTTTTGAATTAGCGATGTCTCGTGAAGCCAAACGAGTTACTTCGGCAACAAAATCGAATGGTATTATTCACACCATGCCTTTCTGGGATGAACGCGTCGTAGAAATGGCATCAGCTTACCCAGAGGTTGAGGTCGATAAATATCATATCGATATTCTGGTATCTCATTTTGTCAATCGCCCTGAAATTTTTGATGTAGTTGTTGGCTCAAATTTATTTGGCGATATCCTGTCGGATCTTGGCCCGGGTATTACCGGTACTGTTGGAATTGCACCTTCGGCCAATATTAATCCGGAGGGGTTATTTCCTTCAATGTTTGAGCCAGTGCATGGTTCGGCACCTGATATAGCGGGACAGGGAATCGCGAATCCGATTGGTCAGATCTGGTCTGCGGCCATGATGATGGATCATCTTGGGCATCGCGAGGTGCATGATGCCATTATAGTTGCGATCGAGGATACGTTAAAGGAAAGAGATAGCCTTACTCGTGACTTGGGTGGGGATTCAAGTTGTGATGCGTGTGGGGATTCGATTGCGAGGCGATTGGAAGGGTAATAGTTTTTTTGGTCAAAATATCTGGCCCTCTATCGCGATGTTTTTTACACACAGGATTGGTTAAACCTCCGCAGCCACTCCTTTGGCCGTGCATAAGACCAGTGATTGCTCCTGCATCAAATAGTAGCCGGTTTAGGCGAAATTTTTATCCCTCACATTACTGTAAATATTATTCTCTTTTATGTCAAACGACAGTAACTGAAGGTCATTCATGCGCATCCATGAGTCCACGAAATCCCATTCATCGTG
>JBLIOG010000043.1:0-21464 GCA_047639625.1 Gammaproteobacteria bacterium
CAGTGCGAAATTCGCCGACCATATCGATAACATCTTTCAAACTCACATTATGGGCAAGAGCACGTTCATCAGCCGCCTGAATGACCGGCCCATCGGCCATGGGATCCGAAAAGGGGATTCCCAGCTCGATAATATCGACGCCAGCGTCAACCATCTTATGCATTAATTTAACCGTTGAGTCGGGCGTAGGATCTCCAGCGGTAATAAAGGGTATTAAAGCGGATTTTTTCTGTTGCCCAAGCAATTCAAAACAAGCTTTTAAACGACTCATATTTCCATTCCCTGAAGCGCCGCAACGGTGTGCATGTCTTTGTCGCCACGTCCCGAAAGATTGACCAGGATATTTCTATCGACACCGAGCTCAAGCGCTAATTTCATCGCATATGCGACGGCATGAGATGACTCCAGAGCCGGTATAATTCCCTCAACCCGAGTTAATTCGTGAAAAGCGGCAACAGCTTCATTATCGGTAATGGTCTTATAGTGCGCGCGTCCACATTCTTTGAGCCAGGCATGTTCGGGCCCCACTCCCGGATAATCAAGGCCGGCAGAAATACAGAAAGGCTCAATTATTTGACCATTGTCATCCGACATTAAATAGGTACGATTGCCGTGTAAAACGCCAGGCTTTCCCGCCGTTAGCGGTGCGGCATGTTGTCCAGTTTCCAGACCATTACCAGCACCCTCAACACCGTAAATATCGACGTCCGGGTCATTTAAAAATTCGTGGAACAAACCAATCGCATTAGATCCTCCGCCTACGCAGGCAACCAGAGCATCGGGTAATCGCCCAGATTGTTCAATCATTTGTATTCGTGCTTCCTGGCCGATGATGGTTTGAAAATTACGAACCATTTCAGGGTAAGGATGAGGGCCAGCTACAGTACCAATAATATAAAATGTATCATCAATATTGGTTACCCAATCACGCATGGCTTCGTTCAATGCGTCTTTTAAGGTCTTAGAACCCGAATGTACCGGAACGACACTAGCTCCAAGTAAACGCATACGATAGACGTTTGCTTCCTGCCGACGGATATCTTCTGCACCCATATATACGATACATTCGAGCCCCATTCTGGCAGCAACAGTCGCTGTTGCAACGCCGTGCATTCCTGCACCGGTTTCAGCAATAATTCGAGTCTTGCCCATTCGTTTTGCGAGCAGGGCCTGGCCTATCGCATTGTTAATTTTGTGGGCACCGGTGTGATTTAAATCTTCACGTTTAAGCCAGATCTGGGCACCCCCAATTTTTTGGCTCAATCTTGTGGCGTGATAAACGGGGCTAGGTCGACCCACAAAGTATTTTAAATCATCGTTATACTCTTTAAGAAAATCTGGATCCTGACCATATCGTTTATACGCTTCCTTAAGATCCTGCAATGGACCCATCAGTGTTTCTGCGACAAACAAACCACCAAACTGTCCAAAATGTCCTCGTTCATCAGGGTATCGATAATAGTCTTCAATCGGTTTATGCATTACCGTCGACACGATTTACCTCTTTAATAAATTGTTTAACCAAATCAGCATCTTTAATCCCTTTGGAGACTTCAACGCCACTGCTAACATCTACCGCCCAGGGGTTAACCTGAGTAATAGCTTCGGCTACATTACCTGGATTTAAACCACCAGCGAGCACCAGCGGGAAGTCAAGCTTTGAGGGTATTTTTGACCAGTCAAATGTATCACCTGAGCCACCTTGTCGTCCAGCCATGTTGCTATCGAGCAGGAAACCAAGCGCCGAAGGAAACTGGTTCGCATAGCCTTTTGGATCAAGGGTTTCACCCATTGGAATCGATTTAATATAAGGCATTTTCCATTGATGACAACAGGCTTCAGATTCCTGCCCATGAAATTGTAACAGGTCAGGTTGCACCTGTTCGATTACCGAGCTAATTAATTCTGCAGAATCATTCAGAAACAGGGCCGTCACCGTGACAAATGGAGGCAGCAAATTGCGCATCTTAATCGCAGCTTCTATTTCGATTTTACGCGGACTGGGGGGATAAAAAACCAGTCCGATCGAATCAACACCAAGACTAACGATGAGGTCAGCATCAACTTGCCGGGTAATGCCACAAATTTTAATTCGAGTACGTTTTGACATGATCAGAATAATACAGGAGTTAACTCTGAATGCGGCAAAATGAATTGTTCCGGATACCAGCTTTTAACAAAATAAAGTCCCCCGGCCGGCGCTGTTTTGGCGGCCAGGTTGCGATTACCAGACGCGAGCACTTCGGCAACCCAGTTGACCGGTTTTTCACCTTTGCCGACAGTCATCAGACTACCAGCAATATTTCTGACCATATGATACAGAAATGCATTGGCTTTAATATCAAGATAAAGCATTTTATTGCGACGGGATACACGAATTTCTTTGACATTGCGGTTAGCTGATTTAGCCTGACAACCGGCTGCACGGAAGGCGCTGAAATCATGTTCACCCAAAAGACTTTTTGCTGATTCGTGCATCGCGTCTTGATCTAGCGGTCTAAACTCCCAACAACACCGATCACTAAATAGCCCGCTAGGGGTTTGGGTATTTAAGATAATGTACCGATAACTCCTCGCCAAAGCACTGTAGCGGGCATGAAATTCGGAATCAACCGGGCACACCCATTTTAATCTGATATCCTTTGGTAATCGGCAATTTGATCCAAGCATCCAGGCACGATTATCTCGTTTGGATGATGATTCAAAATGAACTACCTGTTCTACCGCATGAACACCCGCATCAGTTCTACCGGCACAAATTAAAGACACGGGATGATCCGCTACAAATGACAGGGCTTTTTCGACTTCACCCTGTACTGAGCGGCAATGTTTCTGAAACTGCCAGCCACAGTAGTTACTTCCACAGTATTCAACCCCTACCGCATACTTTAAGATCACGCTCATGGCTTTAAAAATCGCATAAAAATATATCTAGAATGGAAGCTAACCCGCTTTTTTAGGGAGTTTCTATTGATCAAAAAAAAGCCCATTTCAAAAAATGGGCTGTTACTATCAGATTTAACTCGATTAATCTTAAAGCATCATAATTGATCTATCAAAGATTGTGCTTCAGATTTTTGTTCATCGCTGCCTTCGGTTATCACTTCATTCAGGCTGGCTCTGGCTCCTTCAGTATCGCCCATGTCGATGAACGCTCGAGCAAGATCAAGCTTGGTTGAAACTTCATCGACATCATCAGGCAGCATAAGATCTTCGATATCGTCTAATTCAATGTCATCACTATCTTCATCGTCGAAATCACCCGGTGCAAAAGTACCGGTACGTAAACTTTCGGAATCAAGATCGAGAGAATCATCAAGATCAATCGCAACTTCTTCACTGTCACTTGAGTCGGATAATTCATCAAATCCTTCAAGATCATCACTAATATCGAATTCATCATCGATATCATCAAGATCGATTTTAACGCCGTCATCATCGTCATTAAGAATTCCCGGGATAAACGACGTATCGTCCATACCCAGATTGATTTCGGAAGGTTCGCTGTCGTCGACTTCAATGCTTTCCATCATCGCCGTCGCTTCGAAATCAGGCATTGGTTCAGGTTCAGAGGGAAGATCATTAGCTCTGATGATAGCCGTTTGTTCGAAATCCGGCGTTGTATCGACTATCGCAGTTTCCGCAAAATCAATGACTTCGTCTGATGAATCAGAGGCCGAATCAAGGTCGAGGTCCACTATATCTGACAGATTATCTAGATCGCTGCTATCCAGGTCGAGGTCATCTATATCGTCCAGGCCATCAACATCGCTGCTATCCAGATCGAGGTCACCCAGATCTAGATCACCAATGTCGGCCTCGATGTTCTGTTCACTATCAGCACCAATTTTTATATCGTCTTCTTCACCGACTTCACCCAGATCAAACGTCAAACCGTCATCGGTTTCTCCGCCATCATCGTCACCTAAATCAAGATCATCGGGCAGCTCGAAATCGATTCCACCACTGTCAATTTCAGTTTCCAGACCTAAGCTATCATGAACAGCGAGGCTATCATCAGTTTCTTCGTCATCATCGAAGGAGAAATCGAGGTCGGCAATTTCATCGGGCAAATCTGCGATATCCTCTGATATTTCCTCACCACGAATCTTAGTGTCATCATTGTCATCTTCACCAAATGACAAATCGGGAAGTTCATCACTAAAATCAGGTAGCTCTTGAGTCTGGGAGATATTTGAATCGATTCCACCCGTAACCTGAGTAGCCCCAAATTCGCTATCATCTTCACCCAGATTAAAATCTGACGATGAAAAATTAGTATCATCTTCATCGGAACCCAAATCAAAATCGGCCTCCTGGGGTTTAGCGATTTCAAGATCAGCTGCGGTAAGCTCACTATCTCTACCTTCGGAAAATAACGCATTATCAGGGGCTAGTTCATAACCCATTACCTGAACACGATCCCAGTGCCTATTAGCGGCTTCACCCATCGATTTCAGGTTTTCAGCTTCCTTGATAAATTTATCCTTAGCCTTTGTAGCAAAATAGGTATCTAGTAACTTGGATCTATAATCGGCGCGTTCCGGGTGATTCTGAATAGAATCATTAAGCAAGTCTTCGGCATTGTCATAAAGGCCGTATGCAAGGTAAACGTCTACCTCATTAAGAACATCATCCTGTTCATCTGTGGAAGGGGTTTCAGCGCTGGCCTGAGCACTCGTTTCCGCCATATCCTGTTGCGATATAATAGCGGTACGTGAGAACGGATCATCGTCTTCGTCATCATCTAATTCTGCCGAAGATACCGAGTCCAGTTTACCGATCAAGTCATTTTCGTTCGGTACATTAATATTGGTATCTTCTTCATTCGACGTTTCAGCCAAATGAATCGGCGTTAAATCTTCATCATCGAGATCGACACCATCGTCAACAGAGATCAAAGACTCATCATTATCTGACTGCTTTCGCCTTTTGATCAAAAACAGAATTAATAGTAATCCGATCACACCGCCAACCGCACCGAGAATGATTGGATCTCTCAGTATTGACATTACAGGTGGTAATAAACCGGCAATTTCATCAGGCAAGATACCATCGAGGATTGATGTTTGCTTCGGGGTAGGCGTGGATACAATGACTGGCGCTGGTGGAGCAACCATTACTTGAGTAGATTCATCGTCGACTAGTGTGTCATTACTCTGTTGATTCGCAGCTGCAGCTGCAGCTTCTTCTGCTAACAGTTCTTCAAGTAATGCTTCTTCATCTGCGGTCGCCATTTCTTCAGTGACAGCAATGGTAGACTCTGGCACCTCGACTGAGACAACTTCAGGTTCAACGATCACATTATTTTGCTCAGCCTGGTCGGATTGCATCTGGGCCAGACTGTTGTCTTCAATCTGAATCATTTTCTGCAGCTCTTCAGTTTTGCTTAAGCGAGCTTCAAGTTCTGCAATTCGCGATTCGAGATCTTTATTTTCGATTTTGGCAGCATCCAGTTCTTCTTCTGCCATAGCCAGCTTTGCTTTCAGGCTATTGGTTAATTGATTTCCGCCAGCGGCATCATTTGAGTTACCATCACCCGGTGTTACCAGGCTCAATTCACTACTACTATCTCCGCTAGCTCCCCCACCCGCACTACCTTCTGCAGTAATACCTGAACTGGATTGTCCTGAAACGCGCGCAACATAATCATCCCACAAACCATTTTGATCGAGTACTTGCGCGTAAGCTTCCCGCTTACTAAATTGATCCAGTTCATAGGCGCTTGGTGCACGTATAACAGAACCAACTTTAAGATTATTTATATTCTGATTTCCAAATGCACGAGGATTGGTGCGCTGAATAGCGAGCATTATCTGCCCCATACTGTGCTCACCATCTTGATACCGAGAGGCGATTCCCCAAAGGGTATCACCTTTATAGACATCAATATCACCATCGACACTGTCGGCTTGTCCAGTATTGGACGATTGTGAAACATTGCTCTGCCCTATTTCAGTGCTATTATTATTGTCATTTTCTGCCAACGCAATAGGTTGCGTGCCAACGTTTGAGTCTTCTGACGAATCACCGGATACTGCCCCTGAAGCGACAGGTGCTGAAACCGCAGATTCAGCCTGATCAGTTGCAGCAGCCTGCGCAGCTGGTGCACTTGATGCATAAGATGGAGGATCTAATAGAACTGTAAATTCCCTTAACACCCGACCTTTAGCCCAGTCGGCTTCAATCAAAAAGTTTAGGAAAGGCTCTTTAACAGCAGTTCTTGTCGTAACAGAAATGGTAGCAGAATCGCCACTTTCACTTTTGTTGACCGCAAATCGCAGTTCGGCCAAATGCTGTGGGCGCGACAATCCTGCCCGTGTAAAGGCATCACGCGAAGCGAGGCTCACCAGAAGGTCGTCGATCTCACCGGGCCGGGCAGATATAACCACTATCTCGGCTTTGAGTGGCTGATTAAGAAAGGAACTAACCTCGATTTCACCCAAGCCAAGCGCCAATACCGATGATGGCAGTGTTAATGCTGCCAACCAAAAAGTTACTATTAGTCCCAGATTACGCACGATAAGTCTCCCGCACTCCCTAACTCATTTTTTTTCGTAAAGCGCTTTAAATCCATGCACATATGACTCCTTTCCGAGAATTTACTTTAAAGAAAGCACTTTCACAAGTACTTGTAACTATAGATTATAAAAAAGAATTTAGCAAAAATCCCGTTACATTTACGTAATTCCTGGCTAATCCATATCGCAATGGATCAGAGACCAGCCAGAAGCTACCCGTTGATGCCTTTTCTTCAACGGCTTTAAACTGACTTACGATACAGCTAAACGACTGATTACAATGGGTAACTGGGCTCACAATCAGTTCGGAAATTTCGACCCCTGGTAGAGTTTCAAGTTGTTTTTTTATCGCTAAAGGAAATATTTCACCCACAGATTCAAACCCTACAGAAATAGCGATTCCGTGAAATGCCGCCACATCAATTATTTGAAATGCAGGCTTAGATAAAAGATTGGGGAAAAAATAATGAATTTCTCTGCTCACACTATCCTGTGCGCTTGATGGTATCAGATTAAATGCGATTTGCTCCGCATAGACGTTAGCAGTTACATCCCGTCCACTGAGTAAATCTACAGTTTGCCCTGCCAATTCATCGATAGCAGCCTTGCCATGCATTTCAGCACTACGAATAGCAGTAATATGCAATTTGGTTACAGGGTTGATCGCATCTATTAACTTTAACACGTCAGTCAGTGTTGCCACTTCGACATCGGCCAATTTAAAAATTTTCTGGCTATAGGCACAATCGAGCTCGGTTTCTTTATCAGCCAAGTAGATAGGCGACGAGTCATCAAGTGGTAAATGACTAACAACCAGGGCATTTTCCGCCGCAATTCGGGATTCCAGAGATTCATTCCTGGCGGTTAATAAAACAACGTCCACCGAGGAATAATCAAATACCGACTGGTCCTGACAAACAAGATGTTTTCCACCAAATCCAATTCGAGTGCCAATGAACGATTCATCATCGAGCAAAACGAGTGAATCCGGTGTTATACCGGATTCACTGATTTTTTCGAGTATGGCTTCTGCCAACGGACTGTTGGCGTTGGTTATCGCAACTTTTTGCTGCATTAAGTTTTCTCTCTTAGTATTCGTAACATGCGTCTTAAAGGTTCCGCAGCACCCCATAACAACTGGTCACCGACGGTAAAAGCGGATAGATATTCATTTCCCATATTCATTTTTCGCAGTCGTCCGACCGGAATGTCCATGGTCCCGGTAACGGCAGCGGGTGATAATTTTTCCATGGAAATTTCCTTATGGTTAGGAATGGCATGAACCCAGTCATTCGCATTACCAATAATATCGTGGATTTCATCTAAAGGTACGTCCCGTTTTAACTTCACGGTCAAGGCTTGCGAGTGACACCGCATTGCGCCAATCCTGACGCATATACCATCGATTGCTATCGGGTCTTTTTGTCGACCAAGAATTTTATTGGCTTCAACACCGGCCTTCCATTCTTCTCGGCTTTGCCCATTTTCCAGTTCCGTATCGATCCAGGGGATTAAACTACCTGCCAACGGTACACCAAACTGATCAACAGGATACTGAGCTGATGTAAATTGTTCGGTTACTTTACGGTCAATTTCGAGGATAGCCACACCAGGGTTAAGAAGATTTTCTGCGACGCAGTTATGCAAGCTACCCATCTGATTGAGTAATTCGCGCATATGTTTCGCACCACCACCCGAGGCAGCTTGATAGCTCATTACAGACATCCATTCAACCAGATCATGCTGTAACAAACCGGCCATGCCCATCATCATTAAACTGACGGTGCAATTACCACCGATGTAATCTTTGACACCGGCATGCAATGCCTGATCAATCGCGTCACGATTGACAGGATCGAGAATAATAATCGAATCCTCAGCCATTCGTAAAGAAGACGCCGCGTCAATCCAGTAACCTTTCCAGCCAAGCTTACGCAATGCCGGGTGTACCTGTTTGGTATAGTCACCGCCCTGACAGGTTATGATGATATCCATTTCAGCGAGCTTTTGAATATTATTCGCATCTTCTAACCGACTGGTTTCCCGACCGATATCTGGACTCGCTTGCCCGGACTGAGAGGTGCTGAAAAAAATCGCTTCATCGACACTTTCAAAATCACCTTCTGTCATCATTCGATCCATCAGCACCGAACCCACCATACCGCGCCATCCAACAAATCCAACTTTGTTCATGGAAATACCCTTACTCCTTATTGTGACGCTTTGAGTGCTGCAATAACTGCGTCACCCATTTCAACTGTGCTTACAGAATGCCCTGAACCCGCGATATCAGCCGTTCGAAAACCCTGGTTTAAAACATGACCCACCGCCAGATCGATCTGATCTGCCAGCGCCCTCTGCTTCAGGCTATAACGAAGCATCATGCCTACCGACAGGAGAGTGGCTAGCGGATTGGCAATACTTTTCCCTGCGATATCAGGCGCCGATCCATGAACAGGTTCGTACATACCTTTTCCATTCCGATCGAGTGAGGCTGATGGCAACATGCCAATCGAGCCGGTGAGCATAGCGGCGGTGTCCGATAAAATATCACCGAATAAATTGGTGGTGACGATCACGTCGAATTGCTTAGGATCACGGACTAATTGCATCGCAGCATTGTCTACATACATATGAGACAGGGTTACATCGGGATAATCTCGACCCACTTCAGTCACAACCTCACGCCACAATTCAGAAACTTCGAGCACGTTAGCTTTGTCGACAGAACATAGCTGGCGTTGTCTTAACATCGCTATATCAAACGCAGACCGGGCTATTCTGCGGATTTCATTTTCATCGTATACCATGGTGTTGTAGCCCTGCCGTATACCTGAATCCAGTTCCCGAATACCGCGAGGTTGCCCAAAATAAATGCCGCCGGTTAACTCTCGGACGATCATGATATCCAGCCCGGCAACTATTTCAGACTTCAAACTGGAGGCATCGGCCAATTGCGGATATAACATTGCCGGGCGTAAGTTCGAAAATAACTCCAATTCAGATCGGAGCTGAAGCAGCCCTTTTTCGGGGCGAAGCTCGCGTTCCAAATTTTCGTACGCGGGCCCACCAACTGAACCCAAAAGGATCGCATCGGCATCTCGGCATATTGATAAAGTTTCATTCGGCAGAGGTAATTTATATTGATCATAGCCCGCACCACCAACAGCAGCGTGCTCAAGTTCAACCGAAAATCCAAAATCGGACTGTAGACATTTAATTAATTTAACGGCCTCAGCCATAATTTCTGGACCAATTCCATCACCGGCCAAAATCACAATTTTTGCTGTCATGTCTTATTCCTGTCCTAACCAGGGCATACGGTTAAAATACTGTTTTTCAAAAGTCTTGATTTCATCGGCTTTTTGCATCGTTAAACCGATATCATCGAACCCGTTTATCAGGCAATGCTTTTTAAATTCATCAACTTCAAACTTCATTTGAAGGCCACTGCTCGAACCTACGGTTTGATTTTCAAGATCTATCTTTAACTGATACTTTTCTGTTTCATTCAGCTCTTGAAATAACTGATCTACCTGAGCGGCCTCAAGCGCAATCGGAAGCAATCCAGTCTTGAAGCTATTGTTATGAAAAATATCTGCAAAACTCGGAGCAATTACGACTTTAATACCGAAATCCATTAAAGCCCAAACAGCGTGTTCGCGCGATGAACCACAGGCAAAGTTTTCCCTTGCTATCAGAACCTGAGCATCACGAAATGGGCTTTGATTCAGAACGAAATCCGGATTCAGTCGCCTGGCTGAATTATCACCGTCTGCCTCACCCGGATCCAGGTATCGCCAGTCATCAAACAAATTAGGACCAAAACCTGTCCGTTTAATCGATTTTAGATATTGCTTAGGGATAATGGCATCAGTGTCGATATTAGATCGATCAATTCCGGCCACTATTCCGGTAAAGGTTTCAAATTTCTGCATGGCTAATCTCCCATCTTCCGAACATCAACAAAATGACCTTTAATAGCTGCCGCAGCCGCCATAGCAGGTGATACCAAATGGGTTCTTCCACCTTGCCCCTGACGACCTTCAAAGTTGCGATTAGAAGTTGATGCACAACGCTCTCCAGGTTCAAGCCGATCAGCATTCATCGCCAGACACATAGAGCAACCGGGTTCACGCCATTCGAATCCGGCTTCAATAAAAATTTTATCCAACCCTTCGTCTTCAGCCTGCTTTTTAACCAGACCGGAACCCGGTACTACCATAGCTAACTTAACTGAACCCGCTATCTTCCTGCCTTCGGCTACTTTCGCCGCAGCACGGAGATCTTCAATCCGCGAATTAGTACAGGAACCAATGAATACTTTGTCGATTGCAATTTGATCAAACGAGGCATTGGCTTCTATTCCCATATAATCGAGTGCTGTTTGCATCCCACCGGCCTTAGTTTTATCTAACTCATTAGCAGGATCAGGTATCTTTGACCCAACTGAAATAACCATCTCAGGTGAAGTTCCCCAGGTGACCTGCGGTTCAATACTGGCAGCATCAATTTCGACTTCGTGATCAAACACGGCGTCATCGTCAGAGTGAAGGTCTGCCCACATCGCAATTGCCTTATCCCAATTATCGCCTTTCGGTGAAAATGGCCTGCCTTTAACATAGTCAATAGTGGTTTGGTCGCAGGCGATTAGTCCTGCACGCGCACCGCCTTCAATTGTCATATTACAAACGGTCATGCGACCTTCCATCGATAAACTGGTAATGGCTTCGCCGGCAAACTCAATCGTATATCCCGTGCCGCCCGCAGTGCCAATCTCACCAATAATCCGCAGCACTATATCTTTGGCAGTAATACCTTCAGCAACAGAACCCTTGACGGTTACTCGCATATTTCTGGATTTTTTCTGAATCAAACATTGTGTCGCCATAACATGTTCAACTTCAGACGTGCCGATACCGAAAGCCAGAGCGGCAAAAGCGCCATGTGTCGCGGTGTGCGAATCGCCACAGACAACGGTCATACCGGGTAAAGTAGCACCCTGCTCAGGCCCGATAACATGCACTATGCCCTGACGGGGATCGCCAATTTTAAATTCGATTAAACCAAATTTATCGCAATTCTGATCAAGCGTATCAACCTGCAGTCGGGCAACCGGATCAGTAATCCCCAGTTCAACATTGATTGTCGGTATATTGTGGTCCGGCACGGCAACAATTGAATTCTTTCGCCAGAGTTTGCGCCCAGCTAATTCAAGCCCTTCAAAGGCCTGGGGCGAGGTAACTTCATGCACAAGATGGCGGTCAATATATAAAAGTCCCGTGCCATGTTTGTCGCATTGCACTTCATGCAATGCCCATATTTTGTCATAGAGCGTTCGTCCGGCCATCATCTGCTACCTGTTCAATTCAAACTGGCGTTATGGTACGACTGTTTATAGAATAACTCTAATTCATATTATTCATCATTTTCATTCCAAAATGGAATACTTATGCAGTTTTCACAAATTCACGCATTCCTGGCAGTTGCGGACCGGCAGTCATTTTCATTGGCTGCTGAAAAGCTGTTTATTACTCAACCAGCGGTCAGTAAGCGTATCAGTCAACTTGAGGAATCTCTGGGTCTACGGCTTTTTGATCGAATAGGTAAAAAAAGTTTACTGACGCCTGATGGAATCGCATTCCTGCCCCACGCTGAGCAGATTCTAAATTCAATCGATGTGTTCCAGACCGAAAGAAGCGAACAAAATCAAAATCCGACTGGCACACTAACACTGGCAACTAGCCATCATATTGGCCTTCATCGATTACCTTCTATCTTAAGAGAGTTCAAAAAGCGCTTTCCACAGGTTGACCTGGACCTCCACTTTATGGATTCGGAAGACGCTTGTGCCGCGATCATCGATAATAATATGGAGATTGCAGTTGTAACCCTGCCTGAATCAGTTGACGAAAGACTGGTACTCGATGAAATTTGGCGAGATAGCATGCAAATAGTACTGGCATCCGATCACTCGCTAGCCCATGAAACAATGATCCAACAGGAACAGCTACTAAAATACCCAGCCATTCTGCCCTCACAGGGCACATTCACCCGTAAAATTATAAATCGCCTGTTTGATGTCCATCGCGAGCGGCTTAAAATCATTCTGGAAACCAATTATCTCGAAACCATCAAGGTTATGGTTTCAGCCAATCTTGGCTGGAGTATGTTACCCGTCAATATGCTGGATAAAAGTATAGTCGCCATTCCATTATCAGGAGTAGATATCGTGCGCCCTTTAGGGATTGTTACGCTTAGAAAAAGAACATTATCCTTAAGTTCATTAGCGATGATCGATCTTTTGCAGCAGAACCGCGAACAACTTTCTTAACCCGGCAAAACCCGAGAACACCAACTCAACGATACTGTAATCAACTTAATATTATTGCTATAGTCAGGTACACGACTATCAAGGAGGCCCTCATGCGACAATTGTTTAAAACATTCATTCTGTTTCTATTCGTTTCTCTCGCTCCCAATGCTTTCGGTGGTGAAGTCAGTCGAGCAATATTCACCATTGCTATGGATAACAGAGAGCCGGTTATCAGAGTAGACAGCATCGACAGCAGTTCTTTTAATTCAATTTCTTTTTTCACTGAACTCACCGATTTACAAGGTAAAAACATCACCCATCAGTGGATGTTTGAAGACAAAGTTATGTACGAAAAAACATTTAACGTTAAAGGCACTCGATGGAGAGTATGGACAAGCAAAACATTCATTCCTGAATGGACCGGTACCTGGACCGTGAATGTCCTGGATGAAGACCAATCGGTACTTTCAACAAAGTCTTTCGACTACCAATAATCCACTAGATTATGTTAAAAAACCCTGCCTATGCGGGGTTTTTTAATTCAGGACGAACATCTCATGCGAAGTCAAAAAATAATTCATATGGTTTCATGTCATGCCGAGGGTGAAGTCGGTAATGTCATAGTAGGAGGCGTCGCACCTCCACCGGGAGAATCCCTTTGGCAACAAGCCCAATGGATTGCAAATGACAACCATCTTAGAAACTTCGTTTTAAACGAACCTCGTGGCGGGGTATTTAAGCATATTAATCTTATCCTGCCGTCGCGCCACCCCGAAGCGGATTTCGCCTTTATTATCATGGAACCCGAACACACTCCGCCCATGTCAGGCTCTAACTCAATTTGTGTTTCCACAGTCTTACTTGATACTGGCTTAATCCCCATGGAAGAACCCATCACTCGATTTAAATTAGAAGCCCCCGGGGGACTGGTAGATATCACGGCCTATTGTGAAAACGGCAAAGCTGTCAGCATTGAGGTACAGAACGTGGCTTCATTTGCCGATCAATTAGACGTCAAACTAGAAGTTCCGGGTATAGGCACCCTGACCGTAGATACGGCCTACGGCGGTGACAGTTTTGTGATCGTTAATGCCGATGAACTCGGATTGCAGATCTGCCCCGAAGAAGCCGCTGATATAGCACGAACAGGGGTACAGATTACCGCGGCTGCAAACGAGCAACTGGGCTTTACGCATCCTTCTAATCCCGATTGGCAGCATATCTCATTTTGTGAATTCACTCGTCCGATTTACTGGCAAGATGGGACAGCAATTAGTAAAAACACGGTGGTCATCGACCCAGGGAAGCTGGATAGATCGCCGACCGGGACTGGATGTTCAGCGCGCATGGCGGTACTTCATGCCAAAAAAGTTCTTAAAACCGGTGATCGAATGATTGGTCGCTCTATTCTCGATTCGACTTTCGATTGTTCGATTCAGTCCGAAACAAAAATTGGCGACAAACCGGCAATCATTCCCACCATTCGAGGCAGAGGCTGGATTTGCGGTACTCACCAGCTGATGCTCGACCCGGATGATCCCTGGCCCGAAGGATACCGTTTAACCGATACCTGGCCTAAAAAACTTGCTTAAGATGACACATTCACTCGTTCGATTATTCGGCATTGTGGTTTTTTGTCTGTTGCTTCTTAATTGTTCAGGACAACCCGACAGCCAGGAAAAACAAATCGATGGTTGGCTCGAAAAAGCGGTCCAGGCCACTGAAAATAGAGATGCTAGCTCACTGATCGAATTACTCGCAAAGAACTTTCGCGATAAAAAAGGCAACAACAGTAAACAGATTGAAAAAATACTTCGGTTGTATTTTTTCCGGCATAAAAATATTTTTCTAATGACCCGGATTCAGGACTTGCATTTCGATAGTGAAGACCAGGCTTACCTGGTTGTTTATGTAGCTATGGCGGGTAGTATTATATCTGACGTCAATTTACTCTCGAGCCTGCGCGCTAAAATCTACCGATTCGATCTCGAACTAATCAAACAGGATGAATGGCTTGTACAATCTGTCAACTGGCAGCCAGCTGCAGCCTCTGATATGCATCTTTGAATTAGGCCTTTTTAATATTGAGCGATTACCTTTCCTTGCTTGTATTCTGACAGCTGATTATTGTTCAACTCAAGAACCCTGAGTAAAATTTCATCGGTATGCTCGCCCAGCAAAGGAGATGCCTTTGTGTAAACAACTGGGGTTAAAGATAAATTAATTGGGTTACTGACCGAATCGACACTACCGGCAAGACGATGATCCAGTTTACGCACCATTTTTCGATGCAGAATCTGTTCATCATCAAAAACCTGTTCAATCGTATTGATTGGCCCACAGGGAATCCCTCTCTGATTTAGCGCCTCTAACCACCAGTCGGTTGTATTCAATTTGAACACGGCCTCAATATCGGGTAAAAGTAATTCTCGGTTTTTCACTCTGGCACTATTTATATTAAAACGGCTGTCCACTGCTTTTTCTGGAAAACCAGCTAGCTCACAAAACCGCAAAAACTGGCGATCATTGCCGACAGCCAGAATGATGTACCCATCCAATGTTTGAAAAGCCTGATAAGGCACGATATTTGGATGGGCATTACCCAGTCGTGATGGGCTCTGACCGCTGGCCAGATAATTCATCGCCTGATTAGCCAGTGTAGCAACCTGGACATCCAGCAAGGCCATATCAATGTATTGCCCCAATCCAGTTTTTAATTGCTGAATTAAGGCGCTTTGAATCGCATTGGTTGAATACAAACCAGTCAAGATATCAGCCAGAGCAACACCAATTTTCATCGGTTGGCCCTCAGGTTCACCGGTCACACTCATCATGCCACCCATTGCCTGGATCATAAAATCATAGCCGGCACGTTCAGCATAGGGGCCGGTCTGTCCAAAGCCGGTAATCGAACAGTAAATTAGTTTCGGATTGAGCGCCTTCAGACCGTCGTAATCAAGTCCGTATTTTTTGAGACCGCCTACTTTAAAGTTTTCGATTAACACATCTGACTTCACCACCAGATCGCGTATTAACTGTTGCCCTTCTTCACAGGAAATATCGATACAGACCGAATATTTACCACGATTGGCACAATGAAAATAGGCTGATTCGCTGGTTGGGTTACCGTCCCGGTCGGGCATAAAAGGAGGTCCCCAGCTACGAGTGTCATCACCGCTTTCTGGCCTTTCTACTTTAATGACTTCGGCACCCAGATCCGCCAGCATCTGTCCTGCCCAGGGACCTGCCAATATTCGACTCAAGTCAAGAACACGAAACCCGTCTAACGCTCCGGGCATTAGAAAAAAGCCTGAATTCCAGTCTGCGCCCTTCCCAATATTAATGCATGTACATCATGGGTTCCCTCATAGGTATTAACTGCCTCGAGATTCATGACATGACGGATAACATGAAATTCATCAGACACGCCGTTGCCGCCATGCATATCGCGAGCAACTCGGGCTATATCCAACGATTTTCCACAGTTGTTTCGTTTCATCATCGATATCAATTCAACCGGGCAGTTATCGGCGTCGAATAATCTTCCCATCTGTAAGCAAGATTGAAGTCCGAGTGTTATCTCCGTTTGCATGTCAACCAGCTTCTTTTGAATTAGTTGGGTTGCGGCTAAAGGCCTACCAAATTGCGTGCGGTCCAGCGTATATTGACGGGCCGCATGCCAACAGAATTCAGCTGCACCGATAGAACCCCAGGCAATGCCGAATCGGGCTCTGTTCAAACATCCAAAGGGTCCTTTCAAACCTTTCACATTCGGTAGCCGATTTTCTTCGGGCACAAAAACATTCTGCATGACGATTTCGCCAGTAACCGAAGCGCGCAACGAGAATTTACCTTCGATTTTCGGGGTACTAAGCCCTTCCATGCCACGATCGAGGATAAATCCTGTAATCACACCATCGAGCTTAGCCCAAACCACCATGACATCCGCAATCGGTGAATTGGTAATCCACATTTTACTGCCTTTCAGGTTGTAGCCACCGTCCACAGCAGTCGCGACAGTTTTCATACTCGAAGGATCTGAACCAGCATCGGGTTCAGTCAGCCCAAAACAACCAACCTTTTCACCACTTGCCAATTCAGGCAGGTATTTCATACGCTGCTCTTCACTGCCATAGGCGTAGATTGGATACATAACCAACGACGATTGAACACTCATCGCTGATCGGTAACCACTATCAACACGTTCAACTTCACGGGCAACCAGCCCATACGACACATAATTAACGCCGGCACAGCCATATTTTTCAGGAATAGTCGAACCAAGTAATCCCAGCTCACCGAGTTCATTCATGATTTCACGATCGAAACGCTCGTGACGATTTGCCATCAGAACGCGGGGCATCAACTTATCCTGACAATAGTCTCTGGCAGCATCCCGAATCATGCGTTCTTCGTCCGTTAATTGCTGATCAAAAAACATCGGATCGGCCCAGTCGAATTCGGCCAGTCTGGGTGTGCCAGAAGCGTTAGAGGTCATGTCTTGGTCTCCAGTAAATCACATCGAGTTAATAGTCGGGTTAAAAAAAGTTATGTAGGCAAGTGTCGGTTGATCAATCAGGCAAACTATCTATAAATATTTGCCTATGTGATCATTAATTTGCCTGATAGCATGGACAAGAATCAAATCTTAGGCAAGACCTAAAACAGCCTCTTAATGCCATTTAGGGTATTTTGCATAAACTCAATACTTTACAGAATAAAAGCCAATGGAGTAAACCATGACCGAATCCTTTATTAGCGAAGGCCTGGGTCTTTGCGGCGCTATAACAGTGACTGCGCGATCCTTCAATACTTCTGTCGGAGCGTGCCATTACGGAATGTGCAGCCACTGGGGGGTGGTCCGTTGACGGCTGTTGATTGCGGCACCGATGTCGATTTCACTAGCTCTGTTAAATTATCGATTTTCGATTCGTCGCCCTGGGCAGAGCGAGGTTTATGCTCTCAATGTGGAAGCCATTTATTTTATCGGCTAAAAGAAACCGGGCAAACCATGGTTCCTGCCGGAACATTCCAGTCCGTCGATGCTTTGCACTTCGATCATCACGGGTTTATTGATCAGAAACCTGATTTTTATCACTTTGCAAACAATACCCATCATATGACCGAAGCTGAAGTTTTCGACCGCTATGCGCCATCTGAAACCGACTAAACCTGGATTTGTAGGACATGAAACTAAAAGATCAATACGACTACATTATTCTCGGCGCGGGCTCGGCCGGATGCGTACTAGCCAATCGACTGAGTGCCTGCGGTCAATATTCGGTATTAATCGTCGAAGCAGGTCCGATGGATCGAAACCTTCTCATTCATATTCCTGCTGGAGTTTACGATGTCTACAGAAACCCAAACATTAACTGGAATTATGAAAGTGAAGCAGAAACCGAACTCGACAATCGTAAAGTGGAACTTCCACGGGGAAAAGTGATTGGTGGCTCATCCTCAATAAACTCGATGGTCTATATGCGCGGCCATCCGATCGACTACGATCGTTGGCAAAACGAACAGGGTTTAAAGGACTGGCAATATGCCAATTGCCTCCCCTATTTCAAACGCTGTGAATCTTCAGATCGTGGCGAAAATACCTGGCGCGGCGGCAGCGGCCCATTAGGGGTCACGCGCGGCTCACTCGACAATCCTTTGTTTGATGCTTTTATCGAAGCGGGCAGTCAATCGGGGCAAGGTGTGTCTGACGACTTAAATGGCTATCAACCCGAGGGGGTTGCGCGACTCGATAGTACGCGTAAGCATGGACGACGATGCAGCGCTGCGGTTGCGCATTTGAAACCTGCGCTTGCAAGATCCAATCTAACATTAATTTGTAATGCCTTAACCGAGCGTATAAACATAGAAAACAGTATCGCTCGATCAATCAATATCCGATACAGGGGAAAAACCCGAACCATCCAGGCTAACCGGGAAATCCTGCTTAGTTGTGGTGCCATAAAGTCACCCCAGTTACTCATGCTTTCTGGCATAGGCCCAGTTATTGAATTGAGCAAACATGGCATTTCTCCGCGGTATGTACTGCCAGGCGTGGGTCAAAATTTGCAGGATCACGCCAAAATTCAGCTGGTTTTTGAATCCACCAAACCAGTCACCTTTCACAAGGCAACGCGACCTCTTCATAAGTTAGGGATTGGCCTGCGATGGCTAACCACCCGCTCAGGATTAGGCGCCTCTAACATCTGGGAAGCCGGAGGACTCATAAAAGGTAATCACCAGGTTGAGTATCCTAATCTGCAATATCATTACGCCCCCATAGGCTCCACATTCGATGGCCGAAAAATCAAGTTACAGCAGGCATTTACAATACAGGTTGATCTATTAAGACCTGCCAGCAAAGGATTTGTGGCGTTACATTCAGACAATCCCGATGATCGCCCAGCCGCACATTTTAATTATCTGTCTAACTCAGAAGACATTAGAGAACTCGCAGAAGGTCATGAAAAAATGCAGGAACTGATCCGTCAACCCGCCTTTGACGCCTACAGAGGCCAGCAATTAGAAGACGCTGCTAAGATCAGTAGTCGAAAAGATCTCGAAAGCTGGATTCATAAAACCGTCAGCACAGACTTTCATCCCTGTGGTACCTGCAAAATGGGTATCGGAGAGGATGCAGTTGTTGATCATGAATTCAAGGTATATGGCATCGAAAACTTACGCGTTGTCGACGCATCAGTCATGCCGGATATCATCAGTGGTAACTTGAATGCCCCCACTCAAATGATGGCCGAGCGTGCCGCAGATGTAATTTTGGGCAAACCTTTGCTGGCATCCATTCAGGCAGATTTCCATTTCAAGAAGCACCCCGATCCCGAGTAGGAATTGAAGCTTGACTTTGCCCATCGAATCATCAAATATTTTATGATCTTTTACACGCAAAAATGGATAGATTTCATATGTCGAATGTTACTGTCGCTGCAACACAAATGCCCTGTAGCTGGGATCTCCCCGATAATCTAGCGCGAGCAGAGCATCTGATACGACATGCCGCTTCAGAAGGGGCACAAGTCATTCTTATTCAGGAATTGTTCGAAACCCCTTATTTTTGTATCGAACAGAATATTGAACATTTGGATTTGGCTAAAACCCCCGAAGCCAGTTTGGTCATCCAGAAATTCAGCGAACTGGCAAAAGAACTAAACGTCGTGCTTCCCTGCAGTTTCTTCGAAAAAGCCGAATGTGCTTTTTTTAATTCAGTCGCCATTATTGATGCAGATGGCAGTATGCTTGGAATTTATCGAAAATCACACATTCCAAATAGCCCGGGTTATCAGGAAAAAACCTATTTCAATCACGGCGATAGCGGATTTAAAGTCTGGAATACACGTCATGCAAAAATTGGCGTTGGCATCTGCTGGGACCAATGGTTTCCTGAAGCAGCGAGATGCATGGTGTTGCAAGGCGCAGAATTACTGCTCTATCCAACGGCGATTGGATCCGAACCCTTTCCGGCTCCGGCACTGGACTCAAGCGGACATTGGCAACGAACTATGTGCGGCCACGCCGCAGCCAATATTGTTCCGTTACTGGCTTCAAACCGTATTGGAAAAGAAACCTCTCAAATTGATACACGGACGGAAATTGACTTTTACGGACATTCGTTTATCGCCGATCACACCGGAGCGGTTGTAGAACAGGCCGACATGCACTCTGAATCGATTATCACACATACTTTTGATCTTGATGAAATCCGACGATACCGGGAATCCTGGGGCGTTTTCCGCGATCGCAGACCCGATCTCTACGGCAGAATTCTGACTTTAGATGGCCAGTTGTAAGCATGTCAGATAACGCACTTTGTTATCTGACGGCTTCTGAAGCACTGCATCGATTCAAACAAAAAACGCTATCGCCGGTTGAGCTTTTAAAAGCCGTCATTACGCGAAGCGAATATCTCGAACCCGACATCAATGCATTTACCGATTGTTATTTTGATCAGGCACTGGATCAGGCTCACGATTCGGAAAAGCGATTCCAGAATGGAACAGCTCGTCCATTAGAAGGGATTCCGCTGGCGGTCAAAGATGAGTTCAAGCTTAAAGGTACCCGAAGAACTTCAGCCTCCCTAATCTATCGTGATCGCACCGATAATGAAACCGATGTTCTGATCCAACGGCTGCTCGATGCTGGTGCCATTGTCCATGCCAAGACAACGACACCAGAGTTTTGCCTGCTCGGGTCATGCCACTCCAGATTATGGGGTCAAACTCATAATCCGTGGAATTTGGATATGACTCCGGGTGGTTCTTCTGGTGGTTCCGCAGCTTCACTGGCGGCAGGTACTACAACACTTGCAACCGGTACAGACATCGGTGGTTCTATTCGAATACCAGCAGCTCTATGTGGCGTGGTGGGATACAAACCACCCTATGGACGTAATCCGGAGCTTCCCGTTTTTAATCTAGACTTCTACAGCCATTCTGGGCCCATGGCCCGAAGTGTTGAGGACATTGCGTTAATGCAGAATGTTATTTCAGGGCCGCATAATCGTGATATTGCATCCTTAAGGGAAAAAGTAACACTCTGGACGCATTTAAAGCCCGATCTAACCAACTGGAAAATAGCCTGGTCGATGGACCTGGGCTTTCTTGAAGTTGATGAAG
>JBLIOG010000044.1:0-21293 GCA_047639625.1 Gammaproteobacteria bacterium
AAAACCGGGATAACCGGCCCGGTTCGCATAATTTGTTCAAGGGTCATAATTCAACTCTTCAAGAGGGGTTAAAATTCATACAGGACATGGCACCCGTTTCAGCGCTACCGACATTGGCTCTAAAAACAGCAAACAGGTCTCGCCCGGTACCGGCCTGGTTGGCAGTCATGTCTAAACTGGTAGGCAATCGGGCTTCAAACTCAGCCGTATCAACGAGGATTTCAAGCGCTCCATTTTCTACATCGAGACGGATAACATCACCGTCCCTAATTTTTGAAATGGGACCACCCTGGCAAAATTCAGGATGCAATTGAATCGCAGCCGGAACCTTGCCCGATGCGCCGGACATTCGACCATCCGTCACCAGAGCGACCTTGTAACCTCTATCCTGTAATACACCAAGCGCCGGGGTTAGCTTATGCAGTTCCGGCATTCCATTGGCCTGCGGACCCTGACCACGAACAACCACTACAACATCCTGATCTAGCTCTCCTGCTTCAAAAGCTCGGGTTACGGAAGCCTGATCATTAAAAATGCGTGCCGGTGCTTCGACTAACTGATGCTCAACCTTTACAGCCGATGATTTTATGATGGAACGTCCCAGCTTCCCCGACAATAGTTTTAAACCACCCTGACTGGAAAAAGGAGATTCAATCGAGGCAATAATATCGCCATCGAGGCTCTTTTGCGGCGAATCACGCCAATCTATTTTGTTGTTCGACAGGTAAGGTTCCTGCCGATAACTGTTCAAGCCATCGCCTTTAATGGTTAACACATCCTCATGCAACAGGCCCGCATCGAGCAACTGACCGATTACCAGTCCCATGCCACCAGCTGCATGGAACTGGTTCACATCAGCCAGTCCATTTGGATAAATTTTTGTCAGCTGAGGTACCAGCTCCGAAAGCGCATTAAAGTCATTCCAGTCAATAGTAATGCCTGCACATTGCGCGATAGCAACCAGGTGGATGGTGTGATTGGTTGAGCCTCCGGTAGCCAGCAAACCAACAATCGCGTTGACAATCGCTTTTTCATCGACGACTTTTCCCACTGGGCGATAGTTACTACCCAGCGCGGTAATGCTCGCCGCAGTTTCAGTGGCTGCGGAAGTCAATGCATCTCTTAAGGGCGTATTAGGGTTTACAAAGGCTGCCCCGGGAATGTGTAACCCCATGACTTCCATGAGCATTTGGTTACTATTTGCGGTGCCATAAAAAGTACAGGTACCTGGACCATGGTAAGAACTGGTTTCCGCAGCCAGCAGTTCTTCACGCCCCACTTTACCTTCAGCAAATAATTGTCGAATGCGTGCTTTTTCTGAATTGGGCAAACCACTGGTCATAGGCCCTGCGGGTACAAAGATTGCGGGTATGTGCCCAAAACTGAGCGCGCCCATCAGTAATCCCGGGATAATCTTGTCGCATACACCCAGATACATTGCAGCATCAAAAACGTTATGCGATAACGCAATTGCGGTAGACATGGCAATAACATCCCGACTGAAAAGCGATAACTCCATACCCGGCATACCCTGTGTCACACCATCGCACATGGCAGGAACACCACCTGCAAATTGCGCGACGGCACCAACATTTCGAGCTGAACTTTTAATTATATCTTCGAATGCGCCAAGTGGCTGATGAGCCGAAAGCATATCGTTATAGGCAGAAACAATAGCAATGTTGGGTGTTTGGTTTGCTGTCAGCAATTGTTTATCGGGTGATACTGAAGCAGCGGTTACATGCGCAAGATTAGTACAGGAAAGACTACCGCGTTGCGGTCCTTTCTCACCTGCCGATTCGATACGCTTTAAATAGGCATCGCGGCTGGTAATACTGCGCCGACGAATGCGATCTGTTATATCGATTAAACCTGAATGCACTATAGTCATAGTCTGCTTCTAACTTGTAATTTCTGTAATAATACTACAAAATACTAACTAATATAAATTTAATTGTAATAAAATTACATGAAGACCAATAAAAACCTGTCTCACCGTCCGGTTAACGCGGCTTTTGATTTCGTACTCTTCGGCGGAACCGGCGACCTTGCCATGCGCAAGTTATTACCATCAATGTATTACCATCATTGCGATGGCCTGCTTTCAGAGCAGGGGCGCATCATCGCAGTCGCGCGCTCTAAGCTGACCCGCCAAGACTTCCTGACCCGGGTTGAAAAAGCGGCCCGCGAACACGTTGCCGAAGACTGTTTTACTGAGCAGAAATGGCAGCAGTTTGCAGAACGTATTCATTATGTTGGTATCGACCTCGGTAGCGAAGACGCCTATCAACCACTGGCAGATCTGTTAGAAGCAGGGAAAAATAACAGTCGTATTTTTTACCTGTCTACCGGGCCACAATTGTTTGCCCCAATTTGTCTAAACCTTGTCGCCAATAATCTCATTACAGAAAAATCTCGCCTGGCAGTCGAAAAGCCCCTTGGCCGCGATCTGGAATCTGCTCGCGAAATCAGCGGCATTATTGGCAGTGTTTTCAAGGAATATCAGATTTATCGAGTTGATCACTATCTTGGCAAGGAGCCAGTCCAGAATCTATTAGCGCTACGTTTTGGCAATGCCCTGTTCGAACCACTCTGGAAACGCGGCCACGTCCGAGATGTTCAGATCACCGTTGCTGAAACACTGGGGGTTGAAGGCCGGGGTGAGTTTTATGACCATACTGGTGCACTACGCGATATGGTTCAAAATCATTTGCTACAGTTACTTTGTATCATCGCGATGGAAGCCCCGACCGATGATTCACCCGATGCAGTGCGCAATGAAAAACTCAAAGTATTGCGTTCACTGCGCCCGCTGGTAGGTGACACGGTCTATAAGAATACCGTACGAGGACAATATCGTTCGGGCGCTATTGGTAATAGTGTTGTACCCGCCTACAGTGATGAACCGGGTGTACCCCCTGAAAGTCACAATGAAACCTTTGTTGCCATTAGAGCCAACATTGATAACTGGCGATGGGCGGGTGTGCCTTTCTACCTGCGAACCGGTAAGCGTTTGCAAAAACGAGTGTCAGAAATCGTCATCAATTTTGAACGTCTGCCACATGCTATTTTTGAAAACGGCTCGGCCATCGATACACCGAATCGTTTAGTAATCAGCCTGCAACCCGAAGAATTTATTCAATTGTCAATTCGAGCCAAGCAACCAGGGCCGGGAATGCGCCTGCGCCCGGTTGATCTAAACCTTAACCTCATCGAATCAATTACAGAACGTCAACACAGTGCTTACGAAAGATTGATTCTCGATTTGCTGGGTGGCAGTCAGACGCTATTCCTGCGGCATGATGAACTCGAAGCCGCATGGACCTGGATTGACCCAATATTGACCGCCTGGGAAAATACCGACAAACCACCGGCTGGTTATCAGGCGGGTAGCTGGGGACCCGCTGAATCAAGTCATCTGGTATTTAATGACGACACACAATGGCACGAAGAAGTGTGATTTGAGGCCCTGCCAACATGCTCAACCAGATTCGTTCTATGCAGGCAAGTCTCAGTAAAGCGGAAAAGAAAGTCGCTGCAGCTATCCTCGAACAACCTCAAACCTATGTTAATGCCACCTTGAGTGAGCTGGCAAAGGCAGCACAGGTTAGCGAGCCTACCATTGTACGTTTTTGTCGAACTTTAAAAATGCAGGGCTTTCGTGAATTTCGATTACGTCTCGCGCAGGACCTGGTTAGCAAGATTCAATATCAACACAGTCAAATCGATGCTAACGATAGCACCGCAAACCTGATTGACAAGGTACTACACAGCGCGATTTCCAGTCTTGATAGCATACGTAATCAGTTAGACGGAGCCGCCATAGACCTGGCAATTGAATTACTTTCAGAAAGCAGGCGTATCGAAATTTATGGAGTTGGAGGTGCTGGGATTGTGGTTTCCGATGCACAGTTAAAATTTGCCCGCCTCGGACTTAATTCAAACGCCTATTGCGATACCTATTTACAAAGAACTGCTGCCGCCATGCTGGACGAAGATTGCTGCGTTCTGGCCATATCAAATTCCGGCCGCAGTACCGACCTGCTTTCAAGTATTAAACTCGCAAAGACCATGGGGGCAAAAGTAATATCGATTTCCAATGGTCGTTCTCCTTTATCCCTTTTGTCTGATTCTCACCTGACGGTAGAGCAGGAAAAAGACGATGATTCCCTGGTACCTATCAAGGCGAGGATAGCGCACATGGTGGTGGTTGATATTCTTGCCATTGGCCTGGCACTTCGCTGCAAGCCGTCCTACCTGGAGAAGCTTCACAATGCGAATCAGGGCCTTGTGAAAAAATTCGAAACGCCCGCATAACAGGAGCAGGGCTCATGAAAGAAATAGTTGCTCGAAATACCTGATAAACATTTTTTATAACCGCAATTTACGAAAACATTACTATTTTTAGAGATACCCATTAAATACCCATCGCAGCTCGAAAGCTTAGCTTATTCTCAACCGCATCTCGCGTTGGCATAACACGAGGTGGAGACTCAGGATCTACTTTAACTTGCAAAAATTTGGTCAACCCCTGATCGTGGAAACTTGCAGTAACCCGTTGTAACTCGGCTTCTGTCTCTACCAGGCAAGCTCCGGTCAATCCGCAAGATTTGGCAACACCACAAAGATCAACACCCATACCGAGGTGACTTTGCTGCATACCGGTCTCTCCATAATGTTCATTATCGATGACAACCAGGGATAAATTACCAGGGTTAGTCGTACCAATAGTCGCCAGAGAGCCCATTCCCATCAAAGCCTCGCCATCTCCAGTTATGACGATAACATGAATATCTGGTTTCGCGAGGGCCAGACCTAGCCCCATCATTGCTGCCCCACCCATTGCACCCCATAAATAGTAATTCCTGTCGGATGGACTCACCGCAGCAACATCATAGGTTGGAGAACCGAGACCCGATACAACAACGGCATCTTTGCGATTTTTCAAGAGCTCACTCACAACATGTCTTCGTGCCAGCATCATTTCACCCACTCTTTTCGACCAATTAATTTCTGCGACAGTAGCACTGCGACACCGACGTTACTGTTATAGGCAAAATCGATTGCAGCCTGAACGGTATCTGCTGCTTCAGATTCATCTTCGACCCGCTCGACTTTGAACCCACATATTTCCAGAATCTTCTGGGTCGTTGAACCCATGGGAATTTGCCAGGGATTAAACTCAGCATATTCGCCTCGCATGGTGACAATCATTACCATGGGAAATCGGCCGGTCTGCTGCAGAGACAGCATGTTGACGCAATTGCCAACGCCACTGGACTGCATCAGCAACACTGAGCGCAGCCCCCCGAGCCAGGCACCCGCGCACATTGGAATGCCTTCTTCCTCGGTTGTCAGTAAGACATCATGAATGTCTTTATCGTTTTGCGCGCTTTTAATTAAGCTCGCATGTCCGGCATCGGGGACATAACCCAATATCCCGATATCATTTGCTTTTATTACGTCATAAATGCGGTGCTGCCAGCTCACAGTTTTACCTCCAGATATAGATTAACTTAGTTTTTACTGACATTCCCGATGAATGCCGGTTTAGACAATATTGTATTCGATAAACAGGTATTAGTGACGGTACAAAAATAAACAATCACTTGAAATACAGGATTTTGAGTGTTCGCAAAATTTAATCGTACCCTAAATAAAAAACCCGCTATAAGAAGCGGGTCTTTTACTGGCAGTTTTAATCCTGCCGGCTTTAGAGGTTTAACGAGTTAAAATTCCGCCCAGTCATCGTCATCATCCATCTGCGTGGCGGCTGATCCACCCTGTGAAGCCTTATTCACAGGTCGACTCGACGGTGTAGGTTGATGTCTTTGAGCGGACGGTGCAGGACTCGGTTTATGTACAGTCCCTGCAGCAGACGAACCTAGGCTGAAAAACTCTACCTGCGAACTCATTTCTCGCGCGTGCTGATTCATCGAAACGCTGGCAGCAGATGTCTCTTCCGCCAATGCTGCATTTTGCTGGGTCAAATCGTCAAGATTCGTGATGGTCTTATTGACCTGGTCGATTCCCGTCGCTTGCTCCATGCTTGCGGTTGCTATTTCAGCGACGATATCACCTACTTTCATAACAGAAGTAACAATCTCCTGTAAGGCCTCGCCGGACTGATTAACCAATGACGCACCCGCATCAACCTTAACAACACTATCCTGTATCAAATTTTTAATTTCCTTGGCCGATGTCGCGCTACGTTGGGCAAGATTCCTGACCTCGGTCGCGACGACTGCAAACCCCCTACCCTGTTCACCTGCCCGGGCTGCTTCGACACTCGCATTGAGTGCAAGCAAATTGGTCTGGAATGCAATTTCATCAATGACTCCAACTATTTCAGCAATTTTTTTACTCGCAGTATTGATTTCAGCCATTGCCTTGACTGCATTACCGACTATATCCCCGCCACTCTTCGCAGTTTCTCTAGCACTATCAGCGAGTTGGTTGGCCTGCTGAGCATTATCGGCATTCTGGCGAACGGTTGATGTCAATTCTTCCATCGCGCTTGCGGTTTCTTCGAGACTGGCAGCTTGCTGTTCGGTTCTGGTCGAGAGACTGTTATTGCCCGACGATATCTCATCAGATCCGGTTGTAATCAAATCGGTCGAGATACGAATATTATCAACAATATCTCTAATCGATTCGATGGTTGAATTAATATTATTCTGAACCTCAGCAAAAGTACCCTGGTGTTCGCCATTCATACTTGAATTCAAATTACCCTGCGACATTTCACTCATAACTGAAGCTATTTCACCTAAGACCTGTGACATCGTATCGATAAGCTGATTCATGCCACTGGATAGATTTAGAAAAAATCCTTCTTTTCCCTGGAGATCCAGTCGATCACCAAGGTCACCGTTTTGAGCTTTACTGATCAATGCTTCAACATCATTCTGAATAGCGACTTCATCAGTTCGATCTACCCATTCAACCACCGTACCCAATCTTTCAGATTGGCCGTTAATGATTGGATTGGCAGTGAACTTCATAGTGCGACCACCGATGATAAACTCAGCGTGGTGGGCACTCTTTAAGTTTTTAACCAATTGCTGTTGGTGCGCTGGATTCTTATGAAAGATATCGATGTTGGATCCCATCAAGTTAGCAGCACTAAAGGTTGGCAAATCTTTCTGGATATCGGATTCAACGTTCCTGAACATTCCGCTTACCGCATCATTTAAATAGATAATGTTATTGTCAGCATCCGCCACCATAACGTTGGTAGAAACATTATCGAGTGCTTGTTTTACCCGTGAATTTTCATTCGCTACTTTGCGATCTTGCTCAATAGATTGACGTAAATTATCACGCATTTTCGACATAGCTGAATAAACGCCAGTTGACTCATCAGGCGATTTGAGTTCTATTTCGAGATCATTTTCTGCGATCGAATCAGCAACACTTTGAATTTCGGCAGGATCACCGCCTAATTGCCGTAATACACTTCTGACGACAAAGAAGGTCACGAGCAGTACAAACAATATTGCTACTACACCAATGATGCCTAGTGAGGTGTGAATCAAAGTCTCGGCCACAAATGCTTCTGACTTATCGATTTCAGCCAATACTGCCCATGTGAGACCGAACAATTCAATGGGTGCATAAGACGAAAGTTTTTCATTTCCAAATTCATCGGTAATTATTTCGTATCCAGTTTGTCCAGCCAGCGCCTTTTTGAACGTTTCGGAATCGATCTGTACTTTTCCAATAGCATTTTCTTCGACACCTCTAACCTGAGAACGCATTAATCCGTCGGGACCTACAAGATAGGCCGTTCCTGATTCACCTAATCCAGCAGTCGTGCCCATGATTTCGCTTATTCGACCCACTGGCATCTGAAACACGAGTACACCTTCAAGTGTCAATCCATCATAAATTGGTGATGCTATAAATGAGGCTGCGGCATCGTAAGAAGGGCGGTAAGTTTTAAAGTCCTGGAAAGCTACATCTCCCGCATTAGCAGATTCAGCAGCGTCTTTGAAAACCTGAGCAAAATTGCTATCTCTATAGGGTCCAGTCTTTAAACTCGTGGCGTAATCCAGCCCTTTTAACACTGAATAGACGATATGACCGGTATCAGGATCAATTAGAAAAATTTCGTAAAACTCGAATTTATGTAAGAAACTTCTAAAAGCGGGGTGATATTTTTTGTGGATACGATCATAGGTTTCACCCTGCATCGGTGCGTGGTCGAGTGCATCTTTACTACCCAAAGGATTTTCATTACTCGCGATGTACCGATATTGCCGATATATCTCCATTGGATCCGTTGGAATCAGCGATTCAACATCAATAGACTGATTATTCTGAGCCTCAAATTCCTTCCCAAACTGATTTTTATAAAAATCGATTAAGGCTGTTTTTTGCGCCTGCCCTTCGCTAGTCGATAGTTTTTTCAGCGATTTATCTGAATGGAACGATTTCTTGAAAGTTTTCATCGCAAAAACGGTCATGGTACTTTCGGACAGGGCCTGTATTTGATTACTTATCGTCTGAAAATAATCTTTAATTTCTGCCTGTTTAACCGCTCGAACGGTTTCTAACTGACTGTAGGAGGCATCCTCAATGGCCTCATCGAACAGCTTGGTAACGATAAATCCAGCACTTAACAGCGGCACTAAACCGGAAAACAAAAAGGCGACCAGGAGTTTCTTACGTAGGGTCCAGCTCGATAAAAAAGTGCTCATTGGATTTTATTCCTTGTAAATTCTGATAGTTGATTGCTAACTAATTGAAATGAAAGCGATATCCTCTGCTGCAAAAAATCACAGTCGTCACTGATAATTTCCGGGAGATACATTGTCATATTTCTATCTGATCCTTGTTCGCATTCACTACTATCAGTTGTATCGGATAGAATTTAGTTTAGTTTAATATTTTTTTTATGCAGGCAAAGTTGGAAGAGATTTTTATGCGCGATCGAATTTGGCTTACGGATTTTCGAAAAACCAGGTTATCTGCCTAACCTCGGTGAGTAGCTGCGTTTAAGAGTCGAGGAAATAAAGTGTTACCCCAAGATTTCGCTGGATGCTGGCCCAGATTCAAGGCGTTACAATGTGTCATAGTCAGTCTATGGTGTCATTGATACAACGCGGAAGCTGGGTCAACAAACAAGATGGGATAACACTTTAGGTGGTTAGCAAGAATACTCAGTTCAAGCTGGAAACTAAATATCAAAGTATAGAACTCAAATGGGTTCAATTGCCTATTTGCTGGACATTTTTCCGCAGTCCTAAAGCACCAACACAGTTGCTAACGTTAAAAGTAATCCCATACTCACCACATCAGTAATTGTGGTCAAAAAGATGGTTGACGCGGTTACGGGGTCAGCACCCATCTTACGTAACACGAGAGGAACAGTAACCCCGATAATTCCGCTGATAATACAGGCACCCAACATCGCGAGGAACACGACCAGCGCTAGTTCATAGGCCGAATCTGATCCGCTAATACTACTATAAGCAAACATTCCCAGAGCTGCCGTGATTCCGACTAACATTCCATTCCCGAGGCCCAGTAAAGCCTCTTTTCGAATCAGTCCTGATTCCATTCCTGGTTTAAGCTCTTTGAGTGTCATTGCTCGCAAAGTCACTGCCAGGGCCTGGCAACCGGTATTACCTGACTGTCCCGCCAGAATCGGAAGGAAGGCTGCAAGCACGACAATCTGAGCGATGGTTTCTTCAAATATTCCGACAACGGCACCTGCAAAAAACCCAGTTATCAGATTGATTTGTAACCAGGGATGGCGCAAAAAAAGACATCTTAACCAGGGTGTATGAAGATGCTCTTCGCGTTCCACACCGACCATTTGGCCAGTGTGAGCGGTCAATTCAATGTTTTGACGTTCAAATAATGCATAACCCCGTATTTGTCCGACAAGCTTTCGATTGGCATCACAGACCGGATAAATCGGATAGTGGCGCAGTAAAGCGGGTTGCATCGCATCGTCAACCGTGGTCGCGGCATTAAAATAGAATGGATCCGTTATCATCAGGCTTTCAAGTGAATCTTGCGGGTTTGCAAACAGCAGGTCACGCAGAACCACCAATCCTTTTAAAACACCGCCACTATTTGTAACGAAGGCATAGACAATCTGCCGTTCACTCGCGGTATCACGCAAAGCATCAATCAATTCACTGACTGCCATGCCGCCTGGAAACGCATCGGTAGGGGGCTCCATGATGCGTCCAATACTTTTTTCGGCATAACTCAAATTAACCGACCACTGCTCTCCGATTGCCTGGTGGATCAGTGGTGACAGGATTTCGGCTCTTTTTTCATCCATATGGGATAAAATCCGCACTGCCAGATCGGGCTTTAGCGCTTCAAGAATAGTCGCTATGACATTATTTGAATGACCTTCCAGCAAGACCAGAGCATCGAGTGGTGCGCGTCGCATGACCGCCGTTTTTAATTGCTGGAGTTGTTCGCTGGTAATGGTCTGAAGAGATTCGGTCACTTTATTTCCTCACGCGATAAGCGTACCCAACATTGAAAGGACCAGCCGGGTGGTTGATGTCTGAAAACCCGGCTCGTTATACCGCGGATTAGTCGATTAACGCTGGAAGACCAGCGGGAATTCAGGTCCATCCATTTTGTCACCCGGTTTCAAACGTTCATCCAACCCTGGAAATGGTGGTGAGGTGTCTCCGCTGCGTTGCGCATAAACCGTATCATCACCCAACCATCGCGCTGCGTAGGCACGGCGACTTCGAGTCGATGACAAATTAGAAGGCGCTCCATGCAGCGTTAAATAGTGAAAAACGATGGCGTCTCCGGGTTCGAGATCCCACTTTCTAATGTCATATTGATCCCGGTTTGCTTCAATATTCGGTACCGATTCAAGCCGATTGTCTGCATGCTGATAATCATCACCATTGAATTTTCGCGGTGTAAACCACTTCCCCCAATTGTGTGATCCGGCTACAAATTCGACACAGGTATTAATATCAACTGGATCAAGTGGAATCCAGAAACTACACACCTGTCTTCCGTCGACACAATAATAAGGTTGATCATGATGCCACGGTGTAATCTTGTCGGTTCCGGGCTCTTTGACCAGAACATGTTCGTGGAATATTCGAGCTGTATTCGACTGCATTAAATCGGCAGCAATCTCTGCGACCGGAGAATCAAACATAAATTGTCGATATTCGTCAATTCGGTCCCAGTTACAGTAATCGCCGAAGAAACGCCCTTTTTCACCCTCAGTTACGTACTCACGTCCAAACGGACCCGGATCCTGCATATTTTTTTCAACCCCCTTACGCAGGAGGTCCATCCAGTCGGCAAATCGATTTTTTATTAAAGTAACACCATCGACCTGAAATTCATTGATCTGTGACTGATCTAGCATAGAATTTCCATTACAGCTTTTCAATTGCCTTCAATAATACACAAATCTCTAACGGCTGACCGTTTGGCAAAACCGACTGCTTCCTGATAGGCCGCAGAGTTATAACAGTCTTCAGCCGACTGTACATCCGGAAACTCGATGACAACATTTCGGGCACGCTCATTGCCTTCCAGCCATACAGTTTTGGTGGCTCTGGCTAAAAACCGGCCCCCGTGAGATTCGATCGCAGCGGTAGCGCGCTTTGCATATTCGGCGTAGATATCCGGGTCCTGGACATCGACGTGGGCAACCCAGTAAGCAGTCATTTTGATATTCTCAAACAGTGAAACAATCAAATTATATTAGCACCAATCGACCGTGACCTGCAGTGTCTTTGTGGAAACAGCGAACAAAAATTCATGGGGTAATAATCGTATAACTTCTGTTATCTTGACCCAGTTTAATGAATGCCGAAGCTAATTATCCAATGTCTGAATTAATCCCCGAGTCGCTTGGTATTACGACACTCAATAACGGTTTCCGAAACGGGCAACTTACTCACACGAAATTGATAGAAGTATTATTTCGGCGCGTCGATGATCCCGCAAAAAACCATAACGCATTTGTCGCTATCGATCGTGAATCTGCATTTCAGGCCGCTATAGACTCCAGTGAACGTTGGGCACAAGGCTGATCATTAGGACAACTTGACGGGATTCCGATCGCCATTAAAGACGTACTTGATGTAGCGGGTTTGCCGACTCGCTATCGTTCTTCTGCGTTTTATGACGCAACTCCTGCAGTTACCGATTCCATCTGTGTCAAACGACTACGTCAACAGGGTGCAATTATTATTGGAAAGACCCGCAACTGGAAATTTGCCTGGCGCGCTCAAATTGACCGAGACCCTTCGGAAGTCGTGAGCAATCCCTGCAATCCCGAATATTCAACCGGGGAGAGGATTAGTGGAAGCGCATCTGCAGTTACGGCGGGCTTATGCTGCGCCGCAATCGGGACTGATTCGGGTGGTTCGGTGCGAGGGCCGGCCTCTTTTTGCGGAGTTGTCGGATTAAAAAGCCAGCCATGGCTGTGTTCCGGTGGTTCCGGCCAGTCCAATGGGTGATACCGAACATATTGGCATCCTCTCCGATACCGTTGATTATGCTTTTGATCTGCTGCAAGTTACCGCAGGCTATCATCCTGATGATCCATCATCCTGGCCTTTTCAGAAAGATTTTCTGAAGACTTCATCGATCGACTTACCTTCCGTTCGACCAGGCATCAGCGCAGATCTCAACACTGCGCGACCCGACGAAACCTCAATCTCGATTTTCAATCGAGTCGTTTCCGATCTCCAGAAATTCGGTTATCAAATATCATACCCTGATATCGAAATAGCGGGTGATTTTGATGATACCGACGGTTTGTATGATCCTTGCGCTGCTTTATCGATTGCAGATATCTCTAACAATAGAATTAATCGAATCGATCCCGTCGTCGCTGTAGAAGCCGCGGCTAGATCAAAATTATCATCGCTCACTGAGTTCAAGCGTTTAAGGGGAATTCGATCAAAATTGTGCCGCAGCTTTAACGCGATGTTCGAATCTGTGAATTTACTGCTAACATTAACCCAGAAATCAACAGCCAACCGCCTTAACGAAACCGCCGAACCCATGAAATTAACCCGCTTTTTTGACCTCGCTGGACAACCCGCTATCTCCATTCCAGTGGGTCTGGGGAAAAACGGACTACCCGTTGGATTACAGTTGATTGCTAATTGCGGTCAGGAAAACCTGTTGATGCGAGTAGCGTCAGACATTATGGATCGAATTCATGAAAGTTGATTCCGAACAGTCCGAGGTGCTAGATCAGACGGCTATCAGGGAGTCACTCGATTTTCTGGCGAGCTTCGATAGCGAACTTAAAGTCGGGCTGCACCAGGTAGGTTATCCACTGCCACGCATTCGACCACATGGCTTTAAAACACTGCTTTCGATTATTGCCGGCCAACAAATTTCGACCGATGCAGCTGCCGCAATCATTGGTCGACTCCATAAACTGATTCCTGACATGACAGCAGCCAATTTTATTCAAGTTAGTGGAGATGAACTTCGCGAGGCCGGACTCTCCTGGCGGAAAGTTGAATATGCCACAGGACTCGCCGAAGCTATGCTTAGCAAAAGCCTGGATTTATCAAAACTGGAAACTCAGGATAATCAACAGGCCATCAAAAGCATTACTGAACTCAGAGGGTTTGGTGAGTGGAGTGCCGAGATTTATCTGATGTTTTCACTGCAACGAAAAGATATTTTCCCGGCTGGGGACCTCGCCCTGCGAATTGCGCTGCAAAAGTTGAAAGGCCTTCCGGAACCATTGAGCCAACCGGAATCGCGCCAACTTACCGACGCCTGGTCCCC
Source organism: Gammaproteobacteria bacterium (assembly GCA_047639625.1). Taxonomy (GTDB): domain Bacteria; phylum Pseudomonadota; class Gammaproteobacteria. The sequence continues at coordinate 13,768 of JBLIOG010000044.1, forward strand.
TTTTCGAAGCGCAGGAAGTTTATTCCTCTGGCATTATTATCGCGGAGCGCCGAGCTAGCCAATATTATCTATTTCTGATGGACAGAATTAAACGCGACACTTCCGATGAAATCGCAGAGTGAGTAACAGTGAAGTAACCGCCAGACCCGCCGCAAGCCCCCACCACAGACCGGCACCACCCATCTCATAATGAAAAGCCAATACTGATCCACCGCCAATGCCGAGAAACCAGTACCCAAAACTCGCGATCCAGAGCGGCACGAAATTATCTTTCATCGCACGCAACGCTCGCGCAGCGATAGCCTGTAATCCGTCAAATATCATGAACAAAGAAGCGATAAATAGAAAATGGGTCGCTAGCAAAGCCACTTCGGCGTAACCAGGATCATCGGGCGAGATAAAAACTAGAATAATCTGGTCAGAAAATAAAACAGGAATACTAACCAGTGATGAAATCACAATAATACCAAGGCTAATACCTAGAAAACCAGCTCGTCTCGCAGCCCGCACATCACCAGCACCGATAGATTGGGCCACACGAATCATCGTCGCTTCAGCCATGCCAAATGCAAGGACAAATGGGAGTCCAATCCATGCCATAACAATCCCGTAAGCAGCAAGCGTTTTCGCACCGAGCACTCCGGATAAAATCGAGGCTGCAACAAATAATCCGGCCTCCAGAAAAGCCAAACCGGCCACTGGCAAACCCAACCAGAGAATTTCACTACAACTCGGCCAATGGAGTTTCCAGCGGCCTTTAAATATCCCATATCCTCGAAACAAAGGTTTTCGGTAGACATGAAATAGCAGCGCGAAAAACATTAGCCAGGAGACTATTGTTGTCGATAATCCAGCACCAAATACACCGAGCGGCTCTAGTCCGTAGCCGCCAAATACCAGCCACAACGTCAAAAAGTAATTGATTAAAACCGCGACTACAGTGATTATCATAATCGAAACGGTTTGCGAGAGAACAGCCACGAAGTTTCGAAAAACCGAAAACCAGAGCACCGGCAATACAGTTCCTGCAAGGCCTTTTACATAGTCTTTAGCCAGAGCAACAACAACTTCATCCTGATTGGTCGCGATCAAAGCGAGGTCGAGATTCCAGACCATGACCATAGCTGGGATACCAACACCCGTTGCAACAAAAAAACCCTGCCGAACTGAATGCCCAAGCTCATCTCTATTACCCGCACCAAATGCCTGAGCAGCCAGTACGCCAACAATCGACAATAAAGCCATTAGAACAATTAATATCTCAAAAGATAAATCACCCGCGATACCCACTGCAGCAAGCGATTGATAACCGAGCTTACCGACCACTATTTTCGTGGTCTGAAACATTGCAAATTCGGCGAGGTAAGCGGCAGCCAAAGGCAAAGCAATGATGAAAAATAGCTTTAGTTCGTGGGAAAGTTTGACAGTCGAATTAGACATAATACGAAGCGGGTAAAGGCAGCGCTACTTTAGAGGAATGTCAATCGAGTTAATAGCAAAAATACAGTAGATAGTAGGAAATTATCCAATGAATAATCGCCAGGGCAACAATATTGAAAGATACTTGCGAAGAAAGCTTTTTCATTCAAAGATTACATTCACCTTGAGGAATGGTTGGCTTGAACGAACGATTTTAAGAATAAACTCTTCTAGCAAGTGCCAAATACTGACTAAATCAGTATGGAAGGTGTTATAACAAGCCGGTGATTCATTTGTCCGGCACAAAGTAACCAGTCGCGTATATCATCTTAAAGTTTTAGCATCAGGGATTACATCAGTCAGCGCCTATGGCCTTACTATCTATGCTATGAGTTTCGGTACTTTGGCAATGGTTTCTTCATTAAGCGAAATCAGTGTAATATTCCCCGCCCTGATCGGATCGCTTATTTTTATAGAGTCATTGGGAAAACAGCGAATAATGGCAGATGTCTTTGTCAGAATTGGTATTATTGTTATTAAAATCACAGCGTAAGCGTTACAGGAATCAATCATGCTAACTGATGCTTTTGCACGAGTGAAGCTAAGCCATACCCCGACGCCTCTGGAGAAACTCGAAAATCTCAGCCGAGATTTCAATACCAATATCTGGGTTAAACGCGACGACTGTACCGGTCTGGCATTTGGTGGAAATAAAAGCAGGCAGCTCGAATTTTATATTGGCAATGCGCTTAAACATGGTGCAGACACCTTGCTCACTACTGGAGCGGTTCAATCCAACCATGTCCGGATGACCGTAGCTGCCGCACGCAAAATGAATCTTGAAGTAGAAGTTCAACTCGAGCACCGTGTTGACCGCAACCAGCCGGAATATCATAAATCCGGAAACCCATATCTGGTTAAATTAATGGGAGCAAAAATCCATCATTACCCCGTTGGCGAAGACGAAGATGGCGCTGATTTGGCCCTCGAAGCACGGGCAGAAGAACTGCGAGCCGAAGGCAAGAACCCATACGTCATCCCTCTTTCAAACGCCAAAACGCCATACGGCGCTCTTGGCTACGTCGATGCCGCTGAAGAATTGTTAGGCCAGCTCGATGGCATGCAGATTAAACCTGATCGTTTTATCGTTCCTACCGGGAGTGCTTCCACCCATGCAGGTTTTCTACTCGGCATGCAGGCGTTAAATTGCTGGGTTCCAGTACACGGGGTTTGTGTCCGCCGTGACGCCCAAAGCCAAAAAACACGCGTGGCCACCAAAATGGAGTCAGTCCGATCGCTAATGAATTTAGATTTAGAGATTGATTCCAACACCATAATTTGTGACGATTCGATGCTAGCGCCCGGTTATGGCCTGGCTAACGACGATACGGTAAAGGCAATCAAGTACATGGCTCGAACGGAAGGCCTTCTACTCGACCCTACTTACACCGGAAAAACCTTTGCCGCTTTCCTTCAGTATCTTCAACGAAGTGATTGTGGGCCGGAAGACCATTGGATTTTCCTACACACCGGGGGTACTGTCTCCTTATTCGGGTACCCGGAACTGGTTGATTAAGAACTGATTGGCCCGTTAAACAATTTACAGCACAACAGGAATTTAAAACAATGAATGCAAACTGGAATTACCCAACAGCAATACGAGCAGGTGCAGGGCGCGCAAAAGAAGTTGCCCAGGCTTGCCGTGAACTCAACATGCTGGCGCCACTGTTAGTGACCGACCCTGGATTATCAGGCTTACCGATGGTCGAAGAATTGATCGAACTGTGCCGTAAGGATGGTTTGAAGATAAATATCTTTAGTGACATTAAACCCAATCCAACCGGTCATAATATTGAAGCAGGTTTAGCGGCCTATCAGGACGGAAATCATGATGGCGTTATCGCGTTTGGCGGTGGCAGCGGGCTCGATGCCGGAAAGGCCATTGCGGTCATGGCGAATCAGAGTTGTTCCCTCTGGGAACTGGAAGATATCGGTGATAACTGGCTGAACGCCGATGCCGATAAAATGCCCCCCATTATTGGCATTCCGACGACTGCCGGAACCGGTTCAGAAGTCGGCAGAGCGTCGGTCATAGTCAACGAAGAGCAACACAAAAAAGCCGTTATTTTCCACCCGAAAATGCTGCCATCTATTGTCATTCTTGACCCTGAATTGACCATTGGTTTACCGGCAGGTCTAACCGCAGCGACGGGTATGGATGCGCTATCCCATAGTCTGGAAGCTTATTGCTCCCCCGGTTACCACCCAATGGCGGAAGGCATTGCGCTAGAAGGTATCCGCCTTGTAAAAGAATACCTGCCAACCGCTGTTTCAGACGGGACGAATATTGACGCACGAATGCAAATGATTGTTGCATCGTCAATGGGTGCCACTGCGTTCCAACGTGGCCTGGGAGCCATGCACGCGCTTGCACATCCGCTCGGCGCAGTTTACGACGCTCATCATGGGATGTTGAATGCCATCCTGATGCCCTATGTTCTCAAAGCCAATCGATCAGTCATCGAAGAACGTATAGGTCGTCTCGCGCGTTATTTAGGGCTCGATCCAGATTTTGATTCTTTTCTCACCTGGGTACTAGATTTACGAAAGACGGTCGGAATCCCTCATGCGCTATCGGCAATAATTAGTGACGACCAACGATTTGATGAAATAGCTGCAATGGCGGTTGATGATCCCTCGGGAGGCACCAATCCAATACAGTTTGATGCCCAGGAATACGCTGCTATCTTGAAATCAGCCTACAGCGGCGAACTCTAGATAATTTCGCGCTACTGGTTTGCTTTGGAAAGAATCATCTCCGCCGCCCGATCTGCAATCATCATGGTCGGCGTAGATGTATTACCACTCACAAGTGTTGGCATTATTGAAGCATCGACAACATATAAATTGTCAACCCCGTGAACCTGTAACGAATCAGGGTCAGTGACGGCCCATGTATCTCTGCCCATTTTACAGGTACCGACCGGGTGATAGACGGTTGTCGTCGTATTTTTTAAATATTGAAGAATCTCATCATCTGTTTGAATATCATTGCCAGGAGCCATCTCTATACCCCGAATATCATCAAAAGCCGCAGTCGATAATATTTTTCGAGCAAATTTCACGCCTTCAATCAAAATTCTCTGATCCTTTTCATCACTGAAAAAATTATGATCAATCAATGTGTTCAGATAAGTTCCATCATTTGCGAGCTTGATAGTCCCTCGGCTACGAGGACGTAATAAACAGGTAAATAATGAGTAGCCATGCCCGAATTCAAATTTCTTTCCCCGGTGACTGCGAAAAATCGGCGTGAAATGAAATTGAATGTCGGGATCAGCATCACGATGCCCAGGTTCGGCATCTTCAGAAAAATGAGTACGAGCGAACCCACCCGCTTCGGTGTAATTGGTTGTCCACCAACCCGTTCGATTTATCAAATATCGAATGGGGGCAGTGACAATCTGCGGAATCGTTTTCCACGACAGACCCATGCTCAACGGCATATCTGAACGAACTGTCACCATGCTATCAATATGATCCTGCAGATTCTCACCCACTCCAGGCAGATGATGTTTGCAATGCAGTCCAATTTCTTCAAGCTGACCCCGATCACCAATGCCAGATGCGAGTAGAATCCTCGGTGACTCAACCGTGCCTGCCGATAAAATGATTCGATCAGCAGTCAAAATTTGAACCCCTGAATTTGTATTCAGGTAAACCGACTTAGCCTGGCTACCCTCAATACCGAGCTTTAGCACTCGAGCATTTTTCAATACATGAAGGTTGCTTCTGCTCAGCACTGGCTTTATAAACGCTGAGTAGCTCGACGTTCTGACCCCATTACTCTGATTAACATTATACAGACCCAATCCAAACTGCGAGCCGGCATTAAAATCATCATTACAGACTAATCCTGCTTCATTCGCCGCATTGACAAAAATCCTCGCCACCGGGTTAGGGTCTCTCGGCAGAGAAACATCCAGTTCGCCCTCGAAACCATGATAAACCGGATTCTGACCAATATGATTTTTTTCAGTTCGTTTAAAAGAAGGTAAAATAGATTCATAATCCCATCCATCACATCCCTGTTCTACCCAGTGGTCATAGTCATTTTTGTTACCCCGTACATAGACCATTCCATTAATCGAGCTTGATCCACCCAGACACTTACCCCGGTTAAGCGTAATAATTCGATTGTTTAAATGGGTTTGAGGTACACCCCGGTAACTGTAGTCATAGCGGGGGTTCCCATACAAGCCAAAGACGCCAGCAGGAACTTTCACCAAAGGGCTGGCATCACTACCACCGCCTTCAATGAGACAAACAGAACTGGAAGAATCGGCACTGAGCCGATTGGCTAGAACACAACCTGCTGCGCCCGCTCCTACTATAATGGTATCAAAATGAGTCATGACCTCAAATATTAAATGGGTCGTAGATTAAATCAACCCGATGTTAGGCTTTTGATTCGGTTTGATTGTACTTATTTTAAATTAAAGTCTGAGGCAGCGCTCACCTTTTGCAGATGAGCCTACTCTCGCAATTTCGCATCAAACCAGCAGGCAGGCTTATTCACTCGTTTTTCTCACTTTCGATTTTGTCGGAAGCATTTTTTTCTCCTCCGAAAGCAGCCAACAAAGAAGCTGTAAAAGTTGATAGCTCTAGAGTCATAATTGAAAAATCGACATCAAACTGTTCTTCGACTGTTTCTGCTTCGACTTCATCTGATTTGGTCAGGACAACATCGGTAAAGCGCAATCGGCTAATTCCAAGATTTTCATCGATAATGCATTCAACGCGTTCCTGCCAAATCAACGCTAGCTTACTGACGTGCATTCCATTGTTAAGCATCGAAATTAATTCATCAGATCGTAAATTTTGATTCTTAAAACGAATAATGCTTTTGATATCGGCATTATCCCTAATTTCACATTCTTCACCCAGTTCAAATCCGGCAGGCAACTGACCACCAATCAACCAACTCGTCATCACATCGATGGGAATACTACCGCTGGTTAAAGGAATCGCAGGGAAACTACCAACAGATTCTCGTATCTGGCTGACAAAAGCTTCGGCATTTGTCGCTGAACGCGAATCTATCACCAGCATTCGATCTTTTGCCGATATATATCCGTACTGACGAGACGACTTTACAAATGCCCGTGGTAAAAGCTCAAATTGAATTTCTTCCTTTAGCTCACGACGCTCCTTACCCGATAACTTTCGGTCTTCTGCCTGTTCTTTATCCTGAACTCTTTCGTCATGAACCTCCTTGATCACGGAAGCAGGTAATAATCTATCCTGTCTCCGACTACAAAACATCCAATAAGCATTACTACTATGTAGCAACATTTCACTATTTTCGCCCAGTGGAGGAACCCAACCAGCGCGTGACAGCTCCTGACTACCGCAAGGTGTAAATTGATCCGGTTCGAGTAACTTGTTCAAATCTTCCGGTGACGTTTCGAAACTGCTTGGCAGACGGTAAACCTGAAGATTTTTAAACCACATAATATGCAATGACCTGAAAGTATCGGGATGTAAAAACGCTGAAATGAATCCACGTTTTTCGAGCGGTGCATTCTATTCAGTTTCGAGCTAGATTGAAACGCAATTCCCTATTCGTTCGCCCAATTAAAATTCAATTTTAACTCAATACTCTAGTCGGTATCACCTTGGGCAGTTTGTTATTCCGATGCCCTTTAATTTTTGTACCAAACAGGCATAGCAAGGTTCTACCTTTTACAAATTCCGGGCTTACTGCAGCCAATGTATCAATACAACACCAACACAAACCAGTACAGCAGCTATTATTCGCTGACGCCCAAACGCTTCACGAAATACAATCGTACCAATTAATGCCGCAAATATTACGCTAGTTTCACGCAGCGATGACACCATTGCCATCGACCCTAGCCCAAGAGCGAATATAACCAGTCCATAAGCGCCTGATGACGCTAGCCCACCGGCTATAATTTTTCCTGGTTTATGCTGGAGGTAGTCGAACCATTCCTGTCTTCTAATACAAAGCAATACCAGACAAATCGGAAACGGCTCGAAAAAGAACAACCAGAGAATATAACTCTCACTGCTCCCTGCCGATC
>JBLIOG010000045.1:0-20893 GCA_047639625.1 Gammaproteobacteria bacterium
TCCGGTCGATATTAGAACCAAAGGCAGGCATGATCCCTGTGTTGGAATTCGTGCGACACCGATCGCTGAAGCGATGTTAGCTTTGGTGTTAATGGACCATCTTTTGAGGCACCGTGGTCAAAATAGCGATGTTGACGTTTGTACGCCAGTCATCCCCTCGGGTCAAAGTTGATCAATAGCAAACTTGACAGTCTTATAAATTTCTCGTGCCTGTTGTGTTTTTTTCGTGTCAGTTTTAGCGGCATCGTAATTCCGTGAAAGTTGCCTTAATTTTTGTCGATCACCTGAATCAAACTGTTCCAGAAATTGATCAATAGCCGCATATCCTTTTTCAAGAATATTGTCACGCCACATTTCAGCCTGGTGATGTTTCTGGATAGACAGATGATCCGCGTTATCCAGTCGATCGATGGCCGAAAATATTTCGTCACAGTCGCGCGCACGAAGCAATTTTCCAATAAACTGATAGTGCCGTTTAAGGGCGCTGCGTTTGTTTTGAATTTTATGCGCCAACGCTATCGCTTCAAGAACTGGTTCGTCCAGCGGAATCGTGGCCAGTTTTGCAGTGGATAATTCAGTTAGCCGGATGCCGAGTTTTTTTATTTCCAGGCTTTCCCTTTTAAGTTGGCTTCTGCTAACAACGTCGATCTCGTCGAGATCCTCAAACTCTTCTTCGTTTTCCATATTCGGTTGGGATAAAATATTGCCATGAACGATAATAATGTACTTAGTTTAACATCACCTGATCCTGAATCATTTAAAAACATTGTCCAGGATAGCCTCGATCTAGCGTTAAAGTTGGGCGCTACCGAAGCCGAAGCTGGATTGTCTGTTTCCAGTGGCCTCTCGGTTACTGCTCGAATGCGAGATGTCGAAACCATTGAACATCAACAGGATAATGGTCTCGGCGTTAGCGTATATTTTGGAAAGCATAAAGGAACGGCGAGCACCTCTAATCTAGATCCTGAAGCGATTCGAAAATCAGTCGAAGCCGCCTGTGATATTGCTCGGTTTACTTCTGATGATCCTTGTACCGGTCTTGCCGACGAGGATTTGATGGCGACGCGATTCGAAAATCTGGATTTGTATCATCCCTGGTCTATTGATCCTGAATCCGTCATAAAACTGGCTCTGGATTGTGAGGCTGTTGCACTTGATTATGATCCGAGGATAATCAATTCTGAAGGTGCTTCAGTCGATGTAGGGGTTGGCCTATCGGTATACGGTAACAGTCATGGGTTTTTGCATTCCGAACAAAAATCCAGGCACGGAATCAGTTGTTCGGTAGTCGCTCAATCTGGAGGATCAATGCAGCGTGATTACTGGTATGACGTCCATCGTAATCCGATATTGTTGGCAAGCCCGGAAGAGATAGGACGCAAAGCCGCGCTACGAACCGTGGAACGACTTGATGCGCAGAAACTATCCACTCGACAGGCCCCGGTATTATTTTCTCCCGATGTCGCCAAAGGCTTAATTAGTCATTATATCTCGGCTGTGGGTGGTTCTGCACAATATCGAAAAGCCAGCTTTTTGCTGGATTATCTTGATCAGCAGGTCTTCCCTGAAACCTTCCAGATTTATGAAAACCCGTATTTAAAACAAGCGCTTGCTTCGGCAAATTTTGATAGTGAAGGTATAACGGTTAATTCATGCCCTTTAATTAGAGATGGTGTCGTGCAAACTTATCTACTTGATACTTATGCAGCTCGGAAACTTAATCGAAATGCAACGGGACATGGTAGTGGTGTGCATAACTTGACCATTAGTGATACCGGTAAATCGTTCGAAGAATGTTTGTCGGCAATGGACACCGGGTTGCTCGTAACAGAATTAATGGGGCAGGGTGTCAATACTGTTACTGGTGATTATTCTCGAGGTGCTGCGGGTTTCTGGGTTGAAAAAGGGGTGATTCAATACCCTGTAGAAGAAATTACCATTGCTGCGAATCTTAAAGACATGTTTATGGGAATAGTTGAAGTAGGGACTGACGTTGATATACGTGGAAGCATCCAGACGGGTTCTATTTTGATCGAAAATATGACTATTGCTGGATCAGACTAATGTTGTTGGATGATTTTTTTCGACGCTCAGGACTGATTTTAATGCTTGCCATCTCCCTACCCGTTCTGGCTCAACAATTGGGTAAAGGATATGTTTTTGGTGTGACCGTGAATACCACAGAAGAACTGAGCGTTATTCTTGATCGGGCCGATGATTTACGAGCGATGTTTGATCCGAGCCTGCACAGTCGAATTGCAATCGTTTTGCACGGCAATGAGTTGCAATTATTTCAAAAGCAAAATTATTCAGCCAATCAGTCGATTGTCGAAAGGGCCCGATTGCTCGATGAAGATAACATCATTGATATTAAAGCCTGCCAAACTCAGATGCGGTCTCTCGATATTCAACAAAGCGATTTACCTAGTTTTATCGAGCAAGTTCCCTTTGCTCCGGCAGAAATTGAACGCTTAAAAACTGAGCAGGGATTTACCCGGCTGTAACTGATTGTAAAATCATTATTGAAGACTTTTTATTGGGATGTATCCGTTCTATACGAATCGGTATTATAGGATTGTCAAGACCATAGTCATAGGTAATGACCGATTTAGATGATTCTAGCTTTTGTTGATAGCGATAGGTTTTGATGAATTTTTCGTTGATCTCAACCTTTGACTCGCCCTTGAATTGCAGATTGCTTTCAATCAGTTTGCCTTTACGATAAAACGTGAAGGTTGTGTTTACGAGTCCTTCATTTTGCATTTGGGCTATTAGAAAGTGGATGCTGTTATAGTCGTAAACTGGACCTGGAAAAGATTCAATTTTATGTTTGCCCTTACGTTGTATGTCGACTGTTTTGGTTGTCCAGTCGAAACGAACAGATTCAAACTGATCCCGGTCCTTCTGATCGGTTATTAAAATATTATATAATTTGGCGCCGATTGGCTTGAGAGAGAATATAGTTTCAGTATGTGGCTGTGAGTCGCTGAATAGCTGGTAAACGCTTCTTGCTTTTGACGTCATTGACCAGCGCCAGTAGTTGTTAGATCGATCGAGTGTTATCTCACTGTTAGCCAAATGCAGCCCGCCTTTAAATACTGCATATTGGGCCTTAAAAGCAGTTGGTTCGAACGCGTTTGCAATGCTGCTAAAGAGCAGCAGTATTATAAATATTATTCGAGGCATCATTCTATTCGACTTGGAAATCACTAAATTCCAGTCCATCATTGATTGGATTACCATCAAATTCGATGGTTTTGTCAGTTATTGTAAGACGTCGTTTCTGTATCCATGATAATAATAGAGGGTACATTTCATGCTCCAGGTAATGCCCCAGAGTTTGAAGGTCCGATAACTGGTGGTTAGATTCAATTTTGTATCGACCTCTCAATAATACCGGACCATCATCCAGTTCTGCAGTAACGATGTGGATACTAACGCCATGTTCTGTTTCATTATTATTCATAGCTCGCTGATGTGTGTTTAAACCTTTGTAATGCGGCAAGATGGATGGATGAATGTTGATGATTTTGCGTTCAAAAGCCTTAATGAAAGCTGAATCGAGAATTCGCATGAATCCGGCCAACACGAGAAGATTGAATTCCAGACCTTCCAGTAATTGCCTCAGGGCTAAATCGTAACTGATTCTGTCAGTATAATGACGTGGATTAATGCATTGGCATTGGAGGCCGTGGTCCTGGGCACGCGTTAATCCGTAAGCGTCGGGGTTGTCCGAAATCACACAGGCAATACTAGCATTAAGCTGGCCCATATTAATGGCATCAATAATGGCTTGCAGATTGCTTCCATTACCCGATATACAGACCACCAGTTTTAGTGGGATAGAGTTTTCCATGAAGTTAAATGTGGTTCGATAGCGAGGCTAATCGACCAAATTGACTCTGTTTCCGGAGCTCAGCTTCTCAACTGTTCCGATTTTCCAGGCTGTTTCACCGAGATCACTTAACGTCTCGAGGCACTGTGGAACCTCTTGTTGATCAACAATCAGGATCATTCCCACGCCACAATTAAAGGTTCGGAACATTTCTTCCTGTCGAATATGGCCTGCTTTTTGCAGCCATTGAAAAACAACCGGTAGGGTCCAGCTATTCAATTCAAGGTTTGCCAGGCAGTTTTCTGGAAGTGCTCGAGGAATGTTTTCCAGTAATCCGCCACCGGTGATATGGGCAATTGCTTTAACTGTGGTAGTTTTCCGGAGACTGAGAAGGTTCTTAACGTAGATTCGTGTTGGCTCCAATAATGCATCGCTTAGCGAGACGGCTCCAATTTTCTGATTCAAGTCGGTTTTATCGGTTTCGATAACCTTGCGGATCAAAGAATAACCATTTGAATGTGGACCCGAAGAAGCGATAGCAATGATGGCATCACCATGACTGACGAGGCTGCCGTCAATAACACTAGATTTTTCTACAATGCCCACGCAGAAACCTGCCAGGTCGAAGTCATTCCCGCTGTAAATGCCGGGCATTTCTGCTGTTTCACCACCGATCAAAGCACATCCTGCTAGTCGACATCCCTCAGCAATTCCATTGATAACCTGTTCGGCCTGATCTAGTTGGAGCTGCCCAGTTGCGTAATAATCTAGAAAGAACAGAGCCTCTGCGCCAAGTACTGCAATGTCATTGGCGCACATGGCGACAAGGTCGATTCCGATTCCGTCAAATCGGGACTGATCAATGGCCAGTTTCAATTTAGTACCAACTCCATCAGTACCCGAAACTAAAAGGGGGTTTGTGTATCGATCAAGCGGTAATTCAAAGAGGCCACCAAATCCCCCAATGCTACCGATGCAGCCGGGTCGGTGGGTTGATTTTATTGCCGGTTTGATACGATTTACCAGTTCATTGCCAGCGTCGATATCGACTCCAGCGTCACGGTAACTGAGTGAAACGTCAGATTTCATGTTTTGCAGGTTCAGGAAATAATTGGGGTATGGTATTTTACACAGCTTATCTTCAAATGTCTGATTCTGGTCGCAACCTTTCATGTCTCAATTCTTTAAAACACAATTATTATTAGTCGCTTTGCTGGTTGTTATGCCAGTTAGGGCTGTTGTCGTCGAAGATTTATTTTCGGTGGCTTTACCTGTTCCGGACCAAACGACTTCAGTCAGGCTCGATGCGTTCCGGCAGGCTTTTGAATTGGTTACTATTAAAATTAGTGGCTCCGATGACCCACTACAAAGCCGGGCGTTTAAAAATGCGCTGGCAAAAAGCGATCGGTTTGTTAAGCAGTTTAAATATTTACTGCAAAAACAGGACGAGGGAGATGAGTTTGAAGCAGGTCAATTAATATTACGGGTTGATTTTGATCAGAGATTACTGGAAGGGTTATTACGTGATAATGACTTCCCAATATGGGGGAAGGAGCGCCCCGGAAGTCTGATAGTCGCAAGTTACGATGTTAATGAACGTATTAAACTTATCTCAGATGATACGACGCCGGATATTGTAACTTTGCTTGACCAGAAGGCCCAGACATATGGTGTACCATTATTGTTTCCCTTGATGGATCTGGAAGATCTAGCTTTGGTTGATGTGAGTAATATCATTGCTCGTGAATATGAAAGTATTGAAATGTTGTCTGATCGATATGCCCCGGATGCGGTGATCGTCGGACAAATTACCGGTCGAAGTGGCAGTGGTTGGTTTGGCGACTGGGAGGTTCGGTTTGCTGATCAAATATTCAAGTGGAAACATAAAGCATCCTCCAAAGATGATGTGGTGGATCAGACTGTTCGTCATCTGGCTCGCGTCCTGGCCTTTGAGTTTGCACTCGATAATCATAAAAATAAAAATCAGAAACTGTTGGTCCGTGTAGATTCGGTCTATGGCCTGAAGGGCCTGATTGCGTTACAACAATATTTCAGTCGGTTAAATATTATCGACCGTGTGCGAGTTTCTTTGATTTCGAGTGATTCGGTGACTTTAGAGCTATCACTCCGAAACAAGATTGAAGACCTTCAAAGGTTGATTGATATTGGTGATGTTCTGGAAGAAGTTGATTATCCACAGGTTAATATCCAGGGAGGAAGTCAGGTCCTTTTGAGCTATTCTTATACAGGTAGAGGGCAACCAAATTAGTACGCCGCAGATCGCCTTACCATTACATTTTGACCGGCAATTCAGTTTTGAAAATTACTTTCTTCATGATATTACTATTTCCCCATTGTTTGCCAGTTTACGTAGCCAGGCCAAAAATCAGGGTGAGGCGTTATTGGGTATCTGGGGAGATGCCGATAGTGGTAAAACACATCTAATCAATGCCGTGTCAGGTTATTCCAGAGAAATTGACCAGTCGCTGTTTTTGTACAATGGTCATGATCTCAAGCATATCGATCCAGATCAGCTTGGTGAGCTTCCTCCGGGTCAAATGATTGCAATCGACAATATGGATGAGCTTTGCGGGATCATGGCCTGGGAGCGTTATCTTTATCGGCTAATTAATCTATGCCGCGATAACAAGCAACGACTTTTATTTTCGAGCAAAACCCGCCCTGCAGATTTAATCTGTCTTCTGGAAGATTTGAAATCTCGTTTGTGCTGGGGGCTTTTGTTTCAATTACCCATTGTGAGCGACGAGTCATTGGGGTGGATTATTAAATTTAGAGCGCAATTATTAGGCCTTACTCTGTCAGACGATGTTGTTCGTTATTTGTTGACTCGATATAGTCGGCAACTTGGCGCACAGCTCAAATTGTTGAGCAGGCTTGATAGAGCGTCACTGGCCAATCAACGGCGGATTACTATTCCAATGATTAAGCAAGTGTTATCGGATGAAGGAAATTGAGACTGGTTATTGAGATCGAAGATATCGGGTATAATAAATACTCGATAAAAATAAGCCAATACTGAAGGTCAATGTTAGCAAAGCATAAAGACGGAATGCAGGACTTGAAACCAGTTCACTGACGCCAATACAAAAATAGAATAGCGTTAAAAATCCTATCCATTTATAGGTGTATCGATTATCTCTCAGCAATCCTTTCACAGGGAGCAGCAAGGGTAAAATCAAAATCAGAGTCCAAATCAGAAGATTGTCTGAATTGGACACAAATAACAGGGTGGACTGGCTAAAGAATAATCCTGCCAGTGATATTAAGCTAACAACTTTTAATGGATGCATGTTCGTTTAAATCAGTTTCATCGATAATGATGCGATACGTTTGCCTAGTGCGCGACAAGCCTCGACTTCGTCGCTACTTAACTCTTGTCCGCTTTGGCCTGCGATGTGACTTGGGCCATAAGGTGTGGCGCCAGTCTGCGTACGATTGAGTGATGGTTCGCTATAGGGCAGGCCACTAATCAGCATGCCGTGATGTAAAAGCGGGAGCATCATACTGAGTAAAACTGATTCCTGACCGCCATGCTGGCTAGAGGTACTTGTGAATACACCCGCAGGTTTTCCAACGAGGGCTCCCGATAACCATAATTGGGTTGAAGAATCGAGGAAATGCTTTAAAGAGGCCGCCATATTACCAAAATAGCCTGGACTGCCAATGATCAACCCGGAACATTCGGATAAATCCTGAAGAGTTACATAGCTCGGCCCCGATTCTGCAACCTGTTTTGCAATTTTCTCAGTTTCGAAAGAAACTTCTGGTATACACCTTACAACCGACTCTACCTCACCGGTAGACTCAATACCGTAGGATATTTGGTGGGCCATTCGTTCGGTTCCACCATGGCGGCTGTAGAAGGCTATCAGTATTTTATGCAAAGTATAATGTGTATATAAAGTTCATTGAGTATGGTTTTGAAGGGTCAAATTTGTGTCGCTTTGACATTCAAAAAGCAGGCTGCAAGAGCGGATGAGACCAGCGGTTATAGTATATCAATAATACGCACTGGCGGTCGGCCAATAACAGCCTTTTGGCCATTTATAACAATAGGGCGTTCAAGTAAAGCGGGGTACTGACATATTGCACTGATAATGTCATTGTCAGATATTGAAACATCTGCGAGGTTTAAGGCTTTATAGGCCTCTTCACCTGTGCGTAAAATATCCCTAGGAGATATTCCAAGCATGCTTATTAAATCTCGGATTTGGTCGGTGGAATGGGGCTCACTCAGGTACTCAATGATTTCAGGCAAATGACCGTTGTCCTCGAGAATTTTAAGCGCTTCACGAGACTTGCTACAACGAGGGTTATGATAAATTATTGGTTGATTATCTGGCATGCACGATGAGAAAAAGGTAACTGGATTGGTTGCTTTTGTACCTTAAGGGAAAAGGTTTATCAATAGTTTCCTGGTTAAGGTAGAATTTAGGAAAAATATCAGTGCCCTGAAAAGCTATCTGAATTACGTTACAATATTCTATTCTTTTGTAAAGGAACGTTTATTAATTTGCATATTTAGACTTGCCCTGTTGAGGTGTTCAAGGTAGTCTTCTCAAGAAATAAGGGTCTATAGTATAAAGATTCAATTCAATTGATTTCAGTTCCCGGAGAATACAGTAAATGAAAGCAACAGAATTTCTGAAAATAGCTGCAATCACAGCCATGACCGCAGCTTTTACAGTGGGTTGTGCCAGTGGTGGTGGTGATTCAACAGCAGCATCAACGTCATCTAGCGACACTTCATCAACTGCTGAAGCTTCAGTCGTGGAAGAATGTCAGGGAACCACTCCTGAAGCTCGCAATGCAATATACGCGGCCAAGTTAAAGAACGCACGTGCTCGAAATCTTGGTTATGAGTGGAGAGATACTGCGAAACTAATTGCAGAAGCTGAGAAAGCAGCTGAAGATTGTGAACATGTTCGAGCTAAGATCTTAGCTAACAAAGCTGAAGAGCAAGCTTCTGACGCGATTGTGCAATATCAGGCTCAGCAAGAAGCACAGACTGAAGTCAGCGGAGACTCCGATTCAGCAGCTAGCAGCGACTCTTCATCTATGTCTTCCAGTGATTCTTCAAGCAGTTCATCTAGCAGTAAATTCCTCGGTGGTTACCTTGTCGTTAGTGGTGATAATTTGTGGAACATTGCGGGACAGGATGGCGTTTACGGTAACCCCTTCCATTGGCCTCTAATTTATAAAGCGAATTCGGGTCAAATTAAAGATGCGGATCTGATCTTCCCAGGGCAATACTTCTATATTCCGAAAGCCATGGGTGCACAAAGAGCTGCCGCTATCAGTCATGCGAAGAATCGTGGTGCCTGGACTATTGGAGAAGCCGAAGCTTCTGATCTTGATTATTTATCCGAATAATTAATTCTTAGATCAAATTGAAAAGCCCGCATTGCGGGCTTTTTTTTGAGAATAATTTATTAATTTAATAGATATTTGGTCTAGATGTGCCATTTGGGAGGGTAGTAATCATTAATTTACTGAATACAATTAGTATAAGAAATACCCGACCGGAATGTAGTTTTGGAACTTGGGGGTGAATTTAGGAGCGTTAAATGCAAATGAAAACCTTAACATTCTCAATTGTTCTACTGGCTTTGACAAGCAGTCAAATCAACGCGGCAAGCCCTCGAGATCCGTATGAATACTTTTTCCAGCAGTCATTAGGCGATCTTAATGAGGAAATTGAAATTGCTGTAGAGGGAGGCAAGAAAGGTATATTTGTTTTCTTTGAAATGGACGAATGCCCATTCTGTCATAGGATGAAAAACACGGTGTTGAATAACCCTGAAATTCAAGAGTTATTTAGCCAGGAATTTCATTCACTTTCTATCGATATAGAAGGCGATATCGAGATGACTGACTTTCAGGGTAACGAGCTGACTCAGAAAGAATTTGCCAGTCAAAATAGAGTTCGTGCAACGCCTGTCCTCGCCTTTTTCGATCTGGAAGGTCAGCAGGTTTTTCGATATACGGGGGCGGCTTCGGGCATTGAAGAATTTAAATGGATGGCAGAATTTGTCACCGAAGGTGTATATAAGATGAAAGACGATAACGGTCGTCCGATTCGCTTTTCACGGTTTAAGCGCCTTAAAAAGCAACAGCAATAGCACCTGTAAACGTAAAAACCCATTCTCATAATATGGCCCGGGAACCTACTGCTATTAAACGTCGGCAATATCATCACCTTCCAGGTGTCTTAGATTTGATAAGGTATGGTGTGATTTTTTTTCTATTCGGTAGTTACTGCCTGCTGAGTAAAGTTTCGGCGGAAATTGTTTCTGATCTCCCTGAGCCTTTGACTTTGGCAGCTGCACTGGCTACAGCGGACAATGTTCAACACCCTGATATTTTTCGTATTGATCAAAAGATTAGCGAAGCATTTGCACAAATCAAACTGGAAGCATCCAGCTCTGATTTTCGTCTAGACTTTAATGGACGAATTCGTCAGGTTGGACCTTCCAGTCAGTCCGATCAGGATGAAACTGGGGATAGTCTGGCAAGTTTGGTTCTCAGTAAACCTGTTTATGATTTCGGGTTGACGAACATTAAAACTAATCAACTGACATCATGGTATAAAGGGTTAGAATCTGAGAAGAAACACATTGTAGTTGAACGGCGCCTGGTTATTTTAGAGCAGTATTTCGAAGTATTAAATGCAGATAATGAGTTTATCTCATCGAATGAAGCGCTTGCGCTTGGGTTCATTCGATTTGATCGAGCCCGCGATGGACGACAATTAGGAACCACATCTGATATTGACGTTCTAAAGCTTCAGGCAGAGTACGAAACTATACGCCAACGCCGTTATTTCGCTGTAAATCAGCAAAGATTTACCCGGCAAAAATTGGCATTATTAATGGGGTATCCAGATCATCTCGCTTCTAACCTGGAAAAACCGGATGTAAATTTACACATCAAAGTAAAAGGTGAGTTAGCCGAAATGTTGACGGCTGCCCTGAAATATAGTCCCGAAGCCGAAATGTATCGTAATCGCATACTGGCATTTCATCATGCCATTGCTGCAGCTGAAAACACTCACAATGCAAAACTGGATTTTGAACTAGAGCTCTCTGAATATGAACGTGATTCCGCAACACGTGATGAATGGCGTGCTTCGCTTTATTTTAAATGGCCTTTATTTGGGGGTTCAATTAGTACAACCTTAGGGGGCGTTGCGCGTTCTCAGTACCATCAAATTATTGCTGAGTACCAGGCATACGAAGCAAAGTTGCGTATAGAGCTACTGGAGTTGTGGCAAAGAATGTCGCAACAACAATTGGTGGCACGTGGATTCGCGATAGAAGAAGATTATCGAGACCTTTATCTCGATCGCAGTCGAGCGGAGTATGAGCTTGAGTTTAAAACAGATCTCGGCGATGCGATGGTCGAATTTTCGAATAGTCGAACACTTAGATTGAAAGCGGAATATGGCTTTGAATTGGCCTATCAACGATTGAAAAGTCTCGTCGGTCCGGATTATTTTATTGGATCAGCTAATACAGGAAGAGAGTAACAACCATGTTTCCCAGATTTTTCTTTTTACTAATATTTCTCTTTTTCTGGGGTACTAGTCATGCGGTGCAATTATCTGGAAGTACAGAATTTGCCGATCGTATTCATTTAACGATTCCTCAAAAGGGAGTTGTGAGCAAAGTATATGTATCCATTGGTGACATGGTACAGAAGGGAGATTTGTTACTGGAACTAGATCCGACTCCGTTTGAGGCAGAGCGCGCTCACTATAGTGCGCTGGCTCAGGCCCTCAAACCCGTGATTGACAGGCTGCAAGCCGAATTCGACAAGGCACAGGAGCTTTATGATCGTGATACCTTGGCCAGAGTAGACCTGGATAATTCAGAAATTGACTTAAAGATCGCGCAATCCAGATACGAAGCCGCGCTCGCTAGTTCAGACCTTGCATCCTATTATTTGCAGAGTGCCCAGTTATTTGCCCCTCTTAGCGGTCGAGTTTTAACGTTAAACTCGCATGTTGGCGCGTTTGTGAATCCGGATATTGATATCAGCCCATTAATCGAAATGGCTGACCTTCAGCAAATGGTTGCTATGGCTAAAATTGGCTCAGATATATGGACGCCGGACCTGGTCGATCAGCCAGCAGTAGTGACTTATCTCAGGCAGACGTTTTCGGGGAAAGTCTTATCAATTAGCTTTGAGCGAAGCTCCCAATCTGGAGAAGTACCGGCGTTTGACTTGAAGGTTATATTTACTGCAAACGGGAAAATACCTGCTAATATGCCGGTTACGATTGAATTACAAGATTAATAAAAAGGTGCAGAGTTCTGAAGCAAGCCTTGAAGGGTTACTGAGTCGACTGGTTGACCAGGGCATCGTAGAGCAGGAAAAGGCAGTTATGGTCTCTTCGCTAGTTTCTGCCGAAGACCGGAAAAAATTTCATGCTCTCGAACTGATCGCCAGGCGACAGTGGCATCATAAACAGGACCCTCA
The DNA here is from genome assembly GCA_047639625.1 of Gammaproteobacteria bacterium. Classification (GTDB taxonomy): domain Bacteria; phylum Pseudomonadota; class Gammaproteobacteria. The sequence goes on from JBLIOG010000045.1 coordinate 12,338, forward strand.
ACAGGTTTTAAGTCTCAATTATTTAACTGATTGGTTGGGTCGAGAGGCCAGTCTTGATCGATATCATTTTGACCCCTTAAAAATGGATGTCTCTTCCTGCACCTCGGTGATGTCTTATGCCTACGCTGCCCGCTACAATATTATTGCAATTGCCGTAACGAATACTGAAGTAACTATTGCAGTCAGCGATCCGTTCAACACAGAATGGATGGATGAACTTAATCGAATAGTTTCGAAATCAATTAAACGGGTCATAGCCAATCCATCGGATATTCGAAATTACCTTTTAGAGTTTTATAGCGTTAGCAATGCCATGGAAAAGGCGGGTGCTACAGCAGGTCAATCATCTTCTAATTTACAAAACCTTGAACAACTGATTGAACTTGGAAAAACCGGATCAGTTGATGCGGATGACCAGCATATTGTCAGTATTGTTGATTGGTTAATGCAATATGCCTTTGATCAACGTGCCAGTGATATTCATATCGAACCCAGGAGAGACCAGGGTAATGTACGATTTAGAATTGACGGCGTTATGCATAAGGTTTATGAAATCCCTGCTAATATAACCAATGCGGTCATCAGTCGTATAAAAATTATGGGGCGACTCGATGTTGCGGAAAAAAGAAAACCACAGGATGGGCGAATTAAAACACGGTCTCCTGACGGATCCGAAATTGAATTAAGATTGTCCAGTATGCCTACCGCCTTTGGCGAGAAGCTGGTATTAAGGATTTTTGATCCCGAAGTTCTGGTTAAGAATTTTTCAGCACTCGGTTTCGAGAAAAAAGAGTCAGATATGTGGAACAATATGATTTCGCAACCGCATGGAATTATATTGGTAACCGGCCCTACCGGGTCAGGCAAAACAACGACTCTATATACCAGCTTAAAATATCTGGCTCGTCCTGAAGTAAATGTTTGCACGATTGAAGACCCGATAGAGTTAGTGGAGCCTAGTTTCAATCAAATGCAGGTTCAACAAAATATAGGCCTGGATTTTGCCAGTGGTGTAAAAACTCTTTTGAGGCAAGATCCCGATATAATTATGGTGGGCGAAATTCGCGATAGGGAAACCGCTGAAATGGCGGTGCAGGCTGCTTTAACCGGTCACCTTGTTCTATCCACTTTGCATACCAACGATGCACCTTCTGCGATTGCGCGACTGACTGAGATTGGCGTACCGTCCTATTTAATTAGTGCGACCCTAATTGGTGTTGTCGCACAGCGTCTGGTTAGGACACTGTGTCCTCATTGCAAGAAAGAACATGATTTCGATCTTTTAGATTGGCAGGCTTTAATTAAGCCATGGACCACTTCGCCCCCGAATTCTATTATGGCGCCAGAGGGATGTCTTGAATGTCGTCAAACGGGTTATCTCGGTCGTGTGGGCATTTATGAAATGATGCCGATTAATGATAATCTGCGACAGGAAATTTCGAAAGGAACTGATCTTATCAGCTTTCGCCAAAGTGCGATTAAACAGGGTATGCGACCACTAAACCTGGCGGGTGCACAAAAAGTAGCACGAGGAATAACAACAATAGAAGAAGTACAGCAGGTTGCGCCACCGCGTTACGACCATTAATCAGCAAGATAAACGTAAATATATCCCTATTGCACAAACCAACGCTTGTTGAGTGCTTTTAACACCTTATCAGGATAGATTCTTTTCCCCAGACTGCCGTTATATCGGGCTAAAGCCCGAAACAAATTACCTTTTTCAATGTCCAGATAGTATCGTAATATCGTACATCCCATTCGCAGATTGGTTCGTGGTTTAAACAAATTCTTATCTGAAGTGCCAATTTCGTCTAACCAGAAAGGCATTATCTGCATAAGACCTCTGGCGCCTGCGACTGAAATTGCGAACTCATCGAAATGGCTCTCAACTTCTATCAATGCGAGAATAATTTCAGGCTCGATGTTAACCCGGCTAGCCTCGTGATGTATTCGTTTCAAAAGTTTGATTCGAATTTCAGGATCATCGACAAATCGCTTTAGTCGATTAGACATGTCGAGCAACCAAACCTCAGCTTCAAATCGATCTTCAAAACTGCTGGTAGTTGCGATGGCTTCCAATAATAATTTCCTGAGTTCAGGGTCATACTGATCAGGTGATTGTTTATTATTCGCCTGGGATTGTTCGCCAGGAATTATTGTCAACAGAGTGATAAAGATGATAACCAACGAACATTTAGCAACATAATAAAACCAGCTAAACACCTTCATTAGTCTCGTCTTCGAGCTTTGGTTAATGGGTAGGAAATAATTCTGCTAAAAATTGTTTTAAATCAGAAACTGACTTATCGACTGATTCATCATCCCGCCTGCCTTTGTACTCAAAAAGGCCATTGTTTAGCCCCCGGTCGCTGATAACTAAACGGTGTGGTATACCAATTAATTCCATATCAGAAAACATAGCACCGGGTCGCAATCCCCTGTCGTCGAGTAACACATCAATTCCAGCAGAAATGCAATTTGCATAAAGATCATCTGTAAATTGCTTGACCTGATCCGACTTATTGTAATTTAGTGGGCAGATTGCAAGGTGGAACGGAGCCATTGAATCGGGCCAGTAAATCCCCTTGTCATCATTATTTTGTTCGATAGCTGCCGCCACAACACGGGTAACGCCGATACCATAACAACCCATTGAGGGCGTTCGAGGTTTACCGTTTTCATCCAGCACGTTGGCTTGCATTGCTTCACTGTATTTAGTGCCAAGCTGAAAAATATGACCTACTTCGATTCCTCTGAGAATCCCCAGCTTTCCCTGACCATCGGGACTAAGATCTCCCTCTTTTACGTTCCGTATATCGACAACTTGAGGTTCTATTGCATCACGTCCCCAGTTTACATTTATGTGATGGCGGCCGTTTTGGTTGGCACCGCAAATAAAATCGGCAACCAGCGCAGCGCTTCGATCAACATAAATAGGGATTTTAAGCCCAATGGGGCCCAATGAGCCGATATCGGAATCTAATTGCTGCCTAATTGTTTCGGGTTCTGCAAGTTTGAACGGTGAGGCTACCGAATCGAGGTTTTCCGCTTTTAGTGCATTTAAATCGTGATCACCCCGAATAACCAGTGCGACTAAGCCGCCGTCTGCTGATTCTGCAATTAATGTCTTTAGGCATTGCTCAGCTTTAACGGTCTGAGCTTTGACCAAATCATCGATGCTATGAACATCCGGTGTTTCTACTGTGCTCATTGCCTCGCCAGCTATTGGACGTGTGGTTTCGGTGGGAACAGCTTCGGCCATCTCAATGTTCGCCGCGTAATTACTCTGATCAGAAAAAGCTATTGAGTCTTCGCCTGAATCAGCGAGGACATGAAATTCGTGGGAAGTGCTACCACCAATCGAGCCCGAATCTGCATTGACCGCACGATAAGCAAGACCGAAGCGATCAAATATTTTACTGTACGCCTGGTACATTACTTCATAGGTTTTTTGAAGAGATGTCTGGTCTATATGGAATGAATAGGCATCTTTCATAATAAACTCGCGAGATCGCATGACACCAAACCGGGGCCGAATTTCGTCTCGAAATTTGGTTTGAATCTGATAAAAGTTTACGGGTAATTGTTTATAACTTTTAATATCGCGCCTGAAAATATCCACTATAACTTCTTCATGAGTGGGGCCTATACAGGCTTCTCGATTATGTCGGTCTTTAATTCTGAGTAATTCGGGGCCGAATTGCTCCCAACGCCCAGATTCCTGCCAAAGCTCGGCGGGTTGAAAAGCAGGTAATAGTAACTCCATCGCTCCTGCCCGGTTCATTTCTTCACGAACAATATTTTCTACTTTTCGAAGAATTCTTAACCCAAGCGGCATCCAGCTGTAAATGCCGGACGCGGTTCGTTTGATCAAGCCGGCCCTTAACATGAGCTGGTGGCTGAGGATTTCTGCTTCAACAGGCGTTTCTTTCAAGGTGGCCAGGTGATAGGCGGATGTTTTCATATAAATTGGATGATTAAGTTGGCGAAATGAAATTTGTCAGAGCGGTGTCTAGATTCTGACGCAGTCATTATAAAGGAGTGTTGAAATTAAAATCAGTGGTAATTTAAATAGAGACGTTCAGGGCTCCTGAAATTCCAAAATCAAAATTGCACCTAAATAACTTTGTGCGGGTACTACTGACAAAATTGATCAACATCTTTTGCCGCATCATCGCGTCGTTGTCCAATTTCTTCAGTTGTCAGGTATCGTTCAGTTCCATCGGCTTGTTTGAGTTTGACTCGGCTACTATTCTTAATGACTTTCAAATCAGCTTTGGCCTGGTCGCAAGCTATTTTCGCCTGATCAGCAGGCACATTACCGGCACGATTAGTGTCTGCCTTAGGATCGACTGATTTTGGTAAAGCTTTCCCTGTATTGCTCGGTGGACCGCTTACCCTCACGGGTTGTGTTTTAGTCTGCGCAGGAGGGGAGTCACCGTAATTAACATCGCCATTTTCATCGACCCATTTATGTATGCTGCCGGCAAAGGTTGATGCAGAAAATAAAAGGAGGAGTAAATATAAATATTTCATAGTTTTCCCGAATTTTGTAACAATGATAGTTTACGAGCCAACTACCACAGTGTCATCCATTATTCGAAATCCTGCCCGTAAACACTCGTTGGAATTCGATAGCCGATCATCAGGCTTATATCGAAAGCCATAGAAAAGTTATATAATGTTACTCTTACTATTGATGACTGAAAGGCAATGAGTGACCGTCGATTAAAGGTGTTCTTTACTGTCGCCAGATTATTAAGCTTCACTCGGGCTGCCGAAGCGCTCCATATGACTCAGCCTGCGGTTACTTTTCAGGTTAGACAACTCGAGGAATATTTCAACACTCGGCTATTTGATCGAACTCATAATAAAGTCAGCCTGACGCCTGCAGGCGAGAAGGTCGCTGAATTCGCTGAACGTATTTTCGATCTCTATTCTGAAATGGAAAACTCAGTCCGGGATTTGACAGGTGAAATAAGTGGTGCTTTGACCATAGGTGCGAGCACTACAATCGCCGAATATATGTTGCCCGCATTGCTCGGTGAATTCAAAAACCTCCATCCAGATATTAGCTTGAGACTCAAGGTTGCCAACTCAGACGGAATTGTCTCAATGGTAGAGCACAATGTCATAGATCTTGGCATTGTTGAATCACCAGTATCGAATAAAAATTTAATTGTCGAAGTGTGTCACCATGACCATCTGGTCGTGGTAGCTGCTCCTGATCATGAACTGGTAAAACGAGGCGGAAGTGTTAAGCCGTCTGACATCCAGAAGTATCCTTTTGTGAGTAGAGAAGAAGGATCGGGAACCCGTGATGTGATCATGAATTATTTGAAAGAACAGGGTATTGTGCCGGGTGATCTTGATATTTGCCTTGAATTAGGCAGTCCTGAAGCCCTGAAAGGTGCGGTAGAAGCAGGAATGGGTATCTCAATAATATCTCGATCCACCATAGAAAAAGAGTTAAAACTGAATACTCTAGCGGTGCTAAATCTGGACCCTCCACTAAGTAGGCCATTTTCATTCGTACGTCAGCGACAAAAATTCAGGGTTACTTTAATGGAAGAATTGCTCGAATTTGCACACCGCTACTGTGTCAAAAAGCGTAAGGAATCTTAATTTAAGTTGAGCCAGGTATGACCGTCGACCTTTTTCAGCTTGAGCGAATTCTGAAAGAACTCGCGCCAGAACATCAGCGCGCAGGTGAAGATTATGCGTACTATATTCACCAGCGATATAAGCTGGCAGATTCTAATTTGGATGTGGAAGTAAACCTGCCGGAATACGTCGAACGTCCACAGCATGAAACTGTCATAGCTGTTATGAAGCGACTTCGAAACCGTTTTCCAATGGTAAATACCAACAAAATTTTACATGAGGCTTCTGACTTATTGATCACCCATTTGTTGCAGGGGAAAACTGCCGAGTTGGTTATTGATAAACTGGAAATTCTATTTGAAGCGCAGAACAAAAAAGTATCAGGCCAATGATTAACGTTATTAAACAGTGGTATGAGCGAAATTTCTCAGATCCTCAAACGATTATATTTGCTCTGATTTTGATTTTTGGCGCGATGCTAATTGTAGTTATGAACGCCCACTTGTTACCCATACTGGTGGGTATCATTGTTGCCTACCTGTTCGAGGGAGCAGTGGTGCGTTTAAGACTCAATCGAACGCTGGCTGCGAGTCTGGTTACGGCTCTAATTTTAACCATTATTTTGTTGGCTTTTTTTGTTTTATTACCACTCCTATCGAAGCAAATCAGCGAATTGATTAGGGAAACCCCGACAATGTTGGGAAAAGGGCAGCAATTGCTATCTCAATTGCCCCAAAAGTATCCTGACTATGTTTCTTCACAACAGATCTCGGAAATTCTTGGATTATTGCGTGCGGAAATTACCAGCGGTGGTCAGCGGGCAGTCAGCCTGTCATTATCGTCGGTAGTTAGTATTATCACCTTTTTTGTATATATGATTTTATTACCGTTGATGGTTTTTTTCTTTCTGAAGGATAAAGATTTGATTCTGGATTGGCTGGGTCATTTCATGCCTCAGGAAAGGCGCCTGGTTCGGCAGGTCTGGGCCGACCTCGATATTAAAATAGCCAGCTACGTGCGTGGGAAGTTTATTGAAGTTATTGTCATCTGGGTTGCCACTTATATTGCGTTTGCCTATTTGGGATTAAATTACGCGATGCTTTTGAGTTTGCTGGTTGGTCTCTCAGTCATCATTCCTTATGTCGGTGCGACGGTCGTGACCATACCGGTTGCGTTGATTGCCTATTTCCAATGGGGCTCTACCTCTGAGTTTGGATACCTCATGGCCGTGTATGCATTCATTCAGTTTCTCGATGGAAACCTTCTAGTACCTCTGTTGTTTTCTGAAGTAGTCAACTTACATCCGATCGCGATTATTGTTGCGGTTGTATTTTTTGGCAGTGTCTGGGGTGTTTGGGGTGTGTTCTTTGCGATTCCTCTCGCAACGCTTGTGCAAGCTGTTATAAAAGCCTGGCCATCCAGCCGCTCATTGCCTGAATCAGAAAATACCTAAGTATCTCCGATAAAACAGGAAATTCACGATCCTGACAGTGGTTTACTGTTGTAGTCTACGAGTAGTCTTTATACCATACGCGACTTGTTAAAAATTGCGGTCTAGAGGTCATCATGTTTAAAGGAAGTTTAGTTGCTTTGGTAACTCCGATGCTGGAAAGTGGAGCGATAGATTTCGATTGCTTACAGCGATTGATTGATTTCCATATTGCACAAGGGACGAATGGACTAGTCATTGCCGGAACTACAGGGGAGTCTGCCACTCTCAATCCCCAGGAGCACTGCGAATTGCTTAGTCGATCATATGAAATGATTGGGAGACGTATTCCAATGATTGCAGGAACCGGCGCTAATTCTACCGAAGAAGCCATTCATCTGACAAAATGTGCCCGTGACGTTAAAGCCGATGCCGCTTTACTGGTTACTCCGTATTACAACAAACCGACCCAGCATGGTTTAATTTTGCATCATCAAGCTATAGCTAATGCCGTTGATATTGCGCAAATTTTATATAATGTTCCGGGCCGAACAGCTTGTGATATGTTGGCCCCCACCGTATGTGAGCTATCGAAAGTTAAAAATATTGTAGGTATCAAAGAGGCTACAGGTAGTATGGATCGTTTAGCCGAAATCAAAGCTGGCGTAAGTGCTGATTTTGCATTGCTTACTGGGGATGATTCGACAACCTGTGAGTTTATTTTAAACGGTGGTCACGGTGCTATATCTGTAACGGCTAATGTAGTCCCTGCAAAGATGGCCGCAATGTGTGCATTGGCGATTGCTGGAAAAGTACAGGAAGCGCGTGATGCAGATCGTGAAATAGCCAATCTCCACAAATTATTATTTACCGAATCAAACCCCATCCCAGTGAAATGGTCTGTTTCTCAAATGGGTTACGGCGATTTAAATATGCGTTTGCCTATGACCAAATTATCAGAAGAGCTTCACCCACCGCTACGTGCTGAATTGCAGGCATGCGGTGTTTTATGAAAATCATGTTTCGAGGCTTCTTAGCAGTATCATTTTTGTTTTTAGCAGCCTGCGCTTCTGACAATTCGCCAAACCCTTATCTCAGTACCAAAGTGGGCAAAAATTTGGAGTTACCACCTGATCTCCAGGCTAAGAAACTTGAATCAAAGTATGCATTGCCTGCTGGTTTCATACAAACGTCGAAAGAAGGAGAGGCTCGTTCAGTACTGGTTGCTGTTGAGTCTATTCTATTGATGGGAGGAGAGGGATTTTACTGGTTACAAATTGATGAATCACCTGAAGATATGTACAGGTTGGTCAAGCAGTTCTGGGCTTCAGAAGGTTATCCGTTAATTCTGGAGGAACCCCTTCTGGGTATTATGCAAACCGACTGGAATTACCGGGACATAGGAACTAACCGACCAGAATTATCGTTTTGGGAAAACTTGTTCTTTATCAATGATTATTCTGCCAGCCAGGATCAGTTTAAAGCACGAATTGAAAAGTCAGCAAATAGCCGTTTGAGCA
>JBLIOG010000046.1:0-20787 GCA_047639625.1 Gammaproteobacteria bacterium
CCATTCTAACCTGAAAAATAAATTCTGATGGCCGCTAAATGTAGATCAGGAAAATAAATCTGTAGACAGATATCGGTCACCTCGATCACAAACAATACTGACGATATGTGCATTTTCCAATTCAGATGACAATTTGAGCACTGCCGCCAGTGCGCCCCCTGAAGAGGTTCCACAGAAAACGCCCTCCTTACTGGCAAGTTCACGTGCCCAGTGTTCGGCTTCGGACTGGCTTACGTCGATAACCCTATCAACCCGAGCGGCATCGAAAATTGCGGGGACATATTCGGCAGGCCATCGCCGTATGCCGGGAATTGTCGAACCATCTTCTGGTTGCACACCGATAATACAAATCTCCGAATTAGCTTCTTTCAAATATCGCGAGCATCCCATAATTGTTCCAGTCGTTCCCATTGCACTGACAAAATGAGTAATGCTACCTTCAGTTTGTTGCCAGATTTCAGGACCTGTTCCGTTGTAATGTGCTTCGGGATTGGCGCTGTTGGAAAACTGATTGAGGACGATTCCTTTTCCTTCGATTTCCATCTGATCTGCCAGGTCTCGAGCTCCAATCATGCCCTGCTCACTGGTTACCTTAATTATTTGAGCACCAAATGCACTCATGCTTAACACTCGTTCCTGACTCATATTATCCGGCATGATGAGCACCATATTATATCCTCGCATTGCAGCGACCATTGCCAGTGCAATGCCGGTATTTCCACTGGTAGCCTCGATCAAGGTATCACCTGGTTTAATTTGCCCACGATCTTCTGCGCGAGTTATCATGCCGTATGCAGCCCGGTCTTTCACCGAACCTGCTGGATTGTTTCCTTCTAGTTTCAATGAAATACGATTACCTGATTCTGCGCCTATTCGCTGTAAGGTGACGAGCGGAGTATTTCCTATATAATCCTGTAAAAACATAGCATAAGGTCCTGAGCCTTTATCTGAGTATCGGTCTAATAATTCAAATTTATTTTACACCTGTAATCATTCGACGAACTAAATAGGAATGACTGAATCAGGGTCTCACAAATAGCGGGCTAGTATAGGAAAACTTCAACTGCAGATAAGCAGCTATCATTGAATTAATTCGAGAAAATAACGTGATAAAAACTTTTATTCAATTTACTGTATTTTCTCTAATCGTTTTCATTTCCATTCGGGCCTTTGCCCAAACAGTTGATGGTCAGTGGGCTGAGTCTGACTTTTTTGACGAGGCTCCAATTATTCTCACAGCTTCTCGAATGAGTAAACCTCGACAAGAGTCTCCAGCAACCGTCAGCGTCATAACCCGACAAATGATAGAAAGCTCAGGTGTCAGAGAGATCGCTGATTTATTTAAAATGGTGCCTGGATTTGTGGTTGGCTATCACAAAGGTCACATCCCCGTTGTCAGCTACAATGGAATGGGACATAAATTTGCTCGGCAAATGCAGGTGCTTATCGATGGACGCTCAGTATTTATCCCTTCATTCGGCGGGATTCCTTGGTCCAATTTGCCTTTGCTGATCGAAGACATCGAAAGTATTGAAATTATCCGAGGGCCAAATGCCGTAACCTACGGGGCGAATGCTTTTCTCGCTTCGATCAATATTATTACCCGTCATGCCTCAGAAGATTTTGGATCGAGCTTTGCAATCACCAGCAGTGATCGCTCAAATCCAGATATCAAGGATGCCTATTTACGATTTGCTCACCACTTTGAAAATATTGATTGGCGAGTAAGCCTTGGTAGCATAAATGATGATGGCTTTGGCTCTATAAATGATTCCAAGGAAGCGGTAAAACTCAATTTCAGACTTGACTATTCAAATAGCAATAATCAGCTCTGGACCTTTCATCTGGGCAGTAGCGACAGCAGAACCGGACGAGGGTTTGAAGATAGTTTCAGTGACCTCAAACGGGAAGACGAAGCCACCAATACCTATATGAATGTTCTATGGGAATCTATTCAGCCAAACGTTACCAGTACCGTAAGAATGACTCACACCCGACACAATGTTGATGATCATTATGACCCCGGTGCCATTACACTCGAAGAATTTATGGGAACGGGTGACCCTCCTTCAGGGGTAACACTACACACCCTCATCGACTTTGATCGAATTTCAGAAAGAACCGACATTGAATTTAGTCAAACCCTTCAAATTCAACCGTCGTTTCGTGTAGTTTATGGGGCGAATATAAGGAAAGATCGAGTGAAGTCACTATTCCTGTTTAATGACCAAAGCTATCACGAAAATGATTCTCAACGACTGTTCAGTGGCTTCGAGTGGAAGCCTGGAGATGATTGGTTAATTGATGTAGGTACCATGCTGGAAAACTCATCATTTACCAACAAGGAGTCCTCAAGCCGATTTTCTCTAATCTATAAACTGGCACAAAATCATTCCCTGCGCACAGTGGTATCAACCGCCAGGCGAAACCCTATCCTATGGGAAGCGGAGGGCCTTACTGTTTTCCCAACGGAAATACGTTTAGATGATACTCCGATAGGCAATACCGATATTATTCAATGGCAATCATTCGTAGATTTATCACCGGAGGAAATTGAATCTTTTGAAATTGGACTGTATAGCCAATTTAGCAATCGAACTATAACAACCGATGTGAAAATTTATAAATTTGAAATATCTAATCACATTGATGCCGATGATCGAGAAATTGATCATAACTTCCCTATCTTTGGAGTCGTGCCACTCGATGTTGTGTTTACTAAAAACTCTGATAAAACCGAAGTCCAGGGCATAGAATTCGAAATAGATTTCAAAGTGTCAAAAATAATGAAGGTACATGCGTCACTTGGTTTTCTTGAAAAAAAGTCGACCGACTTCGATTACCATCATTCTTTTCCCGACCGCAGCGGTTCTATTTCGACACAATATCAAGTTGCGGACAATCAGGCGTTTTCGATGGCCTGGTATTACACCGATAGAATTCGCTGGGTCGACAGTCAGGACTTTATCGAACCCGTTAATCGAATCGATATGCGGTATGTCCATGATTTAAATGCGGTGTATCGAACTAGAGTAGAAATTATAGGTCAGAACTTACTCGCGGAATATCAAGATTACGAAAAAGAAAATAGGCAGGATAGAGTTATTTATTTGAGGTTTACCCGAGACTTCTGAGACGAAGCATGAAAGGAATCAATAACCAATACACTGCAACATGGCTTTTTGTAATAGCCTCATTTTCTTTAATTGCAAATCCTTCATTTGGTTCCGATGTTGACCAAATTGCCATCATTAAAAGCAGCGATAACGACTATTACAACGAAACCATAAAAACCTTAATCAATACGATTAACGGTGCTGCACGGTATAGAATTATCGAAGTGGAAGAAATATTATCCGCAGGAGAGATTTTAAAAAATGCTGATATATTGATTAGTCTTGGTACCAATGCGATTAAATCGCACAAACCAACGACCGGCAATCAAAAACAAATAAATGCCTATATCACATCAGAGCAACGTTCATTTTCAAGTCAGGAACTAAAACAAGATCACTACAACATTTATCTCGATCAGCCGCTCGATCGTTACATTGCATTGTCTCAGTATTTATTGAATCCCTCGAACATTGGCTTGCTCACTAGCTCAGCAATAAATTTTGAAGGTAAAACACTCGATTTACTCAATAAACGCTTCACGGGTATTACACAATATCACCCAGAAAACCGTGCACAACTTTTGCCCACACTACGAGTATTGTTACAAAAGAATGATTTGCTATTGTTGTTACCGGATAGCAGCATAATAAATCGGGACACATTAAAGGGGGTTTTATTAACCACTTATCGAAAATTAAAACCTGTCATTAGCTACTCGCCCGCACACGTCAAGTCTGGAGCACTTGCATCGGTATATTCTTCACCCATTGATATAGGAAGGCATATTGCAGATGTTATTAATCAACTTAGATCAACTACCGCGCCAATGCCAGAAGTAAACCAGCCTGCCCGTTATTACTCAATCATCAAGAATGATCACGTAGCCCATGCGCTTGGTATTCAACTTCCTGAAATTGAATCGATTCGCCAATACATTGATGAGATTTCGCCATGAAGAGGCCAAGTATAAAGTATCAGATTTTGGTAGTAACTTTATTACCCGTTTTCCTTGTAGACCTGTTTTTTACTTACTTCAATATCAACAGCAATATAGAGCAGGCCAGTACATTGTTACAAAGCAAAGGTCGAATTATCGCGAGACAAATTGCGGGGGCTGCCGAATTTGACCTTATTTCTGGCACAGATAATCAGATTAATATTTTATTGCGCCAATCAATAAATACCGCTGATATTGTCAAAGCTTCTGTCCTCGACAATCAGGGTCTGGTCGTCGCTAGTGCATCCAGTAATAGTTTTAAACAAAATAATATTTCGAACTATTTTTATTATCGAGAACCCGTAGTCTTACAAAATATTGATAACAGCGATATTTTTTCACCCCACCAGACACCGAACAAAGCATCTCAGAAAATACTAGGCTGGGTACATCTGTATGTATCAAGACAGAGCCTGGAGGAGACTAAAAAACAGATTTTCAAAAAATCTGTTTTATTTTTCATTCTTGCGTTGATACTGGCGGTCATGCTTGCGGTTTTTATAAGTCGCCGAATAACCCGTCCAATCATAACGCTTCGGGATCATCTCAAACGGGTCGAAAAAGGGAATTTGGGAGAGACCATAAAATCGATTGAAAAAAATGAAATTGGTGCTGTGCAAAATAGTTTTAATCGAATGACAGAAGCATTAATGACAAGCCGACAGCATCTTAATGAACAAATTGAACAGGCCACCGTACAGCTGAATGATGCCATTAGCGACCTGGAATCCAAAAATAAAGAGCTTGGCTTCGCTCGAGATGAAGCGCTGGCGGCCAATCAAACAAAGTCCCGATTCCTCGCTAATATGAGTCACGAGATTCGAACCCCGATAAACGGTATTAAAGGATTCATCGGACTGCTTGCCAATTCAAATCTCGATGAGCGACAGCAGTCCTACGCCGATACAATTTTTCGATCAACCCAGGACTTGATCAGTATCATTGATGAAATCCTGGACTTTTCAAAAGTTGAATCGGGAAAACTGAAAATAGTCGAAGAAAATTTTAACTTGATAGAGGTTCTGGAACAATCCCGCGATATTCTTTTCATCAGTGCGCTCAGTAAAGACCTTGACCTAAATCTTATCGTTTTCAGTGATACACCCAATAATGTAGTAGGTGATAAACTCAGACTTAAACAAATCCTAATGAACCTAATTGGTAACGCCATAAAATTTACCTATCACGGTGAAGTTATTGTCCGTGTTTTAGTCGAGGCGCTTAATAATATAAGCTCCACATTAACAATCGACATCGAAGACACCGGTATCGGTATTTCAGAGAAAGGTCAAATCGGCCTGTTCTCCGCATTTAGTCAGGCCGATACTGATAACAGTCGTCGAAATACAGGTACCGGTCTGGGTCTGATGATTAGTCGGAATTTGTCTCAATTGATGGGGGGCGATATCTCGCTCACCAGTACTGAAGGAAAAGGATCCTGTTTTACATTAACTGTACCCATTAAGCTGGATAAAAATTTCAACGACCTTCATATTGCGTCTAAACCCATAGGATCCGGTTTGGTTTTTTCGGGCAGTGCGTCGGGGCGGCAGGAAATACATGCACTCTTTGAACGAGCAGGAGTCGAAGTTGAATCAGTTCTAGTGAGTAACCGTCACGAAGAGAAAATCCTCGATACTACCTATAAAAATGCCAAAAATATTGATTTTGTCATCATGGACCTTCGTCATATCACCCTGTCATTGCCCAAAATTACCTGGCTGGCACAGCAATATCCGTCGATTAGAATCATAGTTACACATCACGATCAAACGGTAGTTCCAATACAGTATCGAGATCAGATTGAGTTCATATCAACCATAACCGCTCAAAAAGAACTGCAAAAAATCCTTCGCCCACTAGATCCTCCGGTGCATAAAACACCAGAACCAAATTCAACCCAAAAATGCAATCAATGGATAGAGTCCCGAAGTGTGCTACTAGTTGATGATAACCAGGTCAATTTAAAGCTCGGGGCGGAACTTATTCGCATATGGGGCCATACAGTTATCGATGTTAACCATGCCATCAAAGCGATGGCATTATTTGAGGCTGAAACATTCGATTTAATTATTCTGGATATTCAAATGCCCGATATTGATGGCATAGAGCTGCTTAATATGATGCGCAATAAAAAACCCGATATGCTAACACCCATAGTTGCGTTAACAGCTAACGCACTTGATACCGAAGAAAGTCGATTACTCGAATTGGGCTTCGACTATTACTTGAGCAAGCCTATAGATGAAGATAAATTTCAGGCCATTGTTAATACGGCAACGTTACAAATTCACAAAGTCTCAACTGAAAATATCAATTCCGAAGATGATTACTGTATTGAGTCTTTTAGTTTTGAAAAATCTCTCGAATTATCTGCCAATAGTCACGACTTACTCAGCCAAATTTTACAGATTTTACTAAGGGATATACCCGATCATCTAGAAAAACTGGAAAGTCAAAAAAAATCTATGGACATAACAAGTCTGGCAATGACCGTTCATAAACTTCAGGGCATTACCTGCTATGCAAGCCTTCCAAAGTTAAAACAATTGGTCACTAATACCAACTGTGTGCTTGAAGATGGCAGTGATCATTTTATTAACGAGGCCGTTACCAACTTAATCAAAGAACTCAAAATAATTCAACAGGAGGTAATAGAAGTTGAGAATAATATGACTCAAGAGACGATAGAAGGTTAAACATTAAAATTCAGGGTCATAATTGATTCATTACGAAATTTTCTAAAATATATATTTCCCTGCTGTGGCTTACCGACAAACTACCAGGAAGCTCTGAACCTAAATATTTTTTTCAAAATAGAACTGCGAATATTAATTTTTAGGCGAATCGAATTTTTTTATCTGACGATAGACGTTTCTTGAATGTAGGATTTTCCCCTGCAAATTCAAATCAATTATCGACCGCATAACCCTGGCTGATAATTTATCTACCGCACTGGAAACTAGTACTCCATCATTCCAGCTTCGAATATTTGACCCTAAATAGCCCAAAGCGTTATTTTCTGTTTCAAAAAAACCCATTGATGGATCAAACTGGTAGTATTCAGAATCATTAATCGGTGATCCAGTATTTGCGTCTATTTCGAGGTCTGGCAAATAGCCTAAGTCATCCATTAAGTCTCGTTCGAAACTACGTAAATCACGCGGATCGACCATCAGTCCACGGGTAGATTCTAATAGAAACCGGTATCGTAAATAAACAAACTCGGCCGAATCATTTTTAGGAAGAAAAACGGTTAGAAGCTCATTAATATAAAGCAGAGACAGATAGCTATTATCATCAACATCTAATATTTCGCCGTCGATAGAAATTAGGGTTGGTAAATTTGATCGACCTGCCCAACTGAGCGTTAAAGCAATAAAGGGTTGGAATAAGGCGCGATTTCGGCTATTGCGCCCTCCCTTAGCAATGAGATTAACTCGCCCATGATTAAGGGTCAGGCAATCCAGGATCAGGCTAGTGTTTTGCCATTCTCGACGATGCAGTAAGAAAGCAGGTTGATCATATACGCTAGGCGCCATCCGCATATCCGAAAGCAGCGAGCGACCTTTCGTCATCAGCCCAGTCTTCTCGAATTTTAACCCAAAGCTGCAGGTATACCTTATTATCAACAAGGCGCTCTATATCCTGACGCGCCATTGTGCCAATTTTTTTCAATAGCTGCCCGCCCTTTCCAATAACAATCGACTTTTGTGACTTTCGCTCTACCCAGATTGTTGCCGAAATTCGAGTAAGATCTTTCTCATCTATATAATGATCAATACTTACAGTTAGCGAGTAAGGTAATTCTTGAGTTAACTGTCGGAACAGTTTTTCTCGAATTATTTCAGCAGCAATAAACCGCATTGATTTATCGGTTAATTGATCATCCGGAAAATGCGGTATTCCAATCGGCAGGTAGTTGATAATAAACTTTTCGAGTGACTCCAGGTTTTCTTTTTCCAGAGCTGATAGCGGAATAATTTCAATGTCAGGTGCCAGTTCAGCGATACGTTTTATTACTGGCAAACAGTCTGATTTGGAAACCTGATCGATTTTGTTAAGAATGATGACCACATTCTTATATTGGCGAACTATTTTTAAAACTTTTTCGTCATTTTGGTTAATAGACTTAACTTCTAGTAACACACAAATCAAGTCAGCGTCAGCCAACACACTGGTAGCTGCCCGATTCATATATCGATGAATCGCTTTACTATTGTTATCGTGAATTCCAGGCGTATCGATAAAAACTGACTGATAGGTCGGCGTCGTCTTTATACCCAGAATTTGATGACGTGTTGTTTGCGGGCGATGCGCAGTGATACTAAGTTTTTCACCGACAAGCGCATTCATCAGGGTTGATTTTCCGGTATTAGGTTTACCGATCAAAGCCACATAGCCGCTTTTAAATCCTTCAGTCATATTTGTAATTTCTTTAAAATTTCAGATGCGGCATTTTGTTCCGCTTTTTTTCGAGAGCTTCCCTGCCCAGAAGCGGAGTGATTAAGTGACTCAAGAAAACACGTCACGGTAAAGAATTGATCATGTGCTTTGCCCGTTGTTTTAACAAGGCGATATTCCGGCAGATCCAGTTGTTTCGCCTGAAGATATTCCTGGAGTCTGGTTTTAGGATCCTTTAACGATTCAGCATCTGGGAGCTGTTGCAGTTCATCCTCAAAAAAACGAAAAATAACGGCTTGAGAGGCCTCAAGCCCACCGTCAAGATAGACGGCTCCGATTAAAGCTTCAATGGTGTCTGACAGAATTGAATGACGCCGGAACCCGCCACTTTTTAGTTCACCACCACCGAGGTTTATAAGATCCCCAATATTAAAACGAGAAGCAATTCGAGATAACGTTTCTTCTTTAACCAGTGACGCCCTTAATCGGCTCAATTCACCTTCACTTGCTTTAGGATGTTTCTGATAAATTCGGGCAGATATTACAACCCCGAGGACGCTATCACCTAAAAACTCCAATCGCTCGTTATTACAGTTTTTGGAAAAACTTCGGTGAGTTAATGCCTGCTCGAGAAGTTCTGTCTGTTGAAATGGATAGCCGGTTAAGCGTTCGAAAAGATCAACATTCACCGTTGTATCTGGATAGTTTCGGTAAATTTCGCACCGATTGTAAGGTTACCTACATAATCGTCCTTAGTTTCATACTGTATGGTAATTGTTGTGACGCCATCTTTTCGGGTAATTTCAACATTTTCACGACCTATCGATCTTACCTCCTGCACAAACATATTCTTTTTCAGGGACTCCCAAAGCGCCTTCTTCGATTTAGGATCGACACTTTGGTCCTGTTGCACTGAGTTTAATGCCGCTCCCAATTGATAATTTTCATAATACATTGGGAATACTTTAAAAAAGGTGATCAGTAGAAAACCAAATATAGAAGCAATCACCAACCAACTTGGCGCTGATACACCTAACTGCCGGTAACGACGACCGGTCTTTCGACTATTCATGTTCTTCACCTTAATCCGAAATTGACTTACCTATACGAGATACATCGAGGCCACTTCCACCGCTTCTCCAATCCCAATGCATCCAGACCATTGTGGCCTTGCCTACCAGGTTTTCCTCAGGCACAAATCCCCAGTATCGACTGTCATTACTGTGATCACGATTATCACCCATGACAAAGTAGTGTCCTTCAGGAACAAAAATTTCACCGTCACCACTATAACCAACAGCGGGGTTATTCATCATCGTGTATTTTGAGCCATCCAGTTCCTCGAAAAAAACTTCACAGTTAGCATCAACTTTATCACAACCGCCGAAATTCATCACAGTCTCCTCGGTTCCGAGACTTTCATATTTCAAACTAAAAGTCGTGTTTACGGCTTCATTATTTATGGTCAGTCGTCTTTTGTAGTAGCCGATATGATCGCCAGGAAGACCAATCACACGTTTAATATAATCCAGTGACTGGTCTTGCGGAAACCGAAATACCGCGACATCGCCACGTTTGGGTTTATTACCTTCAGTCACTCGAGTGTGTAAAACAGGCAAACGAAGTCCATAGGTAAATTTATTTACCAGAATAAAATCCCCAACCAGTAAGGTCGGCATCATAGAGCCCGAGGGAATTCGAAACGGTTCGAAAAGGAAAGAACGCAACAGCAATACTGCTAACAATACAGGGAAAAACGATTTGGAATATTCAATCAGAATTGGATCTTCGGCAATCGGTCCGGTTTTTGCAGCTTTACGGGCTTTTGCAAACAAAAGGCAATCAACCAGCCATATAACACCCGAAACAAAAGCCAGGATTAGCAGTAAAAACTCAAAATCAAAATGAACCATATCAGGGTTTGCTCATATAAATTAACTGTCGACTTTCAGCACAGCAAGAAAGGCATCTTGTGGAATTTCAACGCTACCAACCAGTTTCATGCGCTTTTTACCCGCTTTCTGCTTTTCTAGCAACTTACGTTTACGCGTTGCATCTCCGCCATAACATTTGGCAGTTACATTCTTTCTTAATGCTTTAACATTGGTACGGGCAATAACATTACCCCCGATTGCAGCCTGAATGGCAACATCGAACATCTGGCGTGGTATTAACTCTTTCATTTTAGAGGCGAGTTCACGCCCACGATACTCAGCATTATGACGATGTACTATTAATGACAACGCATCAACCCGCTCGGCATTAATCAATACATCAAGTTTGACCAGGTTCGCGACTTGAAATCGCAGAAATTCGTAATCAAAGGATGCATAGCCACGACTAACAGATTTAAGTCGATCAAAAAAATCAAGAACCACTTCTGACAAAGGCAATTCAAAAACTAGCGAAACCTGGCTGCCCATATATCGTAAATCTTTCTGGGCTCCTCTCTTTTCAATACACAAAGTAATAACGGCCCCGATATATGCTTCTGGTAACAGCAGATTAACCTGAATGATGGGCTCTCTAATTTCAGCGATTTTGTTAATCGGTGGTAAATCGGAGGGATTGTGTATTTCGAACACCTCTCCGCTCGTGGTTTCTACCTGGTAAACCACGGTGGGCGCAGTAGTAATCAAATCAAGGTCATACTCACGTTCAAGTCGTTCCTGAACAATCTCCATATGAAGCATTCCAAGGAACCCACAGCGAAAACCGAATCCCAACGCCTGGGATGTTTCGGGTTCGAATTGTAATGCGGCATCATTCAGCTTCAACTTCTTGAGTGCTTCACGACAATCTTCATAATCTTCAGAATTGATGGGAAACAGCCCTGCAAAAACGCGAGGTTGAACTTGCTTGAAATCGGCTAGTGCCTCGTCGGCAGGAGACTGAGCCAACGTTATTGTATCGCCTACTCTGGCGGTCTCAATGTCTTTTATACCGGAAATAATAAATCCAACGTCTCCAGCCTCAAGTCCTTTCGTTTCGGTCCGTTTAGGAGTAAAAACACCCACTTTTTCGACCAGAAATTCTCGTCCCGAGGACATCATACTAATTTTCTGCTTGGGTTTAATCCTACCCTGCATAACTCGCACCAGAGTAATAACTCCGACGTAACTATCGAACCAGGAATCAATAATCAGGGCCTGGGTTTTTGCATCAGCAGAGCCTTTTGGACAGGGAATCTTTTCAATTAACTGCTCCAAAAGATCCTCGACACCAATACCCGATTTTGCACTGACCTCGATCGCTTCAGAAGCATCAAGGCCGATGATTTCTTCAATTTCACGTTTGACCCGATCGGGATCGGCTGCAGGTAAATCAATCTTGTTTAAAACTGGAATAACTTCAAGGTCGAGCTCAATAGCGGTGTAACAGTTGGCTACACTTTGCGCTTCCACACCTTGCGAAGCATCGACAATTAACAGTGCGCCTTCACAGGCTGCTAGAGATCGCGAAACTTCGTAAGAAAAATCAACATGACCCGGTGTATCGATAAAATTCAGAGTATAAGTGATCCCATCTTTCGCTGTGTATTGAAGCGACACAGTTTGTGCTTTGATGGTTATACCGCGCTCACGCTCGAGATCCATAGAATCCAGAACCTGGCTTCCCATTTCGCGCTCGGTCAGACCGCCGCAAATCTGAATAAAACGATCAGCGAGCGTTGATTTACCATGATCAATATGAGCAATAATTGAAAAATTACGAATATGTTCCATTCGCATGGATGGTTTCTCTCCGACTAGCGGCTTAAGGGGAATTGTTTTAAATTTAGCCATCGATCAAGACTGGCATTAAAGGTCGCGAAGTCTACGGCAATCCGTTGCAAAGCAACAGTATTCAGTGGAAAAACCGACTAGCTTTCAGCAATTTTAACTAACGCAGTGGATAAAGCCCGGACATCGAGGAAATGATGACATATTTCCTCGCCGTCGAGGCAAAGAACCGGGACTTTATGGCCATATTGAAGGATTAGATCCTGACTTCGATCAATGTCAATCTCATCCCAGTTCAATGGCTTGACTTTCCGCTCGAATGCCACCAATGACGTACGCATTGAATCACAAAGATGGCAGTCTTCACGGAAATACAAAACCAGCTTCAATCAGGAATCTTCTTCTGGGCGAATGGCGAGAAACACAGGGCCGGAGCGACGTTGTACCAACATTGCGACCGATCTCCCACTTTTCAGACGTTCCATGACAGTCGTGAAATCATCGACGGTTTCAATAGCTTGGTTATCAATCATGGTTATAACATCGCCCTTTTGGAGGCCCGCATCACGAGCGGCACCTTCATTTTTTATATCAGTTACCTCAACTCCAGACTTTAACTTCAGTTGTTTACGAGCACTATCAGATAAAGCGCCAATTTTCATACCTAACATTACACTGACTTCGGGTTCCGATTCTTTTTCAGGGGCATATGAAGCCTGCGTTGTAATGGTAGGTAACTCGGCGATATTAACATTTATAGTCTTACGCTTTTTGTTACGAATAACGGTTACTTTTGCGTCCCGACCTACTTTGGCTCGACCCACTAAAGGGGGTAATCCACTCGATCTCAGTACCTTTTTCCCGTTGAACTCAACGATTACATCACCGACTTCAAGACCGGCTGATTCGGCTGGACTACTATCCAGTACTTTGGCGACCAAAGCACCGTGTGGATTATCCATACCGAACGATTCGGCAAGTTCACGGGTTACTTCCTGGATCAAAACGCCGAGCCAACCCCGGGAAACCTGTCCAGTTTCTTTCAGTTGTTGGGCTACATCAATCGCCATTTCTATGGGTATAGCAAACGATAGACCCATAAATCCACCGGTTCGGCTGTATATCTGAGAGTTAATACCGATCACTTGACCATCCATATTAAACAGAGGCCCACCTGAGTTTCCTGGGTTTATCGCTACATCCGTTTGAATAAACGGTACATAGTTATCGCTAGGCAAACTTCGACTCTTGGCACTGACGATTCCAGCGGTGACGGAATGGTCAAACCCAAAGGGTGAACCAATCGCGAGTACCCATTCACCAACCTTCAAATCATCCGAGTCACCTAATTCAAGTACGGTTAGATTGTCAGCATCAACTTTCAAAACTGCAACATCCGACGCTTTATCGGATCCTACTATTTTTGCGACATACTCTTCACGATTCGCAAATCGAACGATTACTTCATCAGCACCGTCAATAACATGGTGATTGGTCAAAATGAATCCATCTTTCGAAATAACAAAACCCGAACCAAGCGATTGGGCATCACGCCTGGGGCCTCCAAATTCGTCCTGATTAAAAAACTTCTCAAACAATTCACCAAAAGGTGAGTCTTCCGGAATATCAGGCAATCGTAACTTTGGCTCTTCGCTTTTCTCTTTACTTCGGGTCACGGTACTGATGTTAACAACCGAGTTTTTGGCCTCTTCTACGATAACGGTAAAATCGGGCAATGCCGCCTGTAGCGAACCCGGTAGGACCAGGATTAACCCGATCAGTAATTGCTGTATGGGCATGAACAGATATTTCATATTATCTCCTTCAAATTCAATTAAAAATCATTGTTTAACAGATATAGCATTTAGATTTGTATCGATGCCGACATCTGTAGAAAGAATTTTTGCTTTAAAAGCATCAACAAAGATGGTGTTACTTAATCGGGAAATCAAGCTAAAAGTCGCTAGTAAAATGCTTACGGAAATTAGAATAATCAGAAATTCAGGAATACCCAGCAAGGTTAAAATGATGGCGCTTATGATCATGCTAACCAGGGGCATTCCATACATTAATAGACAAACTAGATATAAACTATGCTCGGTTACACCTATCTTCAATTTATCGCCAACCCTCATTCCAGGCCTGGCGGATACAAACAAAGGTTTCTGACGATTTCCAAGGAGCTTGCCAATGGCCCCCGTGCCGCAACCAGATTGGAGCTCGCACTGCTCGCAACCGGACTGGTTTAGCAATTCAACCTCAACCCCGCTGGTAACAATACGAGTAACTTTCGCCTGCTCTATAATCATAAATCGATTACTATCTATCAAAAACTAGGTTAGTAAAAATTTTCACCTATGGCTTGTTATATGACATAGCTTCCGCCACAAATTTAACTGTCACCGCCGGAACCTCACCAATCGCTGTCACTGAAAAATCCTTATACATGTGAATATAAGCATTGACAGCGCCCATAGAAGTCAGTTGTTTGTGCATCAAATTTCCACTTTTTTCAATGAAAACTGAAAATGAAGCCAGGCCATCGGTAAATATCAACTGTTGAACAAATTCCTCAGTGCCAGGAATCGGGCGCTTGATTGACGATTCCTGCCAAAATCCGGCAGGGATTTGATTCAACTGCCAGGCGGGATCCCCCTCTAGACTCACCGTAGTATTACCACTGTGATAGCGAATGAGGATATAGCCATCATCAAGTCCAGGAATAATAGTATCCAAAATCCGTTCTTCCTCGGGAATTAACTCAAGATGTGTAAACATGACTTGCTCCACCATCACCCCGTGTTCGTTGATCAGGGCCGACTTCATCATTAAGCCATTTTCTTCGCTAATCCAGAATTTCATACCATACCGAAACTCATCGAGCGGCTTAATATGCAAAACTTGTGCAATCTGACCAGCGATCCGTCCCTGCCCTAACATTTTAACCTTATAATATTTGGCTAACCGAGAAATATCTTCAGGGATGAAGATCGGTGAATATCTGTTTTGCCGGCTAAAATCTACAACAACTTTTCGACTTGAAGGCCAAATACAGGTCAGGTTTTTATCATCACGAATGACTTCCCGTGCTTCACCATTGAGCGAAAGTAATCGTTCTTTTTCCCCGGATGCATTTCTGACATGAGAAATCGACATAGTTTCAAGCTGATTTTCATGCATATAGACGAATGTGCCCCGATAATTCAGGTTTTGCATGGCATTCGACATAGTTTGGATCCATGTCATTGCCTCATCAGCTATTACCGACGAACAAGCCAATAGGAGACCGATAAACAGCCCCACACTTTTTGAATATGAATTACCAATTAACACAATCAATTATTATTATTATTAAATTCTGAGTCGAATCCTGCAACCCGGGCCTGCGGAATTAAGCCCTGGACCGAATTTGAGTATTCGGTGTGATTCACCAGATACGCATTTAGTTTTAGTTGCAGATCAGGATTGCCTTCAAGTTTCCAACGGGTTCCATCCTGTAGCGTTGATGAAGCGGGTATAACCGACGACACGCCTGTTTGACCAGCTAGCTGTTGAATCTTTTTCTCTTCAGCAGACACGACCTGACCTCCATTCAATTGTTGCGATGAAATAGACTGCCAGAGCGTTATGGTGACAACAGCAACGGTCGCCGCAACCGCGAATCCAGCGATGGGCCTAAACCAGCTAGCCGTTAACCAGTGGCTAAATCCCGGCCGGCTTTTAGCCTCGGAATTAACAGCTGTGGCGGTGCTATCGGAATTCAGGTCCTGAATTTCCCGCATGACACTTTGATGAAAGTCCATTTTGATTTGCCCAGGTAACTCGTTACGTACGACTTCACCGATCATTCGGTATCGACGCAATTGGTACTGCAAATTCACGTCGCGAATTACATCGCTAATTAAACCACTACTTTCATCAGTTAAGTGGTCATCCAGTAGACTCGACAATTGTTCTTTTTGCTCTGTCATAATTTAATGCTCAATTTCAAATTTTTGAAGCGTCGGGATTTAGCCCTTATCCGGCTAAATCTTATTTACCTATCGCTTAGTCACTCAAGCAGGGGTCTAAGTTCCTTATCAATGACTTCTCTTGCACGAAAAATGCGTGACCGGACCGTTCCAATCGGGCAATCCATCACTTCTGCAATTTCTTCGTAACTCAACCCTTCAATTTCACGCAAAGTAATCGCAGACTTCAGATCATCGGGAAGACAGTCTATTGTGTCGAAAACCGTTTTGCGAATTTCGTCTGTCAACAGTAAGTTTTCAGGAGTATCAAATTCTTTTAGGCCTGACTCACCTTCAAAATGCTCGGCATCATCGATATCAACCGTATATCTAGGTGCCTTGCGCGACCTCGAAGCGAGATGGTTTTTTGCCGTATTTGCGGCAATTCGATACAGCCAGGTATAAAACTGACTATCGCCACGGAAATTGCCAATCGCCCGATACGCCTTTATAAAAGCGTCTTGCGCAATGTCATAACATTCGGCCTGATCAGAAACAAAACGCCCTACGAGGTTAACTACCTTATGCTGATATTTCTGTACCAGTACGTCATAGGCACTTTTGTCACCGTTCTGAACTCGTTTCACCAGTTCTGCATCAAGCAGATTCGTCCCCATTAAGTACCCTGATCCTTACAATTAGCATTAGTCCCGCCCGTGTTTTCTGGGCCGGTGGTTTTTATCACTTCATTTTGAGTCCAGAGCACTTCGAAAAATAGTAATTTTTTCGTGAGAGCAAGCGGTCCGGAAGCCCCGCGCGGAAAACCTCAATGTACATAAAAGTACATGAGGATTGACCGGGCTGGCGCACCAGCACGAAGCTGACACCGCAAAAGCTAGCCCCAGCAAAGCTGCTAGGGGTCTCGCGAAAAAAGTGCACTTTTAGAGGTGCCCTCTAGTTGACTCGGAATATCATTGCCTGTGAGTGGACTGATTATAAAATAAAAAGTTTCCTCTCAGTTTTTTTTATCGGAATAAATGTGACTCAATGCAAATTATCAGCCGCGTAAGTCATCGAGATCATTTAAGTTATGATTCTTTGATGTTGTAATCAATTTATGGCTCTTAAGTTAAGGACAAAATACCATAATATCGATTAGAATTCAGACATGGGAAAATTATATTCTTTTGATGTAGTAATCGTCGGGTCGGGTGCGGCCGGTCTTTCTCTTGCGCTACAACTACCCGTCGAAACAAAGATTGCCATTCTGGCGAAAAATAACTTTGACCAATACTCCAGTTATTTTGCTCAGGGTGGTATATCAGCGGTACTCGAACCCGATGATAGTGTCGAGCTTCACGTCAATGACACTTTGAATGCAGGAGCCGGTATTTGTGATCCGGTAGTAGTAGAACACACCGCAGCGTCAGGACGGGCATGTATCGAATGGCTGTCAGAATTGGGCATGCCATTTACACTAGACAGGCAGGAGGTCAGCCATAGCGGATTGCATCTAACCCGTGAAGGTGGTCATAGTAAACGCCGAGTGGTTCACGCGGCCGATGCAACAGGCAAGGCTTTGCAGCATACGCTACAGGCTCATATTTTAGAGCATGACAATATTCGAGTATTTAATCGGCACATGGGCATTGATCTGATTCAACAGAACGGCCAGTGCAAGGGCCTCTATGCCTTGAACCAACTCGACCAGCACGTCGATATATTTAGTGCCCAAAAGACTATTCTGGCCACCGGTGGTGCCAGTAAAGTATACCTTTATACCAGTAATCCCGATGGGTCCACTGGAGACGGAATAGCCATGGCCTGGCGCGCTGGATGTCGAGTCGCAAATATGGAATTTATCCAATTTCATCCTACCTGTTTGTATCATCCGGATGCCAAATCCTTTCTGATTACTGAAGCCTTAAGAGGTGAAGGTGGAATATTAAGACTTCCCGACGGAAATCGTTTTATGGACGAATTTGATGAACGCGGCGAACTGGCACCCCGAGACATCGTAGCACGTGCAATCGACCATGAAATGAAGCGCCTTGGCAGTGATTGCGTTTATCTTGATATCAGTCATAAAAGCAGAGCATTCATAAAATCACATTTCCCAAATATATATCAACGTTGCCTTGAATTTGACATTGATATTACCCGGCAACCCATTCCTGTTGTTCCAGCAGCCCATTACACCTGCGGCGGTGTCATGACCGACATAGACGGTTGCACCGATATTGAAAATCTTTACGCAGTTGGAGAAGTTTCTTATTCCGGCTTACATGGTGCTAATCGTATGGCCAGTAATTCTTTGCTTGAATGCCTGGTATTTGCCCGATCAGCAGCAACCCATATCACTCAAAACCTGGCTAAAAGGTATAAATCTCCCGTTATTCCCCGCTGGGATGAGTCTCAGGTAACCGATTCAGATGAGGACATTGTGGTCGCCCACAACTGGGATGAGCTACGACGATTTATGTGGGACTACGTCGGTATCGTCAGAAGTAACAAACGGCTTGAACGAGCATTGAATCGTACGCATTTATTGAAAAAGGAAATTAGTGAATATTATGGTAACTATAAAGTTTCAGCGGATTTAATCGAACTGAGAAATCTCGTCGTGGTTGCCGAGCTAATCATCCGATCAGCCTTATCTCGACAGGAAAGCCGAGGGCTGCATTTTACGCGAGACTTTCCAGAGAGTAGTGACCAATACGCAAGACCTACAATACTTGAGGCTGATGTACCAGAAACCGTAAAAAATACAGTCCCGAGGCTCTCTTAATTTTTAATCCAGAGCGCCCAGCCAGTCATTAACTGAAGATATTAATTCATCATTCATATCGTCAAAAAAATGATTGGCACCATCGATTTCAAGCTGCTTATAATTATTATTACCGCCCTCGAGCGCTAATTTCAACCGGTCCTCACTATGGAATAAGACTGATTCTAGATCGTTGCTCCCAAACAGATCCAATACAGGCAGTTTGAGAGACCCTATATGGTTTAACACATTTTGATCTGCATGCATCTCTCCACCACCCATTCCAATGGCTATAAGGCCCTTAACACCTTGACCCCCCTGATCTGATAGATTAAACACCGCCATTGCAGCACCTTGACTGTGGGCCACTATAACAACCTCCTTGTTTCCCTGTTCAGATAGAAATTTTAGTGCGGAAGTAATTCTTGGATGCACTTCCGGATATAAAGTCGCATATTCAGAATGATCTGCTTCCTTGCCAAGTATCGGCATTTGAATAGACAGGGTATTCCAGCCATATGAGGTCATCTCTACTCTGACGGGTTGAATTACCTGCTGCCAATTTGGATGTATACCGGTGCCATGCAGGACGAGAAGGGCCATCCTGGTTGAAGTTTCAGATTCTGTATAGATCGATAGAAAGGTTTTCCCCGAATCGCGCTCTAACCAGACAGCCTCACCGTCAAGAATAGAATCAACCGTTTGTTCGGCCCAACGATGTTCTCTAGCTATATCTGACGCAGACACATGAAATATAGGTAATAAGATTGCTAGAAAAACCATCATAAAATATACTTTGGCTGCTATAATTTTATCCACGCGTTCGTTCCTCACTCAAATTTTGCATTTATCGACTTTATGTTATTTCAGAATCACATTGAGAGTCAAACTCGCGGACGTGCGCTAGTCAATATTTCAGGCGAGATAGCCGAAGTTATTTATCGTGCGGGTGGTTACGGCAGGAATCTGCCATGTATTTTTACACCACACGAGCGCTTCACTCATTATCACCGAAAATGCGGACCCCGATGTGCATCATGACCTTGAACATTTTATGAACAAACTCGTTATCGATGGAAACCCCAAATATCAACATGACCAGGAAGGTAAAGATGATATGGCGGCTCACATCCGTTCTGTATTAACTCAAAGCGAAATCAGCATACCTATTTCAGCCGGAAAACCCGATCTCGGAACCTGGCAAGACTCTATTTATGGGAACATCGATATCAAAAAAATTGCCGACGATTGACCATTTCGATCTTCGGTGCCAATACCTAGTATTGAGATTTAGAATTGTGAATAACACACGATCAGGCAGAATGAACTTATTTAATTATTTACCAATAACTCTATGAAAATCATATTATTAGGTCCCCCAGGGGCTGGTAAGGGTACCCTTGCCAGACTGCTTTCTAACCACGATGGTTCAGTCCAGATATCGACCGGGGAAATTTTCCGTTCTGCTATTTCCGAGGGCTCTTTTCTCGGTAAAAAAATAGAAGAATCTATGAAATCTGGCAACCTGGTTCCAGACCAGGATGTCATGGATATTATGGAACAAAGGCTTCGACAGCATGATTGCAAAAACGGCTATCTGCTGGACGGTTTTCCTCGAACATTGCCACAGGCTCAGGCACTCGAAAAACTTTTAGCAAAATTAGATGAAGAACTCGATTGTGTTGTCGAACTGGACGTACCCAGAGCAACCATTATTGAAAGGTTAACAACCCGAAGAACCTGTACTAATTGCGGTGAAATATACAACGTCAAATTTAAACCTTCAAAAGTCGAGGGGGTGTGTGATGTATGTGGAAGTAGTATCGTTCA
>JBLIOG010000047.1:0-20639 GCA_047639625.1 Gammaproteobacteria bacterium
ATTTTTCTTGATCCATATCAAGTTTACAGACCGTATCTGGAGTAAAAATAGACCATTTATGGTTGAGAAGAAACTAGTGAAAACAAAATATGAAACAAGAGTCATAGAATGTCCTGTTCAGAAACGATTCGTTGAAGTGACTTATGAAACCAGCGGTAAATGGTTTAATCGCAAACAAGAAATTCAGCATTGCCCTACTATGCTGGATTGGAGTGGTTGCGACCGTCAATGTAAAAACCTTCTTGAAACTTCCCGAAATTCAGCTGAATGGTCTTCGCTCCGCTAGACCCACTACACTTTTGTTTACGCTGCGGTGATTGTTCTAACATCCAATTACCACCAGCATCCGCCATACACCATTTTTTCCGCTTTGATATATTGATATTTAAATCACTTTTTTCACAAACATACTGAGGCTTAAACATGCTTCAGTATGTTTGTAATGAAGGTAACAAGTGTTTTTCTGATGAAATTTGGGCGCACAGGGAAATAGAACCTCAAAAATATTTTTTTAAATCTTAAGACTTGCTTTAGTTTCGAAAGACTCATTTCCAGGATGATTTTGCTACGAATTGAATATAAAAGCTGTAGGCTATACAAACCAATTAGCATCGGAAAATATCAATGAAAACTGCACTATTAACACACCCCGTCTGTATTAAACATGCAGCACACCCTGGTCATCCCGAGCGCCCCGAACGACTGATAACACTGGAACAACAATTGAGCGACTCCCCGATCAGGGAACACTTATCTGAGATCACCGCACCATTAGCAACACTCGAACAAATTGGTCGAGTTCACACTCAGGCTTATATCTCGATGGTCGAGTCGTCCGCCCCTCGATCGGGCCAGCCGCTGTTTCAGCTTGATCCCGATACTGCTATGAATGAGTTTTCTCTCGAAGCTACCAAGCGAGGTGCCGGAGCAGCCTGTAAAGCAGCCGAAATGGTCTTTAACGGTGATGCTCGCCACGCGTTTTGTGCAGTACGCCCCTGCGGCCACCATGCAACCCGCGATAAGGCAATGGGGTTTTGCATTTATAATGGAATAGCCGTAGGAGCTGCCTACGCACTTGCCGAGTTGGGACTGGAACGAGTTGCGGTCCTTGATTTTGACGTACACCATGGCAATGGCACTGAGGATATTTTTGAAGACGTACCCCAGGTGCTGCTCTGTTCCAGTTTCCAACATCCTTATTATCCCTATTCAAATCCGACCTCAGATCGCGATCACATTATTAAATCGCCATTGCCTGCCGGCAGCGGAGGCTCCGAATTCCGTAAGGCAGTAACCGAAAGCTGGATGCCAGCACTTAAAACATTCCAGCCCCAAATGATTTTTATTTCCGCGGGGTTCGATGCCCATGAAGCAGACCCGCTAGCACAACTCTGTTTCTCTGAGGATGATTACGTCTGGTTTAGTGAATTAATCGTTGAGTTTTCGGATCGAGTTTGTCCGGGTCAAATAGTGTCTTATCTCGAAGGTGGTTACGATTTGAATGCTACAGCCCGCAGCGCCATAGCGCATATAGGGGTACTTTCAGCTTAATAGATAACTCAGAAAACGTTTAAATATAAAGTTGCCCAAAAAAGTCCCTGAATCAGGGGCTTTTAATATTAGACGCGCAATGTGGGTAAACTTTCCGAAGCTGATACAAATTTCAAAGCAACACCATTATTACACCACCGTTTGCCGGTCGGTTCAGGCCCATCATTAAATATATGCCCCTGATGACCTCCGCAACGACCACAATGATATTCAGTACGGGGAAATATTAATTTCCAGTCTTTTTTTACTCCAGTACTTCCTTCGATAGACTGGTAGAAGCTCGGCCATCCCGTTCCACTATCAAACTTGGTTTTTGATTGAAATAAAGGCTGGTTACAAGCTGCACAAATATAGGTTCCTTGCCGTTTTTCCTCATTCAAATGACTCGACCAGGGACGCTCGGTAGCTTCATTAAATAATACGTCATATTCCTGCGTTTTTAACAATTTCTTCCATTCAGACTTTGTTTTATCAAGCTTCATCAAGCCTTCCTTCGCTTTCGATGAATCAGTCGCCGCACCAATATTTCGATTAGCGGCTAGCGCTAGCCCGGCCCCGATAGCAGTTGCCAAGAATAATCGTCTCTTCATTGTACTTTCCCCGTTAGTTTCATGGCTAATTGGACAGTAAACATGGGAATTGATTCACGAACAGAAATGTAATTATTCAACACTTAAGCGCGATTGGTAGGGTTGAAGAGATTTACTTTATTGCTTTTTCAAAATCCACACTTATCAAAAGTCATAAATTAGTTTTCAGGTTGCTTTAAATCAGGCTCATCCAGCAAATCCATTTGCCCTTCACTTTCAGCAAGCTCACGTTCACACACATTTATATTATCGGCTAACTGCTCAGCCTGCTCTTCAAGGTCCTGCGATAGACCGGACGTACTTTCAATTCCATCCTTAACTCGACGCAATTCATGTTGTAGCTGATCTAACTCACTAACCAATGATAAACGAACGTTTTCAAGCGATGCTTTTTGATCCAGATCGGTCATCAGTCATTGCCTCCAGATACAAATCTACCGGGTTCGATATCAATGTAGGCTTCAACCGCAGCCGTCGCTATGACGGTAGTGGTGTCCTGCTCAGAATCCACAACATTCAACCCACCGAGTTTACTATTTGCGGTCACGCTACCGAAAGGAATTTGCTGACGGACCTTTTCAAGGTCTATTTTATCGGGATGTTGCACGCCGATCGTAACATCGACCATCATGCTATCCCGGTCAATATTAAGACTTCGAAATAAGGTAATCGAACTGTGATGCAAAGCATCTTGAACGGCCCGAATAGCGGCTTTGGTATAATCTTCACCGTAAAGATCATTACCCGTGCCCATTTCAAGAATAATGCGCTGCTTACTCATGAAATTCTCCTTATTCCTGACTATGAGTGTCGATTAGATCCAGATAAACCACGGCAGCCGCATTGGCTACCACAGTAACCTTTGTTCCACATGGACCTGGAATATCCAGACCACCTTTGAGCACTTTAACCGTTGCACTCCCGTAAGGCAGTACCGCCTTGACCTGGTCTACATCGACCTGGTCCGGCTGACTCACTCCGATAGAAACTTCAACCATCATCGACTCTTTATCAACCCCGAAAGCTGGTGCAACGGTCAAAGAATTGTGCCAGAGCGCATCCTTTAAAGCGCGAACAGCCGCTTTGGTGTAATCGCAACCCTGTAAGTCTGTTCCCATACCCATCTCGACAACCAATCGTTTATAAGCCATTTTGATTTCCGTTTTATACGCCTGACTATTGTGAGTCAGAAGGGATCATGAGGACAATGAAAATTTATCACTACCCGGGTTAATACAATTACTGTTAATTCAATAAATCGAGACCTTGTCGCAGATCATCAATCAAGTCTTCACAATCTTCTATTCCCACTGAAAGACGCAATAGATTCAAGGGAACCGGCGAATCGATACCTTCAACACTCGCACGATGTTCAACCAGACTTTCAACACCGCCCAATGAGGTGGCTATTTTCCAGATACATAGCGAAGCTGCAAGATCAATAGCGGCCTGCTCTCCCCCTGTGAGTTGAATAGATAACATTCCACCAAACCCATTCTTCATTTGGCGACAGGCTAGTTCATGCTGGGGATGCGATGGTAATCCTGGATAGAGAACATTGGCAATACCAGCATGATCAATACAAAACTCGGCAATCCGCATTGCCGATTGGCAACTTTCCTTAACGCGCAAATGCAAGGTGCGCATGCCACGCAATAATTGCGCGCCATCTCGAGGACTCAAAATAGACCCAAGGTCTGATCGTTGCTGCTGAAGCTGCTTCCAGTATTCGTCCTGATTTGCGGTCACCAGCACACCCGCCAGAACATCGGAATGTCCGTTCAAATATTTGGTGACCGAGTGCATAACCAGATCGGCGCCATGTGCTAGCGGTTGAGTAATCAATGGTGTTACGACCGTTGAATCAACCACCAGAATAGCACCTGCTTGATGTGCGACATCAGCAGTAGCGCTGATATCAGTTAACACCCAGAGCGGATTGGCGGGTGTTTCCACCCAGACTACCCGAGTTTTTTCAGCCCGTATAACCTCGGAAACAGCACCGGGACGATCCATATCAACAAAGGTGACATCGAGACCCGAGCGTTCAACTAACCATTTGCGCAACGACCAATACATAACTTTCGGGGCAATCACATGGTCACCCGCCTGGCAGGATAGAAACACCGCAGTTGCGGCAGCCATCCCGGATCCAAACAGCATCGCATCGCTGCCTTGCTCTAACCCCGCAATGACCGATTCGGCCTGCTGAATCGTCGGATTATGGGGTCGACCATAGCTGTAGCCAGAACGATATTGGTTATCCGGATCGCGTAAATAAGTTGTCGCTATATGAATGGGGGGAATAATACCTTTATCGGTATTTTGATCGGCGCCTAAAGCCTGTGCCAATCGCGTTGAAGAATGCCTGAGTTTCATAATAATTAGTGATTCGAGTCTATTTTTAACGGTCAATAAAAAAGCCGGAGTCAGATGATTTCGGCTTTTTTTAATAAAGAACAGGGAATATTACCAGCCTGTTGCTTGCTGTACACCTTTACCGAGTTCGGCCGGTGACTTAACCGTATACACGCCTGCTTTTTCAAGTGCTGCAAACTTTTCATCGGCTGTTCCCTTACCACCCGCAATGATTGCCCCGGCATGTCCCATCCGTTTTCCTTTAGGTGCTGTAACCCCAGCTATATAAGAGACAACCGGTTTACTGACATTACTTTGAATGAATTCAGCGGCTTCCTCTTCAGCGGTTCCACCGATTTCACCCACCATTAATATAGCCTGGGTATCTGGATCAGCCTCAAATAAAGTAAGCGCGTCAATAAAGTTGGTGCCGGGGATAGGATCACCACCGATGCCAATACAGGTACTCTGTCCGTAATTCAAATCACTGGTTTGTTTAACACATTCGTAGGTCAGCGTACCCGAGCGGGATACGACTCCAACTTTACCCGCCATGTGAATTGATCCCGGCATGATTCCAATCTTACATTGATCTGGCGTGATGATGCCAGGACAGTTCGGCCCTATCAGGCGCGCACCCGACATTTCAACCGCAATTTTGGCTTCAAGCATATCGAGTGTTGGAATACCTTCTGTAATACAGACAATCAATCTAACACCAGATTCCGCAGCTTCAATTATAGAATCTTTACAAAACGCAGCTGGAACATAAATAACACTGGCGTCAGCATCTGTCGCGTTAACAGCGTCTCGAACGGTGTTAAAAACCGGCAATCCAAGATGGGTTTGACCGCCTTTACCGGGTGTTATGCCACCCACCATTCGCGTACCGTAGGCAATGGCCTGTTCACTGTGAAAGGTACCTTGCTTTCCAGTGAAACCCTGACAGATGACTTTGGTATCTTTGTTGATTAATACGCTCATGACGCTTCTCCTACCGCAGCTACAATCTTAAGGGCTGCTTCTCCCAGATCCTGGGCTGCAATCAGATTCAAACCACTATTGTTGAGTAACTCGGTTCCTTCCTGTGCTTTGGTACCTTCAAGTCGAACCACAACAGGGACTGAAATATTAACTTCTGCGACAGCGGCAATTATACCTTCAGCAATTAGGTCGCAACGCACGATACCGCCGAAAATATTAACCAGTATGCCTTTCACTTTCTCATCCGAGAGAATGATTTTGAGAGCCTCTGCGACCCTTTCTTTGGTTGCGCCACCCCCCACATCCAGAAAATTGGCCGGATCACCACCACACAGCTTGATGATATCCATCGTGGCCATAGCCAGTCCCGCGCCGTTGACCATACAGCCAATTTCACCGTCTAATGCTACATAATTCAAATCCCATTCAGCGGCTCGATTTTCACGCTCGTCTTCCTGTGATTTGTCACGCATTTCAACCAGATCGGGATGACGGAATAATGCGTTGCTGTCGATATTGATTTTTCCATCCAGACAAATCAGATCACCTTCAGCGGTGACCACTAAGGGATTCACTTCAACCAGCGCTAAATCTTTTTCAACAACCAGTTTGCAAAGTCCAGTCAGGAGTTTCGTAAACTGTTTTATTTGATCACCGCTCAATCCAAGTCCAAATGCAAGTTCACGACATTGGTAGGGCATCACACCCACTAATGGATTTATGGCTGCTTTAAGAATTTTTTCAGGCGTTTCTTCGGCGACTTTTTCGATTTCGACGCCACCTTCGGTTGATGCCATAACGACAACACGACGCAGTGCCCGATCAAGGACAACACCCAGATAAAGTTCATTCGCAATATTGCAGGTCGACTCGACCAATACGCAATTAATGGGTTGACCTTTCGCATCAGTTTGAATGGTCACCAGATGAGTACCAATCATCGATTCAGCAACGGAAGATGCTTCTTCGGGCGTATCAACCAATTTCACACCACCCGCTTTACCACGCCCACCGGCATGAACCTGTGCTTTGACAATCCATCTTTCACTATCGAGTGATTTGGCGGCTGCGGCCGCTTCGGCCCCATTACCGGCTATTTTTCCATCTGGAACCGGAATCCCGTATTTTCGAAATAGTGCTTTCGATTGGTACTCATGTAAGTTCATTAATGTCTCTCTGTGCTAATTGGATTTCAGATCCTTATTTCAGCTCGAAGCATAGCAGAGAATCAAGCTCACGGTTATTAACAGGGGAAATTCGAATCGTGATTATTATTATTAAATCATATAACTTTATTCCGTTTTGCAAGAAATCGGGCCAGACAATCAGGAACGGCCAGCGTTTGATGCTCTTTAAGATTCATCACTAAACTGGTCGCAGTTCCTTCGATTGCAATTCGACCATCTTCCTTGCTGATTTCCTGAATGAGACCGAAACTTTTTGCACCGCGGTTCAAGGCTCGGGTTTTGACGGTCACAGTCTCACCGGAAAAGCATTCCAAACGGTAGTTAAAATTGACGTTAAGAACAATTGCCGATAAGGCCTCATCGGCACTCCAGCTTCGCCCTTCCCAAAGGCCCGCAGCCTGGTACCAGTCATCTCGAGCATACTCGAGAACTTTGAGTGCTGAGACATGATTGAGGTGACCAAGTTCATCGATCTGATCCTCACATAATTTAATAACAGATGTAATTTCCAATTGAATGTCTTTTGCAATGAGGGAAGCTCTATCATTAATCAAAACATTCAAAAAGAAAAGCTCTCCAGCCCCTTCCCTGGCTCCGGTTAATCAGGCCGGTTTAGGCAACTTCGGCGAGCTTTTCAAGAATATTAGTCCAACCACCTTCATGATTGTAGCAGGCTTCTTCGCTCTGGAATTTGGTGTAAACCAGGTCTATCTGAGTACTGGATTGATCGACTGATTTGAAATTGAGACTGACTTCACTGCCGTCCGTTGAAAAAGGTGATTCCTAACTAAACACTAGTCGATTGGGTCGATCAGGAACCACATAAGTTCTGGCATGCAGAATTTCATTCTCGCCGACCTTCATAACAATCGTAAATCGTCCTCCTTCTACGGGGTCGTTCTCAACATCGGGCGTATTCGTTCCGGGGGCAGGCAATATAAATTGCTTTAGCATTTCAGGATTAAGCCAGGCATCCAATACGCGTTCGATAGGCGCACTCATAGTTTTACTAATATTTATCGTTAAATCACTCCTTAGTGTTTCTTCACTTAATATCGATTCAAGTTTATCGAGCCTCAAAGACCAGATTGATTTCAATGACCCAAACCAGCCTTCCATCGAATCTGTATTATCCAAATTTGCATCAATCCAGCGAATTCGACCTTCGGTTTTTCGGGTTACCAGGCCTGTACTTTCAAATACCTTAGATATGTTTTGATATGGCATTCAGTGACATATCGTAGTAATCAGCCAGGTCCGTCTACTCGACTGCTACCCTGCTGCCAGAGTTGTGTTAGCAACTGACATAGGGTGGGATCACAGAGCCCTTTGAAAATTGCAGTTAATGAAATGTTATTTATATATTCAAACATACAATATCAAATCGTTTCTATATGACAGCCGGTCATTTTTGACAGTTTTCCTCGACTCTGCATCACATTATTATCCGTTGATTAGAGGCAGGTAGATTTAGTTCTCAGTTAATCAGGGTAATTTTGCTGTATTATTCGCGAACAGGATAGCCCTGATCCAAAGCGCTCGAATAGTGCTTACTGTCTAACTTATCGGGATCTTTCACACAATTCGATATCAGCGAAAACCGGAGAATTAACCAGGTGGCCGATAGCTCACACAAACTCTTCTCAATATTCGGCAAGAAAGTAGGTCTTATCATTAGCAAGCTGGCGCCACGCTGGACTCGCAGTCAAATCGATGCGCTGATTTTTAAACCCACGCTCGATAAGCCAAAATCTATCCGTATTCCGCGCGGATTCAAAGAAGTTACCCTCAAGCTCAAGGACGGTAATGTTAATAGCTACCAAATCGGCAATGGCCCGATTGTCGTTTTTGTGCACGGTATGGGTGGAGCCGGGCAACAGTTTTTCCCTTTGATGCGTGGACTATCTCAATGTGGCTTTAAGACGATCACATTTGATCATCTGGGACACGGCAAGAGTGACAAAGGCCCGAATTCTCTCGATCAAATGATAGCGACCACCAATCAGGCGCTGAGTGAAATTTGTAAAAAATATAAGGAAAGCCCATCCTGCATAGTGGCCCATTCAACAGGGTGTATAGCTGTTGCCAATGCACGCCATAGCCTCCTTAAAAATATCCCGTTATTATTGGTATCACCGATATTTAATTACAAACTGTTTTTCCTGAAAAAGCTGGTGAAACTGGATTTGCATTCCGACATTCTGAAAGGATTTGCGACACGCTTTTCCAACGTTTACAACCGAGAGTATGCAGCCCTTGATCTGGCTAAGAATCTGGAAAAATACAGCGATATTTCGGTCATAGTCCACGATCGGGAGGACTCAGACTCGCCTGTATCTGACTCAATTAAATTCACCACGCGATATCCAATGACAAAAATATTACTAACAACAGGACTCGATCACCATCGTGTATTATTATCCGAATCGGTTTGGCATGAACTGAAGTCTGTTGTGCACTACGAAGATACAACCATTAATTTTACTCAAAAAATTCTAGATCAGCAGACTCCTTAATCAGCCTTTTCATAAAAACATATAAAGCAGGATTCAGACATGTTCGGAAAAATTATCAGGGCACTAACGGGGAGCTCTAATGCCGGGGCCAAAAAGAAACCGGTAGAAATTATTGATTACAACGGCTTTGGCATCGAACCTGAACCAATAGAAGAAGACGGGAAATATCGGATAGCTGGATATATTCGAGCCGAAGTAGAAGGCGAATTAAAGCGAATCCGCTTTATACGAGCTGATATATTGACGGATCCACAATCAGCTATAGACCAGTCAACCGCCAAAGCCCGCCAGATCATTGATGAACAAGGCCAAAAACTGCTAACTAAAAACCAGCTCTAGCATTCGATAGTTAAAAGCCACTCGCCAGAAATCCCTAAGGATCGTATGTCACTATGATGGCTTCTATTCGTCAACCTACCCTTTTTGATATGGTCCGACTTTTACTGCTAGGCGCAGTTTGGGGGAGCGCTTTTATATTCATTGCGGAGGCACTCAACGATTTCGGCCCGGTGACTATAGCGACCTGGAGGGTTGGACTAGGCGCTTTAATCCTCACCATCATCGCGCTCATTTATCGAATTAAATTTTCTTTTACGAACAATCACTGGCGTTATTTTTTTATTATTGGGTTTCTAAACAGTGCGCTTCCTTTTTTCCTCATAAGCTGGGGCCAACAATTTATCAGCAGCGCTGAAACCGCCCTGTTAATGGCTGTAGGAACCTTCTGCGCTTTGTTTGTCTCTCATTTTACCAGCCAGGACGAACGCATTAATAGCGCTAGAGCGATTGGTGTATCGGTGGGCTTCCTCGGAGTCGCAGTTTTAGTGTTATGGGATATTTCATCGACTGGTTTGGGGCAACTAAAAGGACAGATAGCAGTGATTATAGCGGGTTGCAGCTATGCAATATCTTCAGTCATTTCTCGACGCGTAACCAGTTTACCCCCGGTATCTGCCGCAGCGGCGACCATGTTAAGTGCCTGCTTGTATATGATTCCTCTCGCCTTCTATCTGGAACAACCTTTGCCACAAAATGTCAGTCAATCGTCGATCCTTTCGATCCTCTATCTTGGTAGTATTACGACAGCTTTTGGGATAACCCTGCGCTTAATGGTTATTCGAGCTAATGGCGCTGTTTTTTTGGCACAAGTTGGATATCTTGTTCCCTTGTTTGGCGTAATCTGGAGCTGGATATACTTTTCTGAAGCACTTAATGTACAGACGTTTTTATCGTTGGGGCTAATTTTGATCGGGATCGCGATCACCCGAAAAGGATCTGCCATCAAATTAATTCCCAACCCATAAAAAAGCAGCACTAAAAATGCGGATCAAGCCATTCTTTGATCCTAATCACACGTAAATTGCTTTATTAATTAGCAAAGTCTTTTAATATACGTGCCATAAATCAAACCTCCATTTAAATAGAGGCAGGGATCGAAGTTGAAAATAGATATTGAAAAACGAGTTTCACAATTACTTGACTGCGAAGTTCGAAATATACTGAAAGACCGAAAAATAGGACTCGAGAAAGAGAGTTTGCGAGTGGGCAAAGATGGCTATATTGCTCAGACTCCGCACCCGGTGGGACTTGGTTCAGCTTTGACTCACCCCAGCATAACTACCGATTATTCTGAAGCACTGCTGGAACTGGTCACACCACCATTTAACC
Source organism: Gammaproteobacteria bacterium (assembly GCA_047639625.1). GTDB lineage: Bacteria > Pseudomonadota > Gammaproteobacteria. The sequence goes on from JBLIOG010000047.1 coordinate 10,855, forward strand.
ATTTTAGCGACACCCTTAAATATCTCGATGATACCCATCGATATGTCTATAGCCAGCTCGACAATGAAATTCTTTGGGCAACTAGCATGCCTTGCGTTGTCGATGGAGATCCAAGTGTGCCTATTGCCCAGTATGGCAGCTCAAACGCTGGCAAAATGAAAACCGCCTATCGCCGCGGTCTGGGTCATCGTTACGGTCGAATGATGCAGGCTATTGCAGGTGTTCATTTCAATTATTCCTATCCAGAAACTTTCTGGGAACGCCTCAAGCCCATTTATGGACACAACGGTTCCATGCAGGACTTTATGTCTCAATCCTACATTGGCATGGTTCGCAATTTACAACGAGTGGGCTGGCTGGTGCCTTACCTCTTCGGGGCATCGCCGGCAATTTGCGGCTCTTTTCTTGGCGCAAGGCCGACCCGACTTCAACCCCTCATGAAACACAGTTATTTCAATCCCTATGCAACTTCTTTACGGGTCGGTGATATCGGTTACCAGAACAGTAAAGAGGGCGAAGCAGGGATCAATATTAACTACGACAGTCTCCAGAGTTATGTCGACAGCCTCGGTAGAGCGATAGAAACACCCAGTGACGATTATCGTAAATTCGGGCTTGAAGTCGATGGAGAGTGGCAACAGTTAAATTACAATACGCTGCAAATTGAAAACGAATATTATTCCAGCGTACGCCCCAAACAAATTTTACAGGGTGAAGAAAAACCAACCTTGGCTCTGGCCCGACGTGGTATTGCTTATATCGAACTGCGTTCGGTCGATGTCAATTTGTTTGAGCCGCTCGGCATTAATGAAGAGCAGATGCGATTTCTTGAATCGTTTCTGCTGTACAGCGTGATGTCTCCTAGCGCACCTTATGGTCCCAGTGAACTTTCGGAAATCACCTACAATATTAATACCGTGGCCGAAAGAGGACGCGATCCGAAACTGAAACTAAAACGTGATGGAAAATCAATTCTTCTTCGTGACTGGGCCAACGAGATCTTCGATCACTTATCGATGGGTTGTGAATTACTAGATCTGGGTGACACAGAACATACCTACTGTCGTGCACTGCAACATCAAAGGGTTAAAGTTGAAGACTCGGATCTAACGCCTTCGGCTAAAATCCTGACCGAAATGATCGACAACAAAGAAGAGTTTTTTAATTATTCTCTACGGATGTCAAAACAACATCAGGAATGGTTTTGTCAAAGACCACTGGACGCTGAAACGCAACAGACTTTTAAAGACGCCGCTAAACAATCAATTACCCGCCAGCACGAAATTGAAGCATCAGATACTCAGAGTTTTGAGCAATTTCTTAAGAGTTATTTTGCGCAAAAATAACTCCAGGTTAACCGCATTGATTCTATATGGTTTTTGCAGACCCCTCTAATTTGCGAAATGCATTTTCACATGATCAATCTAGTAAGCCACAAAAGTACAAACGCGAATGTCTATGTATCGAATGTATTTGCAACAATTCTATACCCGCATAAGGACATATACCCCTCAAGGCTTTAACTTAATACAAATCGTCAAACTGCATCGTCAAAACACCCTGTATTTATCCGAAAATAACCCATTCTTTTCGGACAAGTCATTACAAGCCTGGATTGCCTCCTGATTTTCTTTCAACCAGTTTTTACGTTTTTCTTCTCGCACTTTCTCAACTAAAGCCTGCTCCAGTGTAGCTGAAAGATTGATCTTTAAATCGCGGGCTTCAGACAGTAACTTTTAATTTATACTAAGGTTTGCCGCCTTCTTCAGTGATGCGTTTTTATTGGTGGAATGCATTTTCGACGCCTATTTTGTATGCGAACTAGTAATGCGCACACGGCATAGAGGGATATGTAATAAGTCAAGCTAAACACCTTTAAAAATCGTAAGCGTGTTTCAATGCTGGAACCCGCAAAGATACAGGTAAATCTATTTAGAGTGAGAACCGAAGTATACTAGTTCGATTTAGTCGATATCAACGGGATTCAAAAACACTCATATTACTAAACCGAGTTTTTCGACATCTCAAGTTTTAGCAATTCAATGCGATCCTGAATACCGGACGCATAGGGCTTTATTCTCAATAATTGTTCAAAAGCTGCGATGGATTTCTCAAACTCATGGCGCAGGCCCAATATCATCCCAAGACCCCAGACGGCTCCGTAATGTCGAGGTTCCAGGATCAGAGTCTGGCGTATATCTTCGAGAGAACCTTCGAAATCACTTTGATAATAACGAATGGTAGCGCGTCGGTTCCAGGCTTCGGCAAAATCAGGTGCCAAATCGATCACGGAATTGTAAAGCTGTTCAGCGGCCTTCAATTTTCCCCGATCAGCGGCTTCAAGCGCAGTTGCCATTAATTCATCAACTTCGGTGGAACCACTTTCAAACCAGATTTTCCAGATTCCATTTTCAGCTTCCTGCCTTTTTACGGCATCGTCAGGACTTGCGAGCTGGTCGAACAATTCGTCAAGCCGTTGATCTCGCTGATCGGCATGGGCCGACGAAAACATCCAAAAAATCAATATCAGGTGTATAAATAGATAAAACCAGCTTCGATTAAATAACGCCATTTCATCACCTCCAAATCAGTTTGACTCAAGTATAAGCCTATCTGACCTATCAATTGAAGGGGAGTTTCATTAAACGATAATTGTTTCACTCAGCGATGAATCAGGGCACTCGAAAAAACACCTCGCTATTTTTGGATAGCTATGAATAAATCCATCTTCAGATTTCTCACCTTCGGCACTCAACTTGCAGGAAAACCAGTACCTGGAAGACCAGCATAATACCCGGCAGGGTATTATGCTCATCGTGGTCGGTTTGACTGTAGCTTCATTTTCTGGCGCTATTATGAAGTTGCTATCCGAAGACTTGAATGCATTCCAGATTGCCTGGTTCAGATTTTCAGGAATGGGATTTGTTCTATTTTTTTATTTTCTATTTCGTTCGGGTTCGAAGTTACAACTTCCACGCCGCCCCGTTGTGCAAGTCATACGAGGCATTTGTATGGCGGGTGGGACAACCACTTTTGTTCTGGGTGCTAAAACGGTTGACTATGCCGACGCTATTGCGATTCTCTATGCCTACCCCTTTTTATTAATTTTAATCGCGGTGCTTTTCCTCGGCGAAAAAGCATCTGGTTTATTATGGATAGGCGTCATTGCCGGTTTTGCAGGGGTATTAATGGTCATGCAGCCCAAATTCAATAACTTCAATCAAGGTCATATCTATATCCTGATCTGCGCTTTAATTGTTGCGGTACAGATGGCTTTAAATCGGAAGCTAGGGACGGTGTCACCGCCTTTGCAGACCGCATTTTGGGGATCAATTTCAGCTTCTGTTGCTTTGACATTTTTATTACCGATTAACTGGCAAGCTATTCCTTCTTCTAGCTGGTGGTTAATTGGCGTATTAATTGTCAGCGGAATTATTAATCAAACCATGTTGGTCTTCGCTTTTTCGAAGGCAAATGCTTCAACTCTGGCACCGTTCACCTACACTGAACTCATAGCCGCGGTGCTAATTGGATTTGTCATCTTTGGTACTCTACCGACCTGGCTATCCTGGATCGGTATAATCCTTATCAGTGTTAGTGGTTTAATTGTTGCACGCCTTCATTCCATCTCGGCCCTGCCTCGGCGAGTACCGCGAATCTAGGAGTCTGTCGGACTTAGGATAAATCTACTCGCCAACAACTCCTGCGTTGCCCTCGCTACGACACCCTAAGTCCGACAGGCTCCTAGCAACATCAGAAGCGAGCTATTAGTTTTTGAAAGAGACTCCTGGTGAGTTAGATAACTCATCGCCATGATAATAACGCTGGCACCGACAAACACCCAGATGTCAGGGGGGTTTCATCGAACAACAAATACCCGGCTAGAATCGCCCAAAATCCGCTAACCGTTAAAAAATGGCTCGGGTAATCCATGATAACCTGAACCCGTAATGACTAAGGTTGCTCCAGCATCTTTTGCCTCCGACCGGTCTCCATACAGCTCGGCTGCAACGGTCGTTAAAAATATTTTATCGAGATTAGCGCCGCCAAAAGCAACACTCGAGACAATGTAGCCGGGCACTTCTATGCACCGATCAAGTTTACCGTCAGGTGAAATCCGAATGACCGATTGGTCAGCCCACTGTGCACTCCAGATAAAACCATCCGCATCAACCGTCGCGCCATCAGGATTGCAGTAGCCATAGAGTTCTCTCAGATTGGAGAGTCCCGTTTCGGGATGATAATCACCACTTTCAATTAAACCTTCAAGCCGTCCGGTTAAATATATGCGATCACCGGCAATGCTAAAGCAGGGGCCATTGAAACATTGAAAGCCGTCCAACAAGGCTTCGACTAAAAAACCCGATCCCACCCGATACAGTGAACAATCCACATTGCCTTCGGGGTCCAGGTTCATTGATCCGGTCAGAAAAGAGCCCGATCGATCGACTTTTCCATCGTTTAGTCGGATACCTGATTGTTCGTCCAATAGTTTTACTGCGTGAACCAGCGAACCGTCACCGGGATCAAAACAATAAATGCTTTGATCCATCGCAAGAATTAATCCTCCCTGGTCCCGAACGGCCAAACTACCAATCGATTGACCGGGAAGCTCCCAATAACGAGCCTTTTGGGTCTGTTCATCATATCGGTACAGTGTGGGGCCTAAACTATCGATCCAGTAAAGGCATTGTGCTCGTGGATCCCAAAGTGGACCTTCACCTAACTGACAACGATGTTGGCTAAGTATAGATATTTTCAAAATGCAGGTTTAATTTGTGATTAATAACGCTAATATTACGGAAAATTCAAAATGAATTTCGATTCATTCAACAACGACAGGGGAATGATATGGCTACAGGTTGGGCGCCCGATGGTGCCGTTCAAGATCAAATCGATGCCAGTGTTGAGGACGCGGTACAAAAGGCACGGAGTCAGATGCCGAGTGGTGAAAGTCTCAAAAACTGCGAGGAATGCGGCGATGGAATTCCGCAAGGACGAAGAACCGCCCTTCCCGGAGTAAAGCTATGTATTCGTTGTCAGACTGCACGTGATGAATCCGATGCCAGTCAACAGTTGTATAACCGTCGCGGCAGTAAAGATAGCCAATTGCGATGAGCCCTGCCGGTCGGGAAACCATTTCGAAGTTTATTCAGGCTCATCATTAAAAGCCCCACCAGTAGCAAGACGTAACTGGCCGGTTCAGGCACCGCAATGCCATCCATGCTCGCTAGCATAAGACCATCGAGATAAAACTCTTCGCTATTACGGGTTACGTTCGACACCAAGGACGCGTGGAACATTGAAAACTCGTTAATCGGTGAATCTGACATAAATCCGAGGAAAGGAATCGAAGATACATCCAACTCGATGAGTTCTGATAAAATCCAGACTTCATCGTTAGCTGACATTGCAATCTCATCGAGCGCGAGATTTAACGGGCTGGATAGAGAGTCATTTTGTAAACCGATCAGTGCAAATCCTGACAAGTTTGCAACGTTGAAGTCGAGTGACAACAAATCAGAACCGTTTCCATCGACCTCCCCCTGCAGATATCCACGACCCGTTAAGCCTGTTGGACCAGGATCACCGATTCCTCCAGATAGATATATGCTTAAATGGCCCGAAATAACGTTACTTGACTGCGCCGCAAACAAACTGACGGGGCCTTCGAAGTTTTCGGTTTGAATGTTTTGACCAGAAAGTGCCGCTAACCATTGCGATTGATCGGTAAATGTAATTACACTCGCCAATACCGACGATGAAGAAAAAATATAAATGAAAGATAAACGTAAAAATGACCGATTAGTCATCATCAACCTCCTTGTTGAATATCTGAATATATCCTTCAGACTATCGACAATAGTTTTATTTTGCAACCAATAATTTCCCGGGAATAATTTATCATGGAACGACCTAACGCACTGAAGATTCTTCAAAGCCATTTTGGCTACGATCAATTTCGATTTCAGCAAAAGGAAATTATCGACACTCTGATTGCCGGCGAAGATGCACTGGTATTGATGCCAACGGGTGGCGGGAAATCACTCTGTTATCAAATACCTGCGTTGGTACGACCAGGAACCGCTATTGTAATATCGCCATTAATTGCCTTGATGCAGGATCAGGTCGATGCGCTTGATCAAATAGGCATTTCCGCCGCTTTTTTGAACTCTACCCAATCGATGGACCTGCAACGTGAAGTCAAACGAGCCTTTTTACACGGCGAACTTAATTTGCTCTATGTCGCACCTGAACGAGCGTTACAGCCCGAATTTCTTGATCTAATATCTAATGCCACGATAGCGCTGTTCGCAATCGACGAAGCTCACTGTGTCTCGCAATGGGGGCACGATTTTCGACCGGACTACCAAAACCTGTATCGACTGCACGAGAATTTCCCCGAAGTGCCTCGCATCGCGTTAACCGCAACGGCTGATGCGCGGACTCGAACCGAAATAGAGCAGCAATTACAGCTCTCTTCGGCCCGAACGTTTGTCCATAGCTTTGATCGTCCAAATATTTTTTATCAGATCACCGAAGGTAGTTCCAATCGACAGCGATTATGGCGATTCATCAGTGACAATCACCCCAATGACGCCGGTATTGTTTATTGCCTTTCACGTAAACAGGTTGATGATACTGCCAATTGGCTGAGCACTCAGGGTAGAAATGCTTTGCCGTATCATGCCGGTCTAGATAAAGAAATCAGAGCTAATCATCAGCGCCAGTTTCTACAAAAGGATTCGGTCATCATTGTTGCGACCATTGCCTTCGGAATGGGAATTGACAAGCCCGATGTGCGTTTTGTTGCGCACCTTAGTTTACCAAAAAATATTGAATCTTATTATCAGGAAACAGGCCGCGCGGGCCGCGATGGTTTGCCATCAAATGCATGGATGGCCTATGGACTACAGGACATCATCAAACTCCGCCAGATGATGATGAACAACGATATGGATGAACAGTATCGTCGAGTTTTACACCAGAAGATGGAATCAATGCTCGGTCTTTGTGAGCAAACAGGCTGTCGCCGACAGACCTTATTGACCTATTTCAGCGAAACGCTCGAACAGCCTTGTGGTCATTGTGACAATTGCCTGCAAAAACCTGAAACCTGGAATGCAACTGAATCTGCTCAAATGGCCTTATCCTGTGTTTATCGCACTAATCAGCGATTCGGGGTGAATTACCTAATCGATGTGTTAATGGGGAAAGAGACCGATCGCATTCGTCAGTTTAATCACAATCAAATCAGTACATTTGGAATTGGTAAACTCGACGTTAACCAATGGCGAGGTGTTTTCAGGCAACTCATTGCATTGGGTTATCTCGAAAGTGACGCTGATAGTTTTGGAGCACTAAAGCTGACCCAAACCAGTAAACCGTTACTGAAAGGCGAAGAAACACTTTTTCTACGCAAGCTCACCCGCGACAGTGAAACCACTAAAGCACCCAAAGAAAAAGTTGATAAACGCGTTCGTCCTGCTGATCAACCCTTGTTCGATGCACTCAGAGAACATCGTAAGCAACTCGCAGACGAGCAATCAGTTCCACCTTATATAATTTTTCACGACAAAACCCTCGTCGAAATCTGTAAGAAGCGACCATCCAGTAGATCTAATCTTTCTGAAATTTCTGGGGTCGGAGCGCGTAAACTTGACCTGTATGGTTCGGGTGTTTTAAAAGTTATCGAGAAATTTGAACTCGATCCATTGCTCGATAATAGCCTGAGTGAAACCATCAACAAAACACTTCAACTGCATGCTCAGGGTATAACCATTGCGCAGATAGCCGAACAACGGGATCTGAAAGTTTCATCGATTTACCAGCATTTTGCGAGCGCCATTGAGGCCGATCTGATTCAACTCGATGAAATCGTTAAACTCGATGATTCTGATCTGGATGAAATCATCTATAACCTGGAAAATGAGGCCGCCGAAGAAAACCCAAAAATGAAAAAAGTTTTTGATGCGATGGAAGGCCGCATAGATTACGGACTACTCTATTGCGTAAAAGCCAGCCTGGGCCATGACGCCGCATGATCTAATCTGGATAAAGCGGAGGTAGTCGAAACGACAGTTGTTCAGTCTTATCCGGAGAATCTAATTTTAATGACCTAAATGATTTCCATAGGGCGCCACCATCCCAGGGTGCTGGAGACTTTTTATATAAACAGGCATCCAGATCCATCAGCGATTTTGAAAAATCTGCGGATAGCTTAAGACTGGATATTGTCAGCAACCCCTGATAGCGAAGATCAGGCCATTGCCTCACAGCCCATAATAGAACCAACTGTTTTGCCAATACAGGATTGTTCTGGCGACAGGCTCGAAACATTCTCCACCGACTAAATTTTGGGGTGGTGTTTTGAAGATATATCTGCCAGGCAAACATCAGACTCAGGCTGAATGCGACCCATACAAAAATCAGCAACCCAACATGTACTTTCTGCCCGTTAAAGAAACCCGATAACAAAGATTGATTATTCGATGTATCCGGGGTGCTCACTTTAGCGACTAACGCTTTAACGTTTAAGGTTTTACCCGGCAGGACGGTTATTTCTTCTTTATCGGTTAATACATTCCACCAGACTATCTTGATATCGGGTATTCGAACTTCGCCGGATTTAGCCAGAACAATGGCATAATCCTGATCTAATCGACCGATAATATCAGCCTGTTCAAACTCATTTGGAATACTTTCGCGATCGCTATAAATATCGAAAGTCGAATCGCTTGCTGAGAATAAATCGGTCGGAAGGTTTTCAGCAGGAACGCCTTTAACCAGCAATGACAACTGCCGGATGACAGAAGCACCGATGGTCAAATCAGGCTCAAGGTTATCCCAGATTTGTGTTGCTCGAACTTCCGAGGCAGGTATCCAGTAATCTGACGTTTTGGTTACGACTGGCGGGTTGATAACCAGATTAATTGGAGCACTTCGTCTTAATAATCGACGCACCTGATTATTCCCGGTCGCATCTTCAGTTTCTATTAAGCCCATAAATTCAACGGATGGAATGAAAAGTGATCCAGCCTGTTCAGTAATAAGCACTAATTCTCGCTCAATGACATCAAAAATTTGTCCGTTAACTTCCTGCTGATAACGTCGCTCCCGACCGCTGCGATAACGTCGAAAATCGTCAGCTTTCGGTTCACCAAAATCACCCTCGACAATTGGCCTGTTATGGATCAAGCGCATTGTGAGTTGAATTTGCTGCCCGGGTAAATAACTTTTCCGGTCAGTAGAGGCTTCCACCCAAATCTGAGTTATCACATTCAGTTTGATCGGCCACTTGAAACACTAACACCTGATGACGTAAACACAGCGATTCCATCAGTTTTTGTGAGGCATTGTTTAGCCCCAGGAAATCTGAAAGAATAATAATTTGCGAGGGCTCACTTTGAACCCGTTTTATTTTCGACAATAACGAACTCAAACATCGATAATCTTCATCGACGGGTAAATCAATCGCACAACAACTTTCAAACTGTTCGAACAACATCGATAAACTGCCTATACCGGTCCTCGGTTTAATCAAATGACATCGGTCGCGATCGGCAACTAATGCCGAAATCTGAACACCCGAAGACGCGGCTACCCAACCGATCAATCCCGCCAGGCGTGCTACAGCGTAGGATTTAAAACAATTTTACGTTCCAAAAAACAGACTGGAGGAAAAATCAACTGCGATCAGAACACTCGGTTCTTTTTGTTCCGAGAACTGCTTGGTGTGAGCCTCTCCAGTTCGAGCCATAACGCGCCAGTCCATCGCTTTAATT
>JBLIOG010000048.1:0-20506 GCA_047639625.1 Gammaproteobacteria bacterium
CCTGAAAGGACTTCTGGTTACCGGCTTCAAGATTGAAGGTGAAACAGAAACCCTCTTACATATTCCGCCCCTTTCGTGGTTAGGCGTCACTGCTGCGATCGGGTTGATGAGTGCATCACTAGGTAATCGGCGGCTCACCTTTTTTGTATTATCTGTTTTTGTCTACGTTGCATTTATCGGCCTTTGGGAAAGCACTATGCTGACACTGGCTTCGATTATCGTCGCAGTACTGATCGGCATCGTCACCGGGGTATTACTCGGCATAGCGGCATTTAAATGGTCATGGCTAGACCGGTTGTTGACGCCTGTATTCGATTTCATGCAAACCATGCCGGTGTTTGCCTATCTGGTACCGGCACTCATGTTATTTGGTTACGGCCCGGCTGCCGCTATGGTCGTTACCCTGATCTATGCCATGCCACCGATGGCACGTATCACGAAGATCTCGCTTGCTAAGGTAAATGATGAAACGGTTGAATATGGACGCATGTCTGGCTGCACTGCTCGCCAGCTAACCTGGAAGGTCATGATCCCTGCAATTCGCCCTCGATTGATGCTTGGCGTAAATCAAGTCATCATGTTGACCCTTAACATGGTTATTATCGCCTCCCTCATCGGCGCGGGAGGGCTTGGTTTCGACGTATGGCAGGCGCTAAAGGCACTGCGAATCGGTCAAGGTGCCGAAGCAGGTATCGCCATTACCCTGGTGGCTATCGTTCTAGATCGAGTCAGCCAGCAATTTGCAGCACGCCGACCAATTCATCAGGATATTCAGCCATTGGCTATCGAACGTTTTCGTCTACCGATGATGATACTTGCAGTTGCAATCGGTACAACCATCATTGGCCAATGGTTGCCGGCCGTATCTCAGGTCCCTGATTCCTGGACATTCAGTACCGGCAAGTTTTGGGACAACATCATCGACTGGATCAATATTAACGGGTATGAATACATCGATGGTTTTCGCCGTTTCTTTTTCGTCTACCTACTTAAGCCCACGAAAGCCTTTATGTTGTCTCTACCCTGGCTCAGCGTGGTCCTGGTCGTTGCAGCTACCGGTTACTATCTTGGAGGAGCCCGGCTCGCTGTTCTGACCGGGATACTGATTACCTTTATTGCAATGGTCGGGTTATGGGAAAAGGCGATGGTCTCCGCCTACCTTGTTGGAGTCTGTGTATTTATTGCCAGTCTCATTGGTATCCCCATAGGGATAATCTCGGCTGGAAATCAACGCTTCCATAAAATCGTCCAGGTCGTTATTGACACTTTACAAACACTGCCATCCTTCGTCTATCTGATCCCTGTCATCATGTTGTTTAGTGTTGGTGAATTCACCGCAATGGTCGCCATCGTCATGTACGCGATTGTTCCGGCTATCCGCTATACCGACCATGGTATCCGTCAGGTTTCCAACCAGGTAATTGAAGCCTCACGTGCAATGGGTTGCACCAAACTGCAAATTCTACGCCGCGTACAACTGCCACTGGCACTACCTGAAATCATGTTGGGTATCAATCAGACTCTGATGATGGGGCTCAGCATGCTTGTTATAACTGCCCTGGTTGGTACCCGTGACCTCGGTCAGGAAACATTGATTGCATTGTCCAGGGTCGATCCGGGTAGAGGTATCACCGCCGGTATCTGCGTTGCATTTATGGCAATCACTGCAGATCGGCTGATCAATGCCTGGGTACAAAAACGTAAAACGGAGCTCGGTATAGATGAGTAATGGCGGTACTAAACTGAGCACGGTCGTCATCGGAGGTGGCGCTACTGGTTGTGGCGTTGCGCGAGATTTGATACTACGTGGATTCAAGGTAACGTTGGTTGAATTGGGCGATCTTGGTAGCGGAACCAGCAGCCGCTTTCATGGCATGTTACAAAGTGGGGCCCGCTATGCAGTTAGCGACACAGAATATGCCGCGGAATGTATGCGGGAAAGATTGCATATTGCGAAACTCGCACCTCAAGCGGTTGAAAAGTACGGCGGTCTTTTTGTCTCATTGCCGGGCGATCCCCCCGGATTTGCAGACCAGTTTGTTGCTGGCTGCCAAAAGGCTCAAATCCCGGTCGAGGAACTCAATCCCGACCAGGTAATGACTGCTGAGCCAGAGATAAGTCGACAGGTATTACGTGCGTTCTCGGTACCGGATGCCACCGTGCAGTCGTGGCGTCTGGTCAATCTGTTGGCTGACGATGTTCGAAAAAGAGGAGGTGAAATACTCACTCGGAACAAAGTCATCAGTATTGATGTGACGGGTGGTAAAACACGTGGTGTTATGGTTGAGAGTAAAAATGGCAAACAGTACATACCCGCCGACATTATTGTCAACGCTGCAGGTCCCTGGTCAGGACAAGTGGCAGATCTGGTGGGCGAAAAAATCGACCTTGAATTGGGTAAGGGTTCAATTCTAGTGTTCTCACATCGGATAGTTTCAAAAGCAATCAATCGCTGCAGACCTCCAACCAGCCATGACATCATCGTTCCGGCTGGAACCATCAGTTTATTCGGAACTACGTCAGAGATCGTCGATGATCCATCGACGACGAGGGTAAGGCCGGAAGAAATCCAGGAATTGCTCGATAACGCAGAGCTACTTCTACCCAATGCGCGCCATTATCGTGCATTCCGTGCATGGGCCGGGGTGCGTCCTTTATACAAACCCGATAACTGGTCATCTGACAAACCTCTACCGCGCCGGCATTCGATCATTAATCATAATGATAATGGAATTGAGGGATTTTTCACCATATGTGGTGGTTCGCTGACCACACACCGGTCAATGGCAGAGGATATCGGCAATCGAATTTGTACAACAATAGGCATTGATGCCCCATGCACGAGTGCGACAACACCATTGTCCTCACAACAGAAATCAGCCTGGCGACCAGCAGAAAATTTTCACCAAATTGAGAAGGATAAACAGTTTTCAGCGCCGATCTGCGAGTGTGAATCAGTTACCAGGGATGACATCGTACATGAGATTGAACAATGTGGAATTCGTTGCCTACACGATCTGCGGCGCCGACTACGTGTCGGTTTTGGCCCCTGTCAGGGAACTTTTTGTGCAGCTCGTGTCGCCGCGATAATCGCCCAATACGATTCGGATTACTCCGCAACAGAAGATCTTGAGAAATTCTGGGCTGAACGTCTTAAAGGCAGCCGACACACCGCCTGGGGACAACAGGCAAGGCAAATTCTGTTGAGTGATGTCGTGTTTCAAGAAACATTCGGCTTGCGGCCGGGTGAAGAAACTGTCGTGCCTAGGGATTGTGATGCAAAGTGATGTGATTATCATTGGTGCTGAGCTCGACGGTCTGATTGCAGCAATGCGGTTAACCGAAAGTGGTTACTCGGTACGCGTAATTTGCAATGGAGCGAGCTCATTGCATTACGCGCCAGATGGGATTCACGTGCTCGGTCAGACGAAGTTCGGCGCAGTTTCGACCGGACCGTTTGACGCTATACCTGCCCTGGACCGTTCCCACCCTTATCGAAAACTGGGTATCGATCTAATCAAAAAGGCGCTTGAATGGTATACCAGTAATCTCGAAAAATTACATCAACCCCTGGTGATTGGTAGCAACAACATACAGGTGTTTTCGGCTGTTGGTCTGCACTCTCCGGCTTACGCCGTTAACCGCCATCAAGCGACATTCGAAAATATCTACGGGAAAAGTATCGCCATCGTGGGTTTCGCGGGGCACCGCGATTCACCCGGTGAATTACTCGCGAATGGGTTGCAAAGGCACAGTGCCCAAATCACGATCGTAGAGGTGCCGCCGCCGTGTGGGGTACTCGAGAACGCCGCTCTCGCAAAAGCGTTGGACACCATTGACTCGATCGACAGTTACTTTGAACAGATTAAGGGCGCTATCCCGAAGCATGCAGAGATTGTAATATTCCCTGCCATAATGGGATTACGGAGGTTTCGGGAAACCCTGTCTGCCGCGCAAAGGGTAATCGGGCTTCCCTGTATCGAGGTGCCGACGTTGCCACCGAGTATCCCGGGTATGCGATTGGAACTCTACCTTCGTGATCAGCTTAAAAATGCCGGAGTAACTTTTCAGGTTGGCGCTTTTCCTACCAGTTATTCGGTAGGAAGCGATGGCCAATTTTTACTTAAAGACACCTCTGGGCGTGACCATCAGGCCTCCGTTGTCGTGCTTTCAAGCGGTGGTGTATTAATGGGCGGTCTCGATGTCGACTCACATGGCCTTATACACGAAACTGCACTCGATCTTGATGTGATTCAGACTGCACCATTAAAAGTCGACGATATAGCCGGATCGCTGGACGCCTTGCATACCGCGGGTGTCGAAACTGATGATGGACTGCGTCCGACAATAAACGGTATTTGCCGTCATCAAAATTTATTTGTCACAGGACGCACGCTGGCGCACTGGAATCCTTCAAAAGAAGGGTCTGCAGACGGCGTATGCATTGCAACGGGATGGGCCGCTGCAGAAAACGCGTGCATCTATCTGGAGAAGAGAAATGCAGCATAGTGGTGTATTTATAGGAATCGACCATGGCGGTACCACAACCACCGCTCTGGTTCTGGATATAGAGCAAGGCAAACTTTCCAGTCATTCGGTGCCAATGCCCAAACGTATGCCACGGCTGGGATATGTTGAACACGATCCGGAGGAGTTTTTCGAAAGTAGCCTGGCTGCAGCCAAAGGTGCTCTCGATTCGGCAAAACTTAAGTGGTCAGATGTTCAGGGCATTGGAATCGCCAATCAGGGAGAAACCAGCATGGCCTGGGATGCAAAAACTGGCATTGGTATCGGACCAGCAATCTCCTGGGAAGACAAACGCACGTCAGATATTTGTGATCAGCTTGCGAGTAAAGGTGTTGACCGGTTAATTCGTAATCGAACTGGAATCATGCTTGATCCCTATTTCTCAGCATCTAAGTTCAAGTGGCTCATCGATAACATCCCTGAAATAGCAGCTGCGCGTGATCAGGGGACGTTACGTTTAGGGGGTACCGACAGCTACGTGATTAATCGACTAACTGAGGGTGCTATTCATGCCACCGAGGCAGGAACAGCATCTCGCACTGCATTGTTCAGTTTGTACAAGCTGGCCTGGGACAGTGACTTGCTGAATGCCTTCGATCTAAAACATTCTCAACTTCCCTCGATACGACCAAGTTGTGGTGATTTTGGTATAGCCCGGCACGAATCGTTTAATGGCGCATCAGTCCCTATTACTGCCAACATAGTCGATGCCCACGGCGCATTGATCGCTCAAGGGTGCCGCGATAACACTGTTGCAAAAGCCACGTTCGGTACGGGTGCCTTTATTGAAGTCAATACTGGCAGATCACCGCTTATACCCGACGGAATTTTCCCCGTGTTCGTGGCCTGGGACCTTGAAAGCATCGTGGATTACACTATTGAGGGTAGTGTGTTTTCCGTGGGCTCAGCTATTGACTGGTTCGTTCGTTCGGGGCTCTTGCCATCACCCGAGGCTTCGGCTGCGATGGCGCTTAGTGTTGCGGATAGCGCCGGTGTATCGGTCGTGCCATGTTTTACAGGATTATCTGCTCCATATTGGAAGTCAAACGCGCGTGCCAGCATTACCGGGCTCGGTCTTGATTCTACTTCAGCACATATCGTGCGAGCACTGCTCGATGGTATTGCATTTCAGTGCGCTGAGATCATCCAATCCCTGAACGAAAAAACACAGGGCGCAATTTGTGAGGTAAGGGCAGATGGTGGCCCGACTAAGAACCGATTCTTAATGCAGCGCCTGGCGGATTTACTGGGTATGCCGGTATCAGTTTCACAGGAACCGGATATGACTGCACTAGGAACGGCTTATCTTGCTGCGATGGGTGCCGGACAGCTAAAACTCGATGACCTATCTGCCATGGAACGTAAATTCGAAATATTTGAGCCGATCATGGATATTGATGAACGAGAAATGCTGTGGACGGTCTGGCACAAAAATGTGCGCGAAGTCTGCAAAAAAATTGGATAGCACTAAGAAAATGCTGAAAACAAAGGTAACACCTCAACCAACAAAACGAAACCGTAAAACAATTCTGGATTCGATGGACCTTTGTACTAAATGCGGAATTTGCCATGCGCATTGTCCGGTTGCTGCTGTGACTAATACTTTTCCCGGACCTAAATTTACTGGGCCTCAGGCGCAACGATATCGCGTTTTTGATCAGGGTCAGGAAAATTCTCCGTTACTGTGTAACGGTTGCGGTGTCTGTACTAGCGTGTGCCCCAATAATGTGGCTATCACTGATATAATTACACTCGCTAAAACTGAAATTACAGGCAATGGCGCCACCGTTCCAGTGGGGCAAAAACTTTTAAATCGACCGGCAATGATAGGACGAATGGTGAGTCTGTTTCCATTCCTGTCCAACGCCTTGTTGAAAAACTCAATCCTGCGTAGTGTGGTAGAAAAAGTTTTCGGCATTCATCGTCATGCCCCTCTTCCTGAAATACGAGGCAGGCAGTTCCAGAGATGGCTCGCACAGAAAGTACAACCAAAGGGACCTCGAATTTCCATTTTTACAGGTTGTGCGGTCGAATATTATGACCCTGACCCTGCAATAGCGTTGGCGAGTCTGTTGAATTATCTGGGTTTTCAAGTCGATGCGCCCACCAATCTATGTTGCTCGTTGCCTATGCTTTCCAGTGGCGAGACGGAAGCAGCGCGCAAACCCGCCCGGGCCCTAATCAATGCTCTGTTACCTTCAGCGAAACAAGGCCAAATCATTCTTTCCACATCGACCAGTTGCAGTTTGACACTGCGTGCAAAGTACGCCAACTACCTGGATATGAGCGATGAAGAATCGACAAGAGTCGCCGATGCGATCATGGATGCTTGCGAATTTTTGCTGAAAGATCACATCGAGTACTTTCGCGCCAGTCTTCAGGAAATACCTCAGAGAGTTTTGTATCACGGCCCATGTCAACTTCGTGATCATAGAATGGGAGAACCTGCACTGGAGCTACTGCGTCTTATTCCAAATATTAAACTAACACTTTCCCAGGCTGATTGTTGCGGTATAGGGGGTACCTATGGATACGACAAAAAAAAATACGCGATAGCTATGTCAGTAGGTAAAACCTTGATGGATCAGGTTAGGCAATGTGAACCCGACATTATTATCTGTGATAGTGAAACTTGCCGATGGAATATTGCAGCACAAACAGGTGTAGAGTGCATTCACCCTGTACAGCTGCTGGAAAGAGCTCTTAAACCAGATATTTCTGATTAGGCTATTATTATCTGTTAGAAATAGTTGGCAATATATATTGGTATTTTGAGAAATATAAATATATAAAAAACAAATAGATATGATGATAAGTCGATTCCGCCCCTTGGCAACATTACCATCCTTTTTTACAATCAACTTGAGCTTTTTGCTCGATTCCAGTTGCGCTAAAATTGTGCCTCCGATCATCGAAGCCACCGATTTTGGGAGTTAATGGGATCAAATCTTAACGTAACATATAATAATCTTACAATAGGGATTAACGGCACATACTAAAAATTTTTTACCGAGATCAATACGAACTCCGATGATATTCCAATTTATGGGCTCGCTCCTACCTGCTCCAAGTTATAGATTAGCTGTGTTACCGCAGATCCCTGAACCAGAAAATTAAGTCTGGAACAACACCCAGGTCCTACGTTATGACAGCGAAGGTAAGGTTAGCAGCTTTATCGTTTAACCCAACGCGTCTACCTTAAGCTGGCCTCGACATGTTGGGTTTCACTGTGCTCAACACTAACCTACTTTTTAATTCCTTAATAAACCGATCAGTGTCACAAGGTGTTAAGTTACATTCAAAATTGACCCTGTATTGGCACTGAAAGCTGAATCAACTGGTTTCGGTCAGTTTAGGTGCTGGGTAGAGTTGGCACATGAATGCCCGACATTTCATGCATCACTCGCACAACCTGGCAACTATATCCAAATTCATTATCATACCAAACGTAGAGTATCGCTCGGTCGTCATTGACGATTGTTGCTTGTGAGTCAAGCACACCTGCATGACGAGAACCTACTAAATCAGTAGACACTATTTCATTAGAAGCGGTGTAATCGATTTGATTTTGTAATTTAGAATTTAGCGAAACTTGACGGATATAGTCATTCAATTCTGCTTTATCAGTGGTAGTATTTAAGTTTAAGTTCATGATTGCCATCGAAACATTCGGCGTCGGTACACGTATTGCGTTACCGGTTAATAGCCCTGCTAATTCGGGTAATGCTTTTGCGACGGCTTTTGCTGCACCCGTTGTACTTATCACCATGTTCAATGGCGCACTACGACCTCTGCGCGGGGCTGAATGATAATTATCAGTTAGGTTTTGATCGTTAGTGTAAGAATGGACTGATTCAATATGTCCATTACGTATTCCAAATTTATCATTCAGTGCTTTTAAAATAGGTGTAATAGCGTTAGTCGTGCAACTTGCGGCTGAAACAATATTATCTTCTGCTGAAATCATGTCTTCATTAACACCATAAACAATATTCTTAATATTGCCTTTTGCGGGTGCGGTAAGGAGAACTTTTTCGACACCTTTTGATTGTAAATGTTGAGAAAGCCCTTCTTCATCAGTCCAAATACCGGTGTTATCGACCACTAAGGCATTGTTTATTCCATGGGTTGTATAGTCAATTTCAGCAGGAGATTTTGCATAGATAACTTTTATGAAGGCTCCATTTGCCTTAATAACATTGTGTTTTTTATCAATGGTTATGCTGCCATTAAATGCGCCATGTACTGAATCACGTCTTAAAAGGCTCGCGCGTTTTGCTAAGTCACCTTCTTCACCAGGACGAATAACAATCGCACGTAAATTCAATAATGAATTAGGTCCAGCTCGTTCAATTAGTAACCGCGCTAATAAACGTCCTATCCGTCCAAACCCGTACAGAACAACATCTTTTTTAGGCTCAACATCATGCACTTTACTAATTGTTATCAGTTCTTGATCCAAATACTGTTCTATAGAAAGGCCGTTGGCTTTACCCAGAAATAAGTAGCGATAAGCTAATTTTCCAATATCAACACTGGATGGGGCAAGGTTCATTTCGCTTAAAGCTTTTACAAACGGATAGCTCTCACGTAGCCGAAGTTTGTTTTCTTCGTGCAATGCAACTGATTTATGGGCTTTGATGATGTCAATCGCTGAAGCATTGACAAGCGGTTTACCATAAATAGAAATTTCAATGCCTTTGTTTCTAAACAGCTGGCCAATAATTGGCTGCATATTTTCTGCAAATGTCTGACGTTCTTGCCAGCTAGCCTGGTATTTTTCTTCAAGGAGAAGTGTCATTAAGTTAAACCTTATGTTTCAGCCGATAGAAAGATAGTTTGTTATATAACCATACATAGTGGTGTTTATAACTGGGCATGTATTATATAGGTATCTGTAAGAATTTTGAATTTTATACTGCGATACTAAAAGCTGGAAAAACTTCAACTTTGATGTTCCGCTTAGCCTTGATTTATGGGGGATCGTGTGCAACCGGTTCATCGCCCCGAATTGCGTCTTGAGCGTCAAACTTTCATACTGAGCAGCCTTGAATATGAATTAGAGTTTTCATAATTATCCCTGCATAACCATCAATGGTGGCTTTCAAAAAAACTGGGATATTGTTATCTTATGAGCTCGTACTAGACACCAGGATCATCGGAAAGGTTGGGGTTCATGCCTTCGATTTTGTATTAGTCCAAAACCTGAGATCTTCCCCCCTGTTATTAATTGGCACCATGAGTAGCGCTATGACAAATCGACTGTCCGAGGAAGCCTCTCCAACCGTCGAGACGCTCGACGATCTTGCTAAATTGGCAAACTACTCGCTGATGGACACGCTCAACTGCGATCCTGACGCGAGATCAAACGGCGAAGACCACTCGCCGCGACAAGTCTTCTCGGGCCACTATGTCCCCGTCAATCCCACGCCAATCAAAGACCCCGAGTACGTCGCGCACAGCAAATTTTTTTTCCAGGAACTTGGCTTTGCTGACAGCATGGCAGAGTTGGACGACTTCGTTCGTATGTTCTCCGGTGACATCTCTCAGGTTCCGGAGCCAATGCGCAAGGTTGGTTGGGCGTGTGGGTACGCACTTTCCATCTACGGCACCGAATACTACCAGCAGTGTCCGTTCCAAACTGGTAACGGATACGGTGACGGTCGTGCAGTTTCTGTGCTTGAGGCCGTCATCAACGGTCAACGCTGGGAAATGCAACTGAAAGGTGGCGGTCGGACACCCTATTGCCGTGGCGCGGATGGTCGCGCCGTTCTGCGGTCGAGTGTCCGCGAGTTCCTGGCACAGGAGCACATGCATGCGCTCGGAGTGCCAACATCACGATCTTTGAGTTTGTATGTTTCGAAAACGGAGACTGTCAAGCGGCCGTGGTATTCGGAAGGCTCGCACTCGCAGGATCCCGACAGGCTTATGTCGGATGCAGTCGCCATCTCGACGCGCGTTGCACCGTCTTTCATTCGGGTTGGCCAACTCGAGCTCTTCGGCCGCCGTGCCCGCAAGCAGGAACACCCGCAAGCATTGGAGGAGCTCGAGAAAATTGTTTTGCACTTGATCGATCGTGAGTACGCTGATGTCATTGACCAAAAACTAACAACCGCCGAAAAAGTGGTGTTGCTCGCGCGCGAGTTCCGCAGCCGCCTTACGTCGCTTGTGGCGAACTGGATCCGCGTCGGATACTGCCAGGGTAATTTCAACAGCGACAATTGCGCGGCCGGTGGCTTCACACTCGACTACGGTCCATTCGGGTTCTGCGATGTGTTCAAACCGGACTACCAGCCATGGACGGGAGGCGGTCAACACTTCTCGTTCCTCAACCAACCCGTGGCAGCGCAACAAAACTTCCACGTGTTTTGCACGGCCTTGCTGCCGTTGCTGACGTCGCATGAGGACTACCTGCAACAGCTTAGTGAAATTCATAATGACTTTTCGAAAGTGATGCAAGCGCAAATGGAGAAAATGTGGGCTGCCAAACTAGGACTTGGCACTTTTCACGCAGCATTGTTCAGTGAGCTCGAAACGCTCATGGCAGAAACACCGGTTGATTACACTATTTTCTTTCGTGAGCTCTCGATGCTACCTGACGATATTGGCCCACTCAAAAAAAGCTTCTACAAGAACTCGGAACGTTCAATGAATTCAATGCACCCAACCTATACGGCAGACCCCGAAGGGATGGACAAGCGTTGGTCTGACTGGCTCACAAAATGGAAATCAGTCATCATTAGCACGAGTAGCAGCACGGCTGACGCGAAAGCTATTTCGCCCCGATTGCGTGAGGCGCTCTCCAGGCAGATGAAACTCGTCAACCCAAAATACAGCTTGCGAGAGTGGTTCGTTGTGCCTGCGTATCAGCAAGCGGCCGCGGGGAACTACTCGCTAATTCGAGAACTGCAGGAAATCATGACGCAGCCATACGCCGAACAGTCGAAAGACTTGGAGGAGAAATACTGCAGGTTAAAGCCGTCTGAGTTCTTTGAGGTTGGTGGATTATCGTACTATAGCTGCTCGTCGTGATTTTTACGAAAATCAATCAACTGGCGTAGCATTAGCGTCAATATGTTCACGCAGGTTAATCAGCGCATGGGCGTTCATCTCAGGTTCACTTACCAGGCCTTTGCTGCCCTTGCTATGTTCCATCTGGCGGAAGCGATCTTCTGGCCGAGGCAGATTGCATAAGCCCACCCACTCTTTACTCGCATCGGCGGTGCAGGGTTGGCAATTTTTACCGTCGTGCATAGATTTATGGATGTATGTCAGTGCCTGGTTTTGGTCAATATTAAAGTAAGTTAGTTAATGAGTAAGCTGGTATTTCGGATAGTCAGACTGGGTGATTTCTAGTTACTCCAGTCACTATAAGTTTTAGGGCAATTCGCATGCTTTCAATTTTATAGTTGTGCGGGCATTTGGACCAAAAATAGAAGATACAGATTTGCCCGACTGTATGAAGCTCACTGTTGCGCCTGCAATTTCCGCTCCTGAAACAATTATCTCGCGTTCACCCGTGGTGTCATCGACATCAATGGTGAAGGAGATATTCTGGCCAGCTTTAAGCTGATTGATATCCAGATTAATCTGATTGTCACCATCATTGGCTTTTGGGATAATTAGTAGTGCGTTTTCCCTAGACGTAATTTCCAACGGCTGAAAAACTTCAACCCCCTCTCCGTTCTCTGTGACATCAAATATCAAACCAGCTTTTGAGCTAGATAAATCAAGTTTCACGGTTGCAGCTTCGATTGTACAATTTCCGCTATTCGTAAAGGTGAAGCGATCTTTTGGCGCACCTTCATCAAAGGAGATGAGCATATCTGCAAAAGCGGGCGTAAGAAAATATAAATAAAAGCCTGTTACTGCTACGGAAGTTTTCAGGAAAGTGTCCATTATTGTTATCTAGCTCAGGTTGCAGAGTATTCCTGCTGATCCAATCTATTGATATCAGTGGAAAGAGTATTATTTTGCAGGGAAGTACATGAAAAGGCCAGTCCTGCCAGTGCTTGTCCAATTGCGCAAGTTAAGGAGACGCTTCCTAATCCCATTAAGTTAAGAAGTAAATTAATGGAAGAACACATTGAAATCCAACGGGGAAATGGCTCCGATTTGCTGGGATTCGCGAACTAGTCCCGGCCGGCCTAAAGTGCGCCGAGCCGATGCTTGAGTTCAGCCGTCCTAACCTATCGGGTAAATCTCTATTAGGAGTCAAAGTTATTTTTACCGATATGACCCTGATGTTTCCTCTTGGATATATTCGCTCAGGGGATAACTATTTCCCAGGCTTTAATATCTTCGCCAATCGCGCTATGGGCTCGAAGCCGACCCTATGTTATCGAAATATTTCCAGTAACTTGACTGCCTGAGCTCGAAGTTTGGAGATTTACCAAACGTCAATATTTACATTGGCACATATATCAACGTAACGATGATCGCGAGTTACAGACCTTGGCGTGTCATTAATCAAAAACTTAACCAAAAAATTCCCATTTGCGGTGTAGTCCGTATGATTCCCTATGATAAATTTTGGAAACTAATGCGATGTTACCGATGGGAACCATAATGTCAGCATGCATGTTTGTGGGTTTGATACTGACAGCCCCTGTTGCCCTGATCAAAAAGATTCCACTGATGTTACGCAAAGTGGGAGCCTCGGTCGTGCTGGCCGGTGGCCTTTGGAATGTGCTGTGGTATGGATTACAGCACTTTACTGAATTCTGGGGGCTCGCTGCACTGGTGTCAGGCAGTCTGATGATTGTCACTGCACTTTATGTTATCAAACCGACGGCTTTGCCCAAATGGCTGATCTTGGCAAAACCGGTGATACTCAGTTTATTGCTGGCCTGCGCAATGCTTTATGCGATAACCATCGCGCGCCTCTAGTGCAAGATCAATAAGCCAGGTTCTGGGATACACAACCTACCTGTATTTTCTTATTAAGGACGGTGTCCGATCCGACCAAGCCCAGGTAATTCGATAGCCCAGTCGAATACATCCCACTCGAAGTTTATTCCGAGTAAGCTGACTTCGATGCCTTCTTCATATCCTATAGAAAGACTGATCAAACCGAGGAGTGACATTTGAAAACCTGTGCCACTGGCGGAGCGTCCCAACAGGTTACGGACAGGACGGTAGTCTTTTCCGACGGCAGTAGAGGGTAAGTCGAGGTATAATTCTGGTACTGCCAGCCCCAGATAAGCAATGAACGTATTGCTATTGGGTCCTGGCCATAGCCGATACTCATCTTTGTATGGGTAGGTCATTATGGCAGCGTCAATTTTATCAATCATAGTTCCGACACCTTCTCCGCGATGATCTACCAACAATGTTGCTTCGTTGCCAAACCAGTTTGGCTTATTATAGGCACCCCAATGCTTAGAGCTTAAAGCACTTGATGACCAACGTAGTTTCCATCCGATGACTTCATGCCGATTGTAAGCAACTGCGCCACGGCGCTTGGTGACTATCCATGTATGAACCGCGAGCATTCCTTTTTTGCCCCAAGTTCTCGCCGCATAAATCTGCACCACTGGCGCGTCATATTGCCCAGGTAGCGGCGCAGTCTCCAAAGAAACTGAATGCGAGGCGTTGATGACGGCTCCTACTGACACACTCAGAAGAGCATATAGCATCAAGCCATATAGGATTTTTCGAGGCCAACTTAATTGCCAAATTTTATTGTGATTCACGACGCTAGTTTTTTAACAAATAATGGGTAGGACTCGTATTCTGGAGATCCGTTCCGCGCGATTTATCACGGCTCAAGATTGAGCTCTATACCTGCAGAACTCTCAAATAGTTCCTAACCTTAATATAGCTACTCAAAATATCGGGTCTGGATTATTACTACTTACGCCTCATCCTGGGAAAGAATATGGGTTAGTTCCCAGGCAAATCTGAGAGCTGTATACCTGCACTTAAAGAGTAATCCTGTACAACTCACTCCGGCAAAAAGTATTGTCTGCCCCCTTTTTACCTGAAAGCGAGTATTTTTGAATTGCCATTGATCTGAACGCGCACCCACTGCGTATCTAGGAGTTGAACTACTTAACAATAACAGGAAAAATAATGGCTTACACAATCGATACATTACTAGGGAAAACGGAAACCAGCCTGGCGCTGTTGAAGGTGCTCGCTGAGAACAGTTTTGACTCAGTCTTGATTACTGACGCGACGGCTAAGGGAAAAGTCATCTACGCGAATAAGGCCTTTAAAAAGCTCACCGGTCATGATTCGGCGGAAGTTATTGGCAAAACTCCGCGGATTCTTCAGGGTGAGGGTACCGATAAAAAAGTGATCGACCGTCTCACGGCCGCAATGAGCTCGGGTAAGAAATTTGAAGGAAAAGCTATCAACTATAAAAAAGATGGCACCCCTTTCATCATGCATTGGCGAGTGCTCCCAATCAAAGTTGGGAAAGAGATCGAAGCCTGGATTGCTATCCAGAGGGAAGGCTCGTCCATTTAATAACTGATGCAAAATAATCAAAGCTCTGGTGGCATTGAGGCTGCTAGAGCTTTGCTGGCCTGACTTTCCACGCCTAAAACAAGGAGATCACCCGGGTATATAGCCTAACCTCCTGTTACCTCCCCCCCCAATATCCACCGCTCATCACATTTACAGCGGTTACATTTTCAGGCATTGACACTTGCACAGACGGCCATTGCGAGTTGTTCACTTAAGCTGGTACCCCGACGCTTAAAAGAAGTGCCAAAAATAAACAGTGCTTTGGGTACATCAGGCTCAAGGGCCTTTATCTTTTCTCGACATAAAACCGCGCAACGGATCATAACCGATTACAGCGCCCCCCAAAAAAATCACAGTGCAGATACTGACGACCAATAATGAAACCCATTGCACCTGCCCATAAAGTGCGAATCGAATTAATTCTACAGCGTGACTGAAGGGGTTAAACTGGCACATCCAGTACAATGGCATGCTGGCCTCACGAATTTTCCACAAAGGATATAATGCGGACGAAGCAAAAAACATCGGAAAGATGACGAAATTCATAACACCTGCAAAATTTTCCAGTTGCCTGATTAACGAAGACAGCAATAACCCCAGTGCACCCAGCATCAACCCCGCCAGCACTAATGCAGGAAAAACCAGTAAATAACCCATTATCGGCGGATAGATTTCCCAGAACCATGCAATCAACAAAAATACGTAGACTTGCATCATGGCTATTGAAACGCCAGCCAGCAACTTACAAAGCAACAGATACCAGCGTGGCAGCGGACTGGTCAATAGCACCCGCATACTGCCCATCTCGCGGTCATAAACCATCGATAACGAACTCTGCATGCCGTTAAACAGCAGGATCATTCCCAGCAATCCGGGAGTTATATATTCTTCATACAAAATATAGGTATCGTAGGGCGGAATGATTGACACTCCGAGCACCGAACGAAATCCTGCCGCAAATATAAAGAGCCAGACCAACGGTCTGACCAACGCTGATAAAAAACGGCCTCGTTGGTTAACGAAACGTAGCCCCTCACGGACAATCACTCCTCGCAAACATCGGTAAGCGTAGCCGGGCGTCATGAAATTGTTTTCACAACCAGAGTATTGAACAACTCGGTAATATCGTTAACACCGTGATTTTTCAGCAACGCGTCGAGCTCTCCTGCGGCGATGACTTCTCCATGATCCATGATGTACACTCGGTCGTCGGTAGTGACTTCATCCATTAAATGAGTCGCCCATAACACTCCGGTGCCTTGCGTCTTACACAGGCTTTTTACATGGGCCACGAATTCAGTACGACTTTGCAAATCTAGCCCCACCGTGGGTTCATCCAACAATAAGAGATTGGGTTTGTGTAGCAGGGCTCTGGTTAGCTCAACACGACGACGTTGACCACCGCTTAAAGACGCCACTTTTCGCGCACCCAATCCGGACAGCCCATGCTGCTGCAAGCCTTCATTAATTCGTTGTTTGGCATCCTTTCGATCGATACCCTGCAAGGCTGCCGAATAATGCAGATTTTGATTAATGGTGAGATCCATATCGAGCGTTGAACTTTGGAACACTACGCCCATGCAGGCCAAAGCACTTAAGGTATTCGAGCGGAGATCGTGCCCCATTACCGTTACGGTACCCTGATGCGCCGCATATAAGCCGGTAACAATTGAGAAGAAAGTGGTTTTTCCGGCACCATTAGCCCCGATCAAGGCGACGAACCTTCCGGCGGGAACCTGAATAGACGCCTGCTTTAAAGCCGGCTGACGACCATAGCTGAACTCCAACGCGGTGGCATCGAGTATGGGTGATATAACACTGGATTCAGTGCTTACTTCAGATGACATAAGGCGGCTCAGGTTTAATATTAATGACTTACGACAATTCCCCTGGGTTTGCTCTCTGCTCTCTGCGGCATTAATCCCCGGATCGGGACCTGATAGCAGATTAAATACAACCCGTTCGCGCCGTAGATCCAGTGTCTCGATAGGCTATCAATACCAGAAACGATAGTGTCTATATCGTTAGATACATCCGCGGGTGCGTACAGCCGCTCGGGCAGAATAATCACGTCCAGTCACTTACCAGCGAGTTGAGAGAAACGTTCACTAACAACCTGTCATATGCAACACACGCCCCATTTTTCAGAGAACGGAAAAAGTATAAACAGCCAGTTTTAAATAATCCAGCCTTTCATCACAATATAGCTTCATCTGTCTTGATATTACTTTCTACTAAACCGGAAAGTAATTGCGGGTGTTTCCTCAGTAAATCGAGTCTCAGCATTTCAATCGATTCTCCCTCTGGCGTCCTCGGACGTGGGATATTGACAACATGCTCCAACACGACTCTGCCCGGACTACTGGAAACAAACAATACCCTATCTGCCAAAAACAGGGCTTCACGAAGATCGTGGGTAACAAATAACACCGTAGAGGAACGTCGTTCGCAAACTTCGATCAACAATCGTCGGAGGCGATTAGCGACCGGGGCATCGAGCGACAGAAAGGGCTCGTCCAGCAGCAGCAGAGACGGTTCTGTAATAATTGCGCGGGCAAGCGCTACACGGCGACGCATACCACCGGAAAGCTGATTCGGATAGACGTCGGCAAACTCTTCCAGCTCTATTTCACGTAATAGGTCGATGACCGTTGATCCATTGTCGTGCTCGAGCTGCACCAGTTCTATATTTTCCCGCACCGTAAGCCATGGCATTAGCCGAGAAGTCTGGAACATGTAGCCCGGGGTCGGGCCCGCCAATGGAGTTTCTCCTTCAATGGTAACTGAGCCTTCAAAATCTTGATCCAGGCCACTGATTAAGTTCAACAATGTCGTTTTCCCACATCCTGACGGGCCAACGATACAGCAAAACTCGCCAGATTTTATTCCAAGCTGAATGTTATTTAGAACACTCACCGACGATTGCCGGTAAGTCTTGGAGGCAATTTCGACCTTAACCATAATCACTGCCGCCAGGCGGTTAGGCGGCGATCTATCGGCGAAATAATCAGATACTCTATTGCCATAACGATGGTAATGAATGCGAAGCTATAGGCGAGGATACTGGTGATATCAAAAAATTGAAAATATATCCCGAGCTTGAAACCCACACCGTTACTGCGCCCTAAAAGTTCTACGACTAATACAATTTTCCATACCAGCGCTAAACCAGACCGTGCTGATAATAATAAATAGGGATATAGCTGCGGCAGATAAACTTGAAATAAGCGTTTATGCCAATCCAGTCGGAAAGCCGTTGCTACCTGCAGGAGATCCTGATCCACTGCGCGCGCGCCTTCCCGCATATTAACGGCCACTACTGGAAACTTGTTGATGGTTACCGCAAGAATTGCGGCAAATTCGCCCAGACCAAACCAAAGGTAGCACAGAATAATGACCACTAGCGCAGGCAGGTTGAGAGCAAAAACGAGTATACCGTCGAGCGCACTATCCCATTTCTTATATCTTCCCATGACTATTCCAAGCGCAACGCCAACCGACATCGCCAGAAAAAAACTAATCACTACGCGAGCAAGCGTTACGCTAAGGTGGAAAAATAAATCGCCGTCCTGCGAATGAAGATAAAAGCTCGATAAGACCAGATAGGGCGTCGGTAGCATGTCAGTATCCGCATATATTGCGGATAAATGCCATAGCGTGAGGAAAAAGACTAGCGAGAATACGCGAACCCAGAATGAGGAGCTACTTTGGATAGTGTAGGACATGTTTTCGCGAAACTAGTAGCGGAATCCTGACCAGAAAGTGCCAGCCGCGAGGCTAGTATTGTCACCTACCAAATCTCTCCCACCATATTCCACCAGAATTGAAAATAACTGCTCAGCGGCGACTATATCTTTATCACTAAAACTGCGCGGAATGCCAGCTCGGTATGCATCTCGAAGCGCCACAAATGTTGCTTCATTGCTGGCTTTAGTTAGTGAGCGTAAACGATCCCATTCACTATCCGATGACCCTAATAATTGTTTAGTAGCACGTGTAGAACGCAGAAAACCCTTTACGGTATCCGCATTGGAAGCGGCCCATTTTTCACTAAATACCCAGCCGATTAAAGGTGGTTGACCTTCAACGCCAAGCGCAGGGAGCAACTCATTGACACTGACCAGTTCAATCATCCCCGCAGCCTTTAACCGCGCGGCATAATGCCAGAAATTCAACGCCGCAGGAATTTCCCCTTTAAGCATGATTTTATTCAGTAAAGGTGGTGCGGCAAAAGTTGGGTCGACTACCTCCTGAAGGTCAACCCCAATTTTCTTTTTTGCAAACGCGCGTAACATCAACCAGCTTTTATCAACCGGCCCTCCCGCAATGCCGATTTTGCGACCGCGCAAATCTTCGAGGGATTTGATTCCCGCATCCGGTCGAACCATCAGACCGCCGACAGCGACTGAATGGGGAACAAAGGTGAAATCAGCTCCCGAACTTCGTTGCCGTGATACCCAAATCCAGTCGGTAACTATGGCATCAACAGCCCCACCCTGCAAAGCTATTGCGCTGGCATGTTTCCCCGAAAATTGTGTGATGACCAGCTCCACCCCTTCCACCTTATCGAGGTTGTGATGTTGGGCGGTTTCAAGCTCCCAGTTAACAGTTCCATAGGCGAGAACACCAATTCTAATTTTTGTCGTCTCCGCCATACCTGGAGAGCTACCCAGCATGATAGAAAAAATCACCACCATAACCACAGGTAGACAAATAGTATTTAAATTAACCACATAATATAAACCTTTATAAAGCCCAAAGCCTATCAGTTCGAAGTCATAGGTAAAAGGGCTTAAAATGCCTGATGAATAGAGAAAGGCCGCTTTCCCGCAGCGCAATGCGCTATATGAAATATATATGCTCTGTTATATATAACTATCTCGTGTTCTAATCAATAAAAGACGTTTGCACAAGAGAGCAAGATTCAAGTCTAAATAATAATTAGCTAGTCCAAAACACACCATATAGTGAAGAAAAATGGCTTGAAAAAACCTTCAGTAACGAAGTTTGGCAGTGTCGACTCAACCAGCGCTAAAATGATAAGGCAAAATGTATTAACCGAACTCACTCAGGTGTTGGTTGTACCTTAGAGCGTCTCTATAGGTGTATTGGAACAACTCAATTTGTGACGAAAGCGCGTTATCTTGGGTTAAGTCCAAACCGAACTCGATTTGAACTGATGTGTGTCACCCATAATATGAAACGAGGTTTATCGATTCAGCAGGAGAGTTGCGTCTAGAGATCAGGAAATGATACGAATTAGGGTGGTTTTTCGTTGAAATAGCCGGGCAGGATGAGGTTTCTGGGATATTATTTCAAAAACAGTCATTTGGTGGCTTTATCGCGCAAAGGTCTCAAAAAACCGTTATGTCATGCGTATTTACACATCAAAGTAGGAGCATACATGTTAAATAATAAGAATCGACTACTCGTAATAGTCGCGTTTTATGTTATCGCAACCCCATCGGTAGCACAGGAATCAAGCCTTGGGTTAATTGAGGTTAAC
>JBLIOG010000049.1:0-20185 GCA_047639625.1 Gammaproteobacteria bacterium
GCCCTGAACACCAGTGCCGACAACAACAATGCGATCGTTGTTACCAGGAATCCTTCGGGTAACTGGCGCGAGAAAACTTGCGTCAGCAACGAACCAATACCATTATTTGTCACGAAGGCCCCTTACTGCTCACTATATAGTGCTGCTAATAATACCGTCTACCAACCACTCGGTGGTCTCCAGGGACGGATCTTTAACCGCCAGAGATTCTCCCGCCGGGATAACGACATTGGCCTTGTTGTCACGCAACTCGCCAGCGTAAATCGTGCGAGAACCCGAGGTGAGTTCCTCGACCACCGCATCTGCATCATGCTGCAGGTCGTCTGGCACCGCATTGCCGTAAGCCGACATCTGTACCATATTTTCGGCCAGGCTGCCGCGCATATTGTGCTCGATCGCATTGCCAGATTGAGTCGCCTCAATGAAGCGCTGTATGGGTGCAGCCAGTTCCATTCGGCACCAGTCAAGAACCAGTCTGGTGCAATATCGCGCTGACTGACATGCATGCCGGTGCACAGGGTTTTGCGTTTGGCGCAAGTTTGGATGAATATTTTCGGAATATCGATGTCACAGCCGATCGCTTTGATGACTTGATCAATCAAACTATTGGTGGCGTCAGCCTCGCGCGCCGGATTGGTCCAATCGCCCGTCAGCACCAACTTGGTGGTTATTTCGGGGTTGACCGAGCGCGCACCGAGGGTGAACGCGTTAGCGAAGCGCAGGATTTCCGGGATCGGCTTAGAATCGAGGATACCGAGCTGACCGGACTTGACCATGCGCGCTGCGACATAACCGGATGTATAGGCAACCTCATCGTTATAGGCAAAATATGTCGCAACGTTATCAGGATGTCCCGGTTCCCAAATTCCACCACAGTGCAGGAAGTGAACATCTGGGTATTGTTTCGCCACCTTGAGCACATGCGGGTCGTAATAGCCCCACGTGGTGGCAACTATAACCGATGAGCCGCTGTGCGCGATCATGCTTTCCATGGCATTCTGCACCTCGACACCCTCTGGCACACCTTCTTGTTTCAGGACCTCCGCGCCGGTGTCTTGAGCCAGTTTGTTGATGGATTCGAGGTGTGACTGGGTGTAACCATAGTCGTTCCAGTTGTCCACCGCGAGAAACCCGACCGTAACAGTGTTTCCGCCCTATGCAATCGATTGAGTGCCGTATGTCATCAGACCGATGGTGCCGCCACCGAGCCCGCGCAATGCTGCTCTGCGTGAAAATAATTGTGCTTTCATTTGCAAATACTCCTATTACTATCAGTTGATAGTAAACCCGGTTGAACATAAATTTTTGGGGGAGATAACGACCCAAAATCGATATCGTACATCGATCAAATCAATGCTTTGATATTTGCCTCTACCGAAAAATTAGTGGGTTAACGTATGCGAGGTCCGCCTGGATACAAATTAACGGATGAGAGGCAACTGCTATTCGAACATTGCAGCACAATTTTTACACACGTCATTGTCACAATGGGTACATGTTCAATCTTTGTGAATAAACCTGGTCAATGCCGCAAGCCGAAATATAACAAGCGATTTTTTCCAATGGGAGCTTGTAATTTCAAATACCGCAATTATCAGAGAACCTAAAAAAACACTTGCGATATGAGGCGGAATCGAGGTTATTGATACAAACACAGCCACGGACAATAATATCCAGAAAATGGGGTCCCCTTTTTTCTGGATAACCACATAGAATAATGCAGCGGAAAAATCATGCAGACAATTGACGTAAAAATCATCATTGATATAGATAATCGATACTAACCTCAATTAAGGCACTTTATCATACAAAAAGATTTCGCCTAATCCTCAACCAACTGCAAAATTCTAGTGCCTCGTTCTTTCAGCAAGCATTAATTACTAGATACAAAAATTGAACTAGCCTTCGGCGCTGATGATGGAGATACCAGTGACAATGATGAAGATCGCGAGGCATTGAAGTTTCGAAACCGGCTCCTTTATAAATACTCTGGCGAGTAATACTGTAACAACAGCAAAGGTCGAAGACAGTATCGCAACGATTACGCGATCCTGCTCGAGACTCCCAAGCGTAAGCGATAGCACACCTATGACATCGAGAAACCCCTGGGCGAATATCACCAGCCACCAACGCGGTGGGATCGATGGCTTGACGCCCTGGCGCAGAAGCAGGAGGCCGACGGCAATCAATCCAAAAAAACGGGTTCCCCAGGCAGCCTGATAAGGTCCAAATACCAGTGCCGCTTCCTGACTGACCACAACTTGCACTGCATAAGCAATCGAACCACAGGCTGCAATTAGCGCAGTTTTATAAATGTACGCCTGATCTACCTTCGGGTCGTGACCGCTGGTGAGGTGCGCCGTTTGCTGGGAAAGAAATATCACGCCGAAAATAATAAACATCAAACCCGTGATTTCCAGCAGGCTCGGGATAACTCCCAGAAACGCAAGAATTACCAGCACCATACCAGGATGGCTGGCTACGATTGGCGCCGCGATCCCGATAGGACCCCGCGCCAGTGCCAGGTACAGTAATACCAACATCGCCATGTTGGCAACACCCGCCAGCGGCAGCAGCCAGAGGCTGTCAGTCGTCAGATTGAAACCAGGGCCCACCAACAGGATGTACCCGGTTAATAGAATGCTACCTGTCAGAAACACACCGAAAACGACGCTAGTCGCACCGATTTTCTGACTGGAAAAGCGAGCGATGAAATCCGCAGTGCCGTAGCCCAAAGACGACAGCAATCCCCAGAATATCCCACTCATCGCAACTCGTCTCTGGGGTAGTCCGGTCTGGCCACAGGCGACCACGCAACGACATTTGCCAGCCTTCGAACAAATAAAATACGTTGCATGCGGAAAGGAGTCCTCCGGTTTACAGGGACAGAATTGGGTGAAATTGACTTTTCCCTGTGTCGCCCGAATCCTTATTTATCTAGTGGAATTCGCGGTCGACGGATTACAGCCGATGCCTGTGATTATCTCACAGCTAACCGATTAGCACACCGTCGACCAGCCCGATATTGTAAATCGTGTAGGCGCCCAGAAACATGGTGGAAATACCGATAACGCCACTCAGTCCGTTGCGAAGCCAGCCCGTTTGCAACAGCGGGTGTTTCATTGGAACCGCGATGCAAACTGACAACAGTGCCATTCCAAAAATCGACCCTAAACCAAAAATGATAATGTAAAAAAACCCGATCAGCGGCGATTCGACGGTTTGCAGGGCCAATAACACCAGTGCCGCGGATCCAGCGAGACCGTGCATCATGCCGACTAACAACGCGCGCACCGGCAACCCCCGGGGATGAAAATGATCATGCCATGTTGCTTCACGGTCTACCTTGACGGGGTGAGAGTGGAGATGATTATGGCTGAGACCATTGATGTGCTTATGGGTATGGATATGCCAACGGCTTTTGACGACCCTGCGGATCAGGTCACCACCCAGTACTAACAGCATGATCCCGACGATAAGTTCGAGCGTGTTGGCAACCTCGGCGGGAATCAAGCTATCAGCGTATATAACAATCCCACCCACCACTAGTAAAGTCAGGGTGTGGCCCAAACCCCAGACCACCCCCTGCCGGACCACTCCGCTTGGGTTTTTATCGGCAGCCAGGGACGCGACCGCCATGACATGGTCCGCTTCAATCGCGTGCCGCAGGCCAATCAAAAAACCGAATAACAGGATGCTGAACATGGCATCAGTCCGTATCAGGCGCGAACTCTGTCACGATGTCCCAGTTTGCCCTCGGTGGTCAGCACGCCTAATACATCAAGAACGATCCGGCACGCGAGTTGCGAAGTGTTCTGGTTAACGTCATAAGGCGGCGAAACCTCGACCACTTCCATGCCACACAGGCCTTCCTTTGCGATCAAACGCACCAGTTCCAGCGCTTCCCGGGGCATTAGGCCACCGGGTTCCGGCGAACCAGTACCAGGCGCAAACCCAGGGTCGATCGAATCGATATCGAAAGACAGGTAAACGGCTTTGGCATCTTTCCACGCGAGCTCCAGTGCCATCGCGGCTGCTTTCTTGATTCCCATTTCCTCAATATCGGTCATCGTCATCACGCTGGAGCCGCGTTCGCGAGCGATTTCACTGCCGGGCCGCGAGCCGTACCAACCGCCTATCCCCATCTGCACCAGGTTTTTAGGTGGGCAATTTGAAAGGCCGACATCGTGCATGTGGCTGTGCGAATGGTGCGAGGTGGCCACATCCTTGCCTTCGTTCTCTTGATTGTGACCATTGGTAGTCCAAAACCAGGGTGTGGTATGCATGCGTTCATCCATGTCCATTTCCTGCATGTCGATATGACGGTCGATATGGATAATGCCAACATTGCCGTCGATATGCGGCGCGATTCCGCGCACGTTGGGATAACCCAGAGAGTGATCTCCACCCATCAGGATCGGAAACACGCCGGAGGTGTAGATATGCGACACCGCTTTACTGACCTGGTCGAAAGTTTTCTCGATATTGCCAGGAATCACGAAAATATCGCCAGCGTCGCAGAGGTCAAGCTCTTCCTGGATATCGACCGCACCGTCGACCGAATAACCATCATAAAGCGCCGAAATCTGACGTACCGCCTGCGGTCCGAAGCGGGCACCGGGTCGATAGGTGGTGCCGGTGTCGAATGGGATACCGACAAACGCGGCTTCGTAATCGCCAACTTTACGAATGTCCTCGCAGTACGGCGCTTTCATAAATGTATTAATACCGGCAAAGGCTGGCTGGTGGCCGCGGCTGAACAACGAAATATTGCGGTCATTAATCGAGTCGGCAGCCTCCAGCCCGAAGGCTAGCCCGCGCTCGATCTCTTCCTGCTGCTTTGTCTGGGTAATACCTTTGAGTCGCTTCAGATTGCGATTTCCTCGTAGTTCACCTGTTTTTGGATCGGGCATTGTTATTCTCCTATGAAATTAAAGTAGCTAATAATAATCGGGTAAAACAGATGCATCTCATCACGTCAGATCACGATTAAAAGATGCTCCAAACGGTTGTGTTTAATGCCAGTCTCAGCACGATAAATCGCAGTGGGGGTAAAGAAGGCAATCGCAACTGATTGCTGGCTTTTGATAACTTGTTGCTCTGCGCTATCCGGTGTGGCATTCATTATTTTTTCCATGATTCGCTGGATCCGGTGAACAGGCTTTCTATCTAAGCATAGAGGATTGGTACAGACCACACCCGAACTCCGCTACTTAATATCGATTAAATCGATGCTTTTATAATGACTTCAGATATTATAAGATCTCCCCCGAGGCCCAGGCACGACAATAGAATTACTTTAAGTAGTTAATTCTATTTGGTTTTATTTATAGTTGAATGAGTTCCACAAAAATATGTTGGCTTTAACTTATGCTTATTTCCATCATTGAGGTACCGACTATCCCATGACATTGACACGCACAGGATTCGCGGCATCCCTTAACTGGAATCTGTTAAAAATATTCCATCAAATCGTTTCTGCCAACGGCATAACTGCGGCCTCGGTGGCGCTGTTGCGCAAGCAATCGACGATTAGCCACGCACTCAAACAACTCGAAGACCAGCTTGGTACACGTTTATGCCTGCGTGGTCCGTCGGGGTTTAAATTGACCGACGAGGGCCAAATCCTATTCGATTACTGCGAATTGATTCAAAGGAAGATCGACGAAGTGCCAAACAAGCTCGACAATCTGGCCGAGGAAATCCACGGCCAATTGAAATTGCAGACGATCAGCAACCTGGTTACTCGGCGGCTCGACCGGATACTACTCAGTTACAACAAGCGTTACCCCTTTGTCGAACTGGATATCAGTATTGTCCCGTGGGAAAGTATTTCCAAGGCAGTGTTGAGAAATCAGGTCGACATCGGCATTGCACCGATCAGTGTCAAGTTTCCCGAACTCAGATACGATTTCCTGTTTTCCGAAATTCACCGCCTCTACTGCAACAGCGAGCATCATTTATTCGGCCAGACGATTACCGATTTCGCTCTAATTATAAACGAGCCATTTGTACTTACCGGAAACGACGAGCCGGAACAGCTTACCAAGTTTCGCCTCCAGAAAGGCCTCGGCCACCAGCTGGCGGGAATTTCATCGCATCTGGAAGAAGCTAAGCGCTTGACCCTCATAGGCGCCGGCATTTGCTTTCTGCCTGAAGGCTACACGGTTAACGAAGTCGAAGATGGACTGTTATGGCCATTGACCAGGGAGATCAAGGATTTGACACTGGATATTTTCATCATATCGCATCCGCAGATTCCGGAAAGTCTGGT
Source organism: Gammaproteobacteria bacterium (assembly GCA_047639625.1). Classification (GTDB taxonomy): domain Bacteria; phylum Pseudomonadota; class Gammaproteobacteria. Next base: position 6,275 of record JBLIOG010000049.1, read on the forward strand.
CCGCCAGTACTTTATCAAGGAAGTCATGCGGACGAATTCTGACTAACCTCAATATGAAACTCTGTAAAAATAACACTATAAGATATGTAATTTGGGGGCAATATCAGGGGTGGGGATGGTTCATTACATTAGTATCGATGAAACTCTAATTGTTGCTGTTTTCGAGTCAATGTAGATTGCCTTGGTGCTACATTCAAGCCAATACCTCATCAGTTTCCCAGCGATCGATAAAAATCTGATGCCTGCACTATCTCTACAAATTTAGGGGTATCAACTACGGGGATGATCCGTCATTCCCGTAGCCAGGGCGTTACTTCTATGCGAGGTTGGCGTCATTCAGTTCTGGAATGGGCCCGTCGTAATATGGCAGATTATCTACTCTAGGCGTCCAGGAACCATCGTCAATACAGGCCTGCATGTGGACTGCGATTTCTTCCATGGTTGCAAACCAGACCCCACCACGGTTTTGCATTTCTTCAATCATTTGTCCAACGCGCTCGCATCTAGCGAGGCGCCCGGTTACGAATGGATGCCAGACTGAGACCCACAGGCCATTATTTTTGTACATAGCCTCAAATTCTGACATGAATACATTCATCGCTTCATCCGGAGATTTGATTGGCATCATATAGTGCATATCGGGGGCATGGGTATAGTGGGGCCAGTCATCCATTGCCCAATGGCTGGGTAATTCAATGACTGAACCTTTATCGGTTTTCAGAACATAAGGAACGTCGTCACCCATTAAACTAGCATCGTACATGAACCCCTGTTCAATCATGAAATCGATAGAGTGTTTGGAGAAATTGTACAGCGGCGCACGCCAGCCTCTTGGGCGCTTGCCGGTCATCTTTACGATCACTTCGATCTGACGTTCGAACCAGTACAGTTCATCTTCGGGACTGAGTTTGTTTGGATTTTCGTGCAAATAGCCATGGGCTGCAATCTCGTGTCCGCCCTTGAGTATCATATCAACCAGGTGAGGGTATCGCTCCATACACCAGGCTGGATAGAAGAATGTCTGTTTAAGTTCGTATCGTTTGTAGAGTTCGAGAATCCTCGGAATGGCTATTTCGTCGTACTTCAGCCATGACATGGTCGAAAGCATCGTCGGCGCTCGTTCTCTGTGCTCTAGATGTAAAATACTATCGGTGTCTATGTCGAAAGTGATTGCACAGGCGACTTTCGCACCATTCGGCCAGGGTACTGGATTGCTTATCATACTCATATTTATTCTCCTGTTGGTGTTTGCGGGTTTATTTCAGGGCAATACAATCCGCTTGAATTAAAAGGTCCGGTTTAGCAAGTTCATGTACCCGTACCGCCGTCATGCAGGGGTGAGCATTCGGACACATCTCCTCCCACAGTCGAGATGCCTGGTGGAATGATTCTTCGATTTCATCATCTGAACCCACAATAAACAGGTTTAGTTTAACAACGTCTTCAGGGGAAGCATTACTCTGTGCTAAAACTTTTATTAATCGCTCATAAACCACTTTACTCTGAGCCTTAAAATCGCTCTCTGATAATGATCCTCCATTACTATTTAATGCCGTTTGCCCAGCTACGTAAATTTCGCCTGCCGCACTGACTCCCTGAGAAAAAACCTCAGGTTGATACTGGCCAGGCGCGTCCGCGTAGGGAGTGGTTTTACGATCGGCATCAATAATTGCCATGGCATCAATCTCCAGGTCCAGGCCTGGGTAGAGTAAATCCACTCCGAACGCTGTTAACACTGGGGCTGGTCCGTCTATAACTTCTTTGGAAATTTCCAGGATGCGATCAGCGAATGCGACACCGGTTGATGGGTTCCGGCTATCGTACTTGAAACACACTTTTATATGCACGATATCTTTAAAAGAGGAGCCCGCATTGGACAATACGTTACCAATATATTTAAAAATATTTCTGGTCTGCGCGTCGAGGTCACCGACATGGACAGAAGCCCCGTTTTTATCGGCTGATATCTGACCGCCGACAAAAATCCGATTACCGACTTTCCAGCCCTGCGACAACGGTACCGCAATACTCCAGTCCCAACTGCCTTCAGGCATGATGCGTTGACGATTTTTGCGGGAATCTCCACGCAGTGCCACGCCTTCTATCTGAATGAGTTGACCTTTATATGGCATGCCTTTTATGCGCACTGCGGTGGCCGCGGGACCCGGGTCAGGGAAATACTCAAGCCGGACTCGCGTCATATCTTCCCAGTATTGAGTGGCATCGGCATCATCACCATTAAATACATAATAGGTATTTAATCGAACCAGATCGCTTAACGTTAAATCAAGCTCAGCGAGGCATTGTTTCATGTTCTCAAAGACATTACGCGTTTGCCCGGCAATATCTCCCTGATTTAAGACGACACCATTGCTGTCTAGCGACAGTTGTCCGCTAATAAATATCTGGTCATCTACAGCGACGGTTTGTGCAAAAGGTGTTTCTTGCCTCCAATGCCAGGCTTCCTCGTTGGGATGATTAATTTGTTTGTTCATGTTTTTATTTAATGGCTCATACCAGATTTTTTTCAAATGTGTGCATTAGAAGGTTTGAAATTTGGCCACGGTAAAGAGGTTCAAAAAAGTCCTCTATCAAATACTAACTGTGAGCCGTAACGCAATATATATCCCAAAACTCTCTATAGCCGATACCCAACTGTATGCAGGCAGGGCGGTTATCGAGTTTAAATTTCAAGACTTCTATGGTAGGCCTGCATGCGAGAAATTGCGGCATCGGCAGCGTCACCGCTTTCCGGTAAGTCGGCGCAGTAAGTTGTAACTGCACTAGTTGCCAAAGGCATCCACTTTTCAATCCAGCCCCGAATTACGGCTTTATTTTCTTCTTTTGCCTGAGTACAAAATTTGACTAGCTCGGCGCTCCATCTGCGAGAACGGTCGCTGTCACGGAGTTGATTGTCAGCAAGTGCCGCCAGCAAGGGATCGTTAAACCGACGCGCGGTTGACCCGAGTTCGCGTAGAGTTTCATCTGCCGCCATTTTAGCCACCAGATTAATAGCAACAAAGCTTTCGCCATAGTCATAGGCAATCAGCGCTTTTTCCATTAATTCACGTAACCCCTGAAAGGCAGGGCAGCGCTCCCAATTGTCACGCTCAGTTTTGCCAAAGTCTCGATCGGAATGGGCAAGTTTTAGTTCCTGAGTACGGTAGGCAATTCGTTGTAACCATCGGAATTCATCACCTTCCTGAAACCCTGCGCAGGCTGTGATCGTACTCGCAGGCGCAATCTGTAATATATAGGATGCACCCATTTGCAAGGCAGTTTGTAAATATCTTCTTGGCGTGTAAAGTTTTTCCAGCGTATCCAGCCATTCCGGCTGCAGGCCTGCATCGTGTTCGATTTCATTATGCTCGTTCAGTAAGCCGTCAATATATTCTTCCTGGCTATCCTGAGAGCGGGTATAGACCCGATAAATCAATGCGTCTGGATCGCGGAATTCTTCCCAGTCATCATGTTGTAAAGGACTGTCAAAAACATTCTTCCGATACCATTCATTCATCGCCAGCCCGGGGGCAGGAGAGAGCTCATAAGCTGAGTCCCGATGTCTGTGCCTGGTTTGCAGGTTGGTGGTCACTATTTCATATTCACTGGGACGGCGTTTATTTTTCGCCAGTTTGCTCCAGGTTTTCATTCCGCTTGTTTTGACCGTCATAGTAATAGTCTCAATGTTTTGTCTGGCTTGGCTTTATTGCTGTTTTCATTGAAAAATTCACATCACTCACCATCAGCAGTGGCAAGGAAGCGCATTTTTTCTGAATCGACTCGAATAAAACCCTCTAATGACGGCATATTAGCTTCGATATCACTGCGCGTGACGTCTCTGCCGAGCATCTCGGCTACCGTGGAGAATCGAAGTACGCATTCTTTTTCTACCTTTATACGCATGTATGAAGAGTGTTCTTCAACCTCAATTTTTCGACCTGCATTGTCTTCGTAAATAGCTTCGAGAACGGCATCGCCTACTTCACCATTTTTGATTACCGGCCCTACCTGTCGATTAACTTGGGAATTACTCATTATTTTCTTCCTGGTATATGGGTTGGGCGATTACTCAAAATCGGCTGGAAGAGCGACCCAAATTTCGTCATTTTCAATTTTCATCGGAAACTTGATTAATGACGTTCCGGTTGGATTTACACCTTCGCCGGAAATAACGTCAAACCGCCAGTGATGCGCAGAGCAGGTCAAAATACAGTCCTCAAATTCACCTTCAGCTAAGGGGTGGTCCTGATGGGGGCATGAAGCATGATATGCACGAACTTCTCCGCCTGGTGCATGAACTATGAGTACTTCTTCATCCTCCAGGTCGAAAACTTCCATTTCGCCTTCCCAAACATCGTCCAGATGGCAAATTTTGTGAAATTCGTTAACGTTACTCACTACAGTTACTCCGCATATACCTGTAGAGCTTCCATTTTCATCAGTTTTGCATCCTTGACGATAATATTATTGTCGATCGGTTGTTCACTACCGTGAAGTCGGGCACGTAATACGGTGCCCTCAGGGAAAATCGGTACTAATATGCCGACAATTTGATCGGTCGCCGTGTTAATGACCTGCTCTATGGTATCGCCGTCATCGACCACAATAACCTTGTATCCATAGTCACCCTGAACGTTAATTGCGAGTGGAAATTCGGCCATGTCAAATGTACTCCGGATAACTCGGTTATCGTTTTTGTTTGATTACTTGCTAGCGCGTTTCGGAGCCAACTGCTCCAGGTTTTCATAACCATCTATCCACTGATAGTCATAACCGTCAACGCCGCGTTCGGCCGGGCTTTGCCCCATGTATTCGTAAAAGTCATCCTCTTCCGGGCCGATTGTTCCGTCAAATACACGGTCGATGATGCTTTTATGGCCCTTATAACGTTCTGGCTCGATTTCAAAAATCCACTTACAGGGTTCGGAGCAGAATTGATACCGACGATCATCAAGGTCAACATGATGATTGACTGGTTGCCACTGATCACCCGCCATTCCGGTAACTTCGAGTCCACACATATTGCAAATTAACGGCGGGGCAACCGGAACGGTTTTCTCGAAGTCACCATTGCGAATATTTTCGATAATGGTATCCCAGCATTTACCGTAGGTTTCATTCCAGCCTGGGTATTTCTCTTCCAGCCATTCTCTTTCATCCGGTGATACACCTGCTACAGGGCGCCACCATTCAGTTGCTCGATAGACATAAACACCAATTTGGTTAGCGTGATGAAATGTCGATATATCATGTTTGAGGATTTCCCAGTACCAGGGTAAATCCAGGCCGAGCGCTTCAACAGTGCGTCCGAACTGACCTATTACCCACTCTTCCATAAATTCTTTCAGTGAGTTTTCGCGATGTTCGAGTGGGGTGTAATAATCCATACCGATACCACTCAATGCGGAAAACTGCTTCCACATGCGCCAGAAAGCAATTTCGACCATTTGCTGAGCTTCTTTCTTCTTGCCGTTTTCAACCATGATTCTCACCATGGGTTCACCAATTTGTGCGTGCCTGGCTTCGTCTGTTTGTATGCTTTGCAGCATGGTAGCGAAGGAATGGTCGCCACATTTGGCAGCATCTGCAGATAAGGCAACAAATTGCAGGTTAGTAAATGCCTGCTCCAGACCCATGTTAAGCATGATGGCGGCACTGGTGGCATCACGAGTGTGAGCAATGTCGTCTAAAGCGTGACGTAAACTGATAATGATCCAGTTTTCGGTTTTGGATGATTTATGACACCAGTCGAATACCGAATCATGTTTGAGAAATTCGTAAGCGAAATAAATCTGAATTTGACCATGACGGATTTCGTCTAGTGTCCCAAAAGTAGCCATATTGCGCATTCCAGGACTGCGTGAGAATCGGGTCATGCGGGCAAAAGCTGATGCCGAGTGAAACTCAGCCCAGCACACGGCGCTAAAATGCAATGCTAGTAAAGCTTTCCAGTGGGGTGACGCATTTTCGAAAAATTTCGCCCGTGATAAAGCTGCTTTGACAGAATAAGCTCCGATATCTTTATCACGCTGTGACTTTACATAGTCACGATAAGTAACTTTATAGGGCTCATCGAAAGCTTCCCATGTTTCTACCGGTATGCCAAAACTGTCAGACATTGGCTTTGGGTATAATTCGTCCTCGGAGACAAATGTGGGCGTCCAGTTGGTATCCCGTGCCAGGTCATACCAGTCTTCCATCTTTAATAGTGCCATTTGGGTTACCTCTATTTTAAGTTTCCGCAAGCAAAGTCTAATAATTCAACTTAATGCAAACCGGGCCTTAATGGACGTCAAATCTTAATAGCGATTGAGCGCTGTTTGTATTAAATCTAACTAGCACCTAATACTGAAGCCATTCAGGAATCTCGGACTGTAGAATATATTCGCCAAAAGCATATTTTATTATTCGAATTTCGTCAATATTAGTTTTAATTTGGTTATAAATGTCTTTTAAGGTAAAAATTACAACGGAATTCGTTGAAACATTGGATTAGCTTGAAGCTTTTCGAATTTCTTGATATGTTCGATGACTACACAACTGTGTAATCCGTAAAATATTAATGGAGCATGGTCGTATCGAAATAAAGGCTGGAATTACTCTTGAGAATGACTAAAAATAATATTTCGCCAGGGTCCGGGGAGTTTTGATTGAAATCTAATGGCAGCTCGATTCCTGACGGTAAACCTGTGACAGACAAGACGCCATTAATGGGAGGTCGGCAAATACGCTTTGCCAATGTCCTTGAAGAAGAGGTTAGTAACGCGGTCAATTCTGATTTTGAAGGAATGAATCGAGATATTGTTTCATTACTCCAAGAAGATGGTCGGGCATCATTTTCTTCGATTGCACAGAAACTCGGGGTATCTGAAGCAACAGTCCGTTCAAGAGTGCGACGGATGCGTGAGTCCAATCTGATCAGTTTTGTCACCGTAGTAAACCCTCTCGCACTCGGTTATACCGCCTGGGCCATGTTGGGTATTAGGGTTGGACAGGGGGTTAGCGCTGACAAGGTTGCTGAATATTTCCGTGATTGCCCGGAAGTTGTTTATGCAATGCGAGTTGCTTCCAGATTTGATTTACTGGCGGAAGTGGTATGCAGCAATCCGGAAGAGTTAAGAGATTTCCTGGATGCGCATTGTTATGGATCGGAGATGGTCTCTTCAGTGGAGCCGATGGTTGGACTCGGTCTTTATAAGAGTTTATTCAAATGGGAAAAGCCACTAGCTGCCACGGGTAAAGGCGAGAGCAAAAATTCTGGTGGCAGGGTTAAACCACAGGTCTAAGTAATGAATTCTTTAATCAATATCGAACAAAGTATGAATATTAGCCAAACATCAGGTGATTTCCGATGACGATTGCTAATTCTGGTACGGTAACCGACGAAGGTAAAAGAGCGCTCGGAAAAGCGCCGCTTTCAGGAAGCCATTTAACTGGCTGGCAGAGTTCTATTTTTCACCAGACAACCTGAACAAAAAAAGGCTGATATGCCATGGAACTTAAGGAAAGGAACGATTTCCCATAACAGTTAAGGTCTACTTGCAGTACCAGGATATATAGAAATGGAAACGTGTCTCTATCAAATGATAGGGGGAGGAAATATAGGGGCGCGTGAGTTCATAGCTCCTCCCAAATAATAATTTTTACCACTATTGGAGAAAATGATATGACTTTTAAAAACAGAAATACGGAGCAAAAATCTTTATTGCGCCGCTTCCGTCTGTTAGTGTCGACAGGCCTATTAGGTTTATTTTCGTTGCTTAGCTTTAGCGCCGCTTACGCTCAGGAAACGGTTCGCGTAGGCCACTTCAGCTGGCCAGGTTATGGGTTTCATTATGTCGCAGAAGCCAACAATTTGACCGACCTGAAATTCAAAAATACGATTCTTGAGGATCCGGTACAACTGTTTAGTTTGTTGGCCACAAATCAGCTCGATGTGGTTTTCAGCACCATCGAATACGGGGCCATTGCGGCCGCAGAGGATATGGGGTTCAAGCTGGTAAATCTTTCCAACCTGGCACATGGCTCCGATATGATTATCGTCCATCCGGATATAAAGTCGGCGACTGATTTAAAAGGCAAGCAGGTTGCCGTTCTTGAAGGCGGTTTATCTCATATCATGATGGGCATATGGCTGGAACAAAACGGCGTTAAGGCAAGCGAAGTTGAAATGGTAAATCTGGTTGCCGGTGACGCTGCTGCAGCGATGATGAGTGGCAACGTGGCTGCCGCAGAGCTTTGGTCTCCGTTTAATGCGCAGGTGCTGGCTAATTTGAAAGGCTCACGTGTGGTCGCAGATTCATTTGATCCCTACTGGTTAGGAACTGCGCTGATCGCCGACGCTATTTATATGTCCGAAGATTTCCTGAAAAACAATCGAAAGACTGCAGTTAGAACTCTGAAGGCTATTTATGCTGGTGTGGAGCACTGGAGGACAAACTCGACCGCATCAAATAAAGTGATTGCCGATGCCGTCGGGTTTTCTGTCGAAGATGTTTCGGCTATTCTTGGAAATGGTTCTTTGTCTAGAAATGCAGCCAATAATAACCCAAAAGATGGGGAGCTATACATTTACAGCCTGGAAGACACCGCTCGTTTTTGTGGCGTAGCTGACGGGAATCCACCCTTTGGTCAGAAAAATGGCCAACTTAAAGATCACTGGGAGCTAACTAATGACTGGTGGATTAAATTCGGCTTTATCACCGATCGTGGGGACTATAAAACGGGTACTGATTGCGAGCTGGTCAAGGAAGCGTTGGGCGGATAAATCGTTAATCTCAACTAACAAATAAATCGAAAGTGCCGCAACCAGGCTCGAAAATGGATTAGTTAGATCGGAATAATATTCAGACAAATTTGATCCAGCTAACGGTTCTCGAGCTATTCGGCACGTAGGTTACAGGCTATACCGGAGACATAGGGAAGTGCCCGGTTTTCCAGCCGATTGAAAATATAGTCGTCCTGACGGAGCCGAGTTTGCGAATGCATGGCCGATGGATTGACTGCCAAAGGTCCAATCAAAGCAAAAGGAAATCGTTCAAACCGTTTTTTCATTCTGGCGCGCTCGTTGCGGATTGGTGAAGATCTATAAACTCGGCAATAGTGACACTTGAGGGCTTAGCAGATATGAGTTAATAGAATTTTTAAATAGAAGATTGAATTATGGCGTGGCTTTATCTAATAGTTGCCGGCTTGTTCGAATGCGGATGGGCGATTGGGATTAAATATACTGATGGGTTCACTAAAATGGTTCCATCGCTTCTTACCATCTCCGCTTTGGCAATTAGTATCTGGCTGTTATCGATAGCAATGAAAACAATTCCAGTGGGCACCGCTTATGCTGTATGGGCGGGAATTGGTGCAGTAGGAGTCACTATGCTGGGAATGATTTTGTTTGATGAATCTAGAGACATTATGCGAATAGTTTGCCTGCTCCTCATCGTATCGGGAATCGTGGGCCTGAACCTGGTTTCATCGACAACTGGTACCTGATTCTTTATTAAAACCAATGCACCTGAATGGCCGCGTTATTATCAGGGTGTGAAAATCCCAAAAGTAGGCGTAAGCATAAAAATATTTTCCATTCAAAGTAATTCCGAAAAATATCTGTATTTTCCACTTTTCAGTCAAAACCAATTATTCGAGACCATATTTACTGCAAGATGTTTTCACAAATAGTGTTCACACAGCATCTCAACACTGCGGATGTTAATGAGTCGATTTTCAATCTACCTTTCAATATTCCGCCCCGAAATGAGAGTTTTTGGAGGCATATCATAAAACTCATGCCGACTATATAATTGCCTATTAGGCTTAATTTTAATTTCATAAACCTCCTGGTATTACGGATGAATAAAAAAGTAATTAATCTGATTCTGATAAGTTCTTTGTTATTTCTAGCCTCATGTAGCAAGGACGAATCTATCTATGCTGATGCCGTATATCTCAACGGCAATGTTATTACTGTTGATGATAAAACCCCTTACGCTGAGGCCATAGCAACTAAAGCGGGCTTAATTATAGCAGTGGGCAGCACGGAAAATATTTCAGACTTTAAAGGCCCTTTAACCAGGGTTATCGAGTTGAATAAAAAAACCATAGTGCCTGGTTTTATTGACTCGCATAGTCATTTTGCAGGTGTTGGTACACAAGCTCTTGTTGCAAATTTATTACCTGCACCCGATGGTCCAGTGAACACGATAGAAGATTTACAAAATTCCTTACGTGATTTTATAAAAACATCACCAATTGTTGAAAATTATAATGTCGTTATTGGTTTTAATTATGACGACTCACAGTTGAAAGAAAAACGTCATCCAAATCGACATGACTTAGATGCTGTATCAACTGATATTCCTATTGTAGTTATGCACCAATCTGGTCACTTAGGCGCATACAATTCGAAAGCGCTAGCACTTATGGGAATTACTTCTGAAACACCAGATCCCGCAGGTGGCATTATTGAAAGGGAGGCGGACGGTAAAACTCCAAGCGGGGTAATGCAAGAAAATGCACACTTCATGATCTTTTTTAAAATGATTCCCAAATTCACCCAGGAAGATTTAATAAAATTGTATAAAGCGGGTGAACACAGCTACATTTCAAACGGCTTTACTACTGTTCAAGAAGGTAAAACAGATCTGGCTACACTGAGTGTACTACCTGGAATTGCAGCAAATACAGGCTTTGATATCGATATTATTTCTTACCCTGATTTAGCCGCCTTAGAAACTAGTCCAATTTTACACAGTGAATTGATGTCACGAGAGTACGTAAACGGATTTCGAATAGGTGGGGTAAAGTTAACATTTGATGGTTCTCCTCAAGGAAAAACTGCCTGGTTTACTGAGCCTTATTTTAAGCCGCCGGCTGGCCAGTTAGATTCATATTCAGGATACCCTGCTTTCAAGGATGAGGAGGCTTTAAAGTGGCTGTCGCTCGCCTTCAAAAATAAATGGCAAGTCTTAGTTCACACTAACGGTGACGCAGCCATCGATCAGTTAATCCGACTCGTTGAAACGATACAAAAAACACATGATCTTGGTGACCATCGTACTGTGATGATTCACGGTCAGTTCACTAGAAAAGATCAAATCAATAAACTTAAGGTTCTTGGAATCTTTCCCTCGCTATACCCGATGCATACTTTCTATTGGGGTGACTGGCATCGAGATTCAGTTGCTGGGCTAGCACGTGCTCGAAATATCTCACCTACTGGTTGGCTTATAAAAGAGGGTATGCCTTTTACAATCCATTCTGATGCTCCAGTGACTTTTCCGAATTCCATGAGAATCCTCGATAGTGCAGTAAACCGGGTTACTCGAACGGCTAAAGTTCTCGGTGAAGAGCATAAAATCTCACCTTTAGATGCTTTAAAAGCAATAACCTTATGGGCTGCCTATCAAAATTTTGAAGAAAAAAGTAAAGGCTCTATTAAGGTCGGCAAGCAGGCAGACTTTGTTATTTTGGATCAGAATCCATTATCTATTGATCCAATGGAAATTAGAAATATCAAAATATTAAATACTATAAATAATGGTAAAACAATATTCACCAATGGCAAATAATGTTCTACCGGGCAAGCCAATCGACTACGTGACATTTATACATACCCTTACTAACGGTTGCGCCATCAACAGGCTGTGTGAAAACTATTTATGAAAAACCAAATAGGAGTTTTCCACCGCTTATCAAATTAGCGGACGTTCGAGGTGATAGTCATGAATATCATTAAAGGCAATTGGTAGTGAGAAGTAACTAGTCAAAGACCAGATCCCATGGGTTTGCGCGAATACCCAACATCTTCAAACGAATGGCCAGTTTTCAACAGGGTCGCCTTTGAGTACGGCATATTGTATGTCAGCTGACGGGAAATAATTAAATTTATAGATTTGTCATTGCCCTGATTCTCAGTCTCCAATTTTGGTTGGAATTAAGCCGTCATCTCTTATTTGTTAATACGAGTTCGCAGTTCTTTTCCGGGTTTGAAGTGAGGCACATACTTGCTTGATAGGTTAACTGTTTCGCCGGACGCTGGGTTTCTGCCGGCCCGGGGACCACGATAGTGCAAACTGAAACTTCCAAATCCCCTGACTTCGATTCGTTCACCAGTAGCCAGCGCATTGCTCATCATTTTAATCAATCCATTAATCGCCTGATCAACATCGTTATGGGCCAGATGCCTCTGTTTTTGGGATAGCCGCCTGATCAGGTCTGACTTTGTTAGTGAAGGTACAATTGCTGGTTCATTTATCATAAAATTTACCGCGTACATTGGGTCGTTGGCATACCATGGTACATTACCAGGATTTAGCTCCACTTTAACAATAACCTATTCAACAGGCCACTCTAACGATAGATTCAAGTTCGGTTAATTTGAACTTCTCGGCCCTACCGAGATTCAGGTCATTCAGCATTTCTTAATAAAGGCCGAGCTTAGCAGGATGATGACCGGTTAAGACATCTAGCCTCGCTTCCTTTAGTGTTATTAATGCGGAACAATACTTTAGATCAATCTTTGTTTTGGGTTCCGAGCCAGTCATTTTCATATCTCATATTTCTTTCATGAATATGCTATAAATATAGCCGGTTTTGAGAATTAACTACTTTTTCTGTATTTGTATCGAGCTTCGTCACAAAACTCAGGGCTTCCACTCTTGTCCATATATTGTCGTTTCTGACCGCATCTGGAATTGGCTCTTCACGGTCTAATGCAGTACCTGGGAGTATACGCCCAACTTATATTAATGTGGCTGAACCTATGACTGCTAGGTGAAATTATCTATTCACTTCGCTAGCGGCTAGTTTCTTATCACTGAAACTAATTTCATATTAAACTACACTTGCCTAGATGATGGGGTTCAATCAACCCCAGCTCGTGATTTGAAGGTATTGCATATATGGTTGAGAAAATAAACCCCCACGCCCTGCGTTTAGAGAATGAAAACCTCCGTAGGGAGCTTCTTAGCCTTACTCAATCCGAAGATGTGCTGCGGAAAATCAACCTTCTACTTAGTCATTCGGAAAAAATCGTCAAGGTGGGTTATTGGGAATGGGATGAAAGAGCCTGCCATTATATTACCTGCTCGGAACAGTATGCCACCATTATGGGTTTTACCGTTGAACAGATGGTTGAGGAGGTAGCAAGCAATGAAGAAGATCGAGAGCTTATTTGCGGGGACGATCGCGAACGGTATGGTCAGATCGTTGATTCGGCGGTCGAGAGTAAAGGCGGATGGGATATAAAGTACAGTTGCTATACCAAGGCAGGTAGGCAGATTTACATTCATGAAATAGGCCAATCTGTGCTAGATGAGTATGGCGTGCTTACTAAGACTATAGGAACAATACAGGATATCACCGAAGAAAGACGGGCGGAAGCAGAGTTGCGACAAAGTCACTCTCTCTTTCAGCAGGCGGAAGCCATGGGTAACATGGGGCACTTTTGCTGGGATATCGAGGAAGATAAATTAATTTCGTGCTCAGATCAGTTCGCAAAAATCCATGGTATGACCGTGCCCGCAGCACTTGGTTATTTCATTAGCATTGATGCGGTAATAGATTTAATTCACCCAGATGACAAAGAAATTTTCAGACTAGGCACAAGTTTATATAACGATCTACGCAACAAAAATGATATTGAATACAGGGTCACCATCTCAGGTAATACGCGCCATCTTAATGTGCGTATAGAGCTTGCGCTTGATAACAATGGCCTACCATCACATTCATTCGGAACCGTTCAGGACATCACAGCGCGTAAACAAGCTGAAGAAAAGCTGGGACGTCTTGCCCATTTCGACTTACTGACCAATCTGCCTAATCGCGTATTACTATTAGACCGCTTAAGACAAGCCATGGTGCAGTGTCAACGCCGCAATCTGTCATTAGCAGTTGCCTATCTGGACTTAG
>JBLIOG010000050.1:0-19399 GCA_047639625.1 Gammaproteobacteria bacterium
GGGCAAATGCGGATTCCAATGATCGACTTTTGCGGACATACGGGAGTACCAGAGCTGCTGAAAACTGACCGGCTCCCCATCCTTCGATCTCACCTTCGGCATCTTGATGGCAACAGAACCAATGCCGATCAATATCTCACGCTCTGGTTGATAGCCATTTCGCACAACTGCGGCCTTACCTTGATCGGTTAGTCGCTGAGCATTGGCTGACAATAATTACTCCAGTTCCAACTGTACGGCATGATGTATTAGTTGTTGTGCACCTGATTTCAACGGCTCAGTCAGAGAATCTGAAATCCCTGCTCGATCTTTCAATTCAAAAAAATTATTCTGTTTCATGAGTGGCGTATTCCTCGGTTATTGGTAAATGTTTTAGTCAACATCTAATCAACCAGATACGCCGCTTGTTTTCAATCTCTAAACACTACTTTTGGTTATAACTCGAGCCCCACCCCCCCGCAACCCATTAACATACCAGCATATATCAAAATACGGTAATGAAAATGATCATGAAGTTCGAACAACTCAACAACTATAGAAGATATAAAGCGATTCCTAAACCATTCCCACCAGTAGTGATTGAGTTATCATTATGCCAATTTAGGAACCGCATATGATGTAACAAACTCATTTGACGATTTCCTTGACGGTTCAGAAAACATACAGGCATAAAAAAGCCCCAAGTATCGGTACTTGAGGCTTATAGATGGCGGAGAGCATAGGATTCGAACCTATGGAGGATTTCTCCTCAACGGTTTTCAAGACCGCCGCTTTCGGCCACTCAGCCAGCTCTCCAAATATTGATTATCTATTTACCGGTGAAACTTCCATGATCAACAAAGACTTAAACAGATATTAATCATCCCAGTAAATTATCACTCAAACAATTGGGGCGTATTATAATCATTTCATTTCGCGAGTCATTAGAAAAATCAGGTTTAATCTTGAATAATTGAATCAGGACACCATATCTTGGTCAATTGATTTCTAGTGTTTCCATTATCAGTGAATTATCTTAGCAATAGCTTGATATCATGCTGGTGGGAACTTAAAATGTTTAACCTTAGTCTAGCAATACATTTGTAATGTACGGAGAAAGAAATGCAACTTAATACAGCTGTAACCCAACCACAAGAGTCGATTCTTGAAACCAATAAGGTTCTAAGGAATACCTATCTGTTATTGTCAATGACACTGTTGTTCAGTGGATTGATGGCATTTGTCAGTATAGTTTCTCAGGCCTCACAAATGGCAGCCATGATTTCCCTGTTCGGCAGTTTTGGTCTTATTTGGTTAGTTTTACCAAAAACAGCTAACTCGGCTACAGGCATACCGGTACTTTTCTTAATCACGGGATTGCTGGGATTTGCGCTTGGTCCGATGTTAAGCCTTTATCTGTCAGTAAGGCCAGATATTGTAATGATAGCGCTCGGTGGTACTGGTACGATTTTCCTTGGACTATCCGGTTATGCACTAACTACACGTAAAGATTTTAGTTTCATGGCGGGTTTTTTAATTGTTGGTGTGCTCGTGGCTTTCATGGCCATTATTGCTAATATCTTTCTTCAGCTGCCAGTTCTTTCCTTAGCCATTAGTTCTGCAGTAATATTAATAATGAGCGGCATGATTCTGTTTCGAACTTCAGCAATCATCCATGGCGGTGAAACAAATTATATAATGGCTGCAGCTGATCTTTTTCTTTCGATCTTCAATATTTTCGTCCATTTGTTAAGCATTCTTGGAATTATGGGCAGTGATGACTAAGGCCTGATCGTATCTACTAATTCACTAAGCCCCTAATAGGGGCTTATTTTTTGGAATAAATTGATGGATTGGACAAGTATTCTTTGGGCTGGGCTACTGGCTGTTTTTGTCATTATGATGTTCCCGCGAGCAAAACAAACCATAGAAGATACCCCAAAAGGTAGCCATCAAGACTGGATGGGGTTCATCATACCAATGGTCGTTATTGTTTTATTTATCGTGCTGCTGATTAAGTTGGTTTGACCATATCAGTTCGCACAGTTTTAAATCATCAGGGTTTGTAATCTTAATATTTTGAGCATTACCCTCGACTAAAGCAGGGCTAAAGCCCATCAGTTCAATCGCTGATGCATCATCAGTTATCTCCAATTTCTTGTTTTTAGCAGACTCAAGTGCGGTAATTAAAGTTTGTAAATGAAATACCTGTGGTGTCAACGCTCGCCACAGTCGATGTCGTGATACGGTGCCAGCGATTTCACTGGCATCATTTTCTAGTTTTAGTGTATCGGCTACCGGTGTCGCTAAAATTGCCCCGGCAACATGCCTGGCTGCAGCCTTGATAACCCGAGTTAAATCTTCATGGGTGACAAGGGGTCTGGCAGCATCATGAACCAGCGCAAGCCCATCACTACCCTGCCTCGCCTGTAACAGGCATAAACCATTATAGACAGAGAGAAACCTTTCATCGTCACCCAATGTCGTAAATACAACTTTATCAGAACAGATTTTAAGATTGTCCCACCATTTATCTTTATCGTTAAGAACAACAACGGCACCACATATATCTGGATGGGATAGTAGCCTGTTCAGACAATGTTCTAAAACTGTCTTACCGTGAAATTTGAGGTACTGTTTAGGAACTTCGGATTTCATCCGGCGCCCGATTCCTGCAGCAGGGATAATTGCCCAAACGGGAGGCAAATCATTCATTAGTCTGTCGGGGTATTAATTGAATAAAGGTTTCACCTTCCTTGATCATACCCAGATCGTTTCTGGCCTTTTCCTCAAAAGCATCCCAACCATTTTGTAGATCGAGGACTTCCGCCTCGAGTAATCTATTACGATCTTCAAGTAATTTTAGTTTTTGTTTCTGAATCTCTAATTCACGTGATAACTGAACGACCTCCGATAAACTACCGTCACCAAACCAGATTCGATACTGCAAACTGACTAATAGAAAAATCAGAATTCCGATCATTATCTTCATATGGCGACGGCATACACCACAGGCTAAATGGTTTTAAAGGCAGACTTTCCTGGATAAACAGCTCTATCTCCCAACTGCTCTTCTATTCGAAGAAGCTGATTATATTTGGCTACTCGATCTGAACGCGATAATGAACCGGTTTTGATCTGACCGGCTTCAGTCGCGACGGCTAAATCAGCAATCGTTACATCTTCGGTTTCACCGGAGCGATGCGAGATTACCGTGGTGTAATTTGCCTTATGAGCCATGTGAATAGCATCAATTGTCTCAGTTAAGGTTCCTATTTGATTGAATTTAATCAATATCGAATTTGCAATATTTTCTTCGATCCCTCGCTTTAATATACGGGTATTTGTAACAAATAAATCATCGCCAACCAATTGTACGCGTTGACCTAGCTTATTAGTTAATCCTGCCCAACCTTCCCAGTCACTTTCATCCATACCGTCTTCAATACTAATAATCGGATACTGATCAACCCAGTTAGCAAGATAGTCTGCAAACTGTTCAGCTGAAAACGACTTCCCTTCAGACTCGAGTACATATTGACCATTTTTGTAAAATTCAGAACTGGCAACATCAAGGCCCAAATATATATCTTCCCCTGCCCTATATCCGGCTCTCTCAATAGCCGTTAGTATGACTTCGATGGCTTCTTCATTAGACGACAAATCAGGTGCAAAACCACCCTCGTCACCAACAGCAGTATTCAGTCCTTTTTCACTCAGTACAGATTTCAGTGAGTGGAATATTTCAGTGCCATATCGTAAGGCTTCTCGAAAAGTTGGTGCGCCGACGGGTAAAATCATAAATTCCTGTAAATCGACGCTGTTATCCGCATGCGCTCCACCATTGATGATATTCATCATGGGAACAGGTAAGGTTGTTGCCGAATCTCCACCTAAATATTGATAAAGCGGTTTTCCCGATTGAATGGCTGCAGCTTGCGCATTTGCCAACGATACTGCGAGTAATGAGTTCGCCCCTAATCTGCCTTTATTCTCAGTTCCATCAAGATCGATCATTGCTTTGTCAATTGTTTCCTGATCAAAACAATCCCGACCTTTTACTAGTTCAGCAAGTTCAGTGTTGACGTTATTAACGGCCTGTAAGACACCTTTACCCAAATATCTAGATTTATCACCGTCTCGGAGTTCTATAGCTTCTCTTTCACCGGTTGAAGCGCCTGATGGTGCTGTAGCGCGTCCGGTAATGCCCGATTCAAGGGTAACTTCAGCTTCTACTGTTGGATTTCCACGAGAATCGAGGATTTCACGACCAACAATATGACTAATTCGACTCATTTTATTTCCATTCAATTTTTTCAATTAAGATATTCGTTTTCATGCATCTGATTGCTTTTCACCACATTATCCAGTTCTTTCAATACGCTCAGCAATGTTTGCATTTTTGACAATGGCCAGGCATTAGGACCGTCACATAAAGCTTTATCGGGATCTGGATGAGTTTCCATGAACAGTCCAGAAATACCCGCTGCAATCGCAGATCGTGACAAGACCGGAATAAATTCACGTAAGCCTCCTGATTTTGAGCCCTGCCCGCCTGGTAGCTGAACTGAATGAGTTGCGTCAAACACCACGGGACAATTACTTTCGCGCATTATTGCGAGTGAACGCATATCAGAAACCAGATTGTTGTATCCAAAAGAAACGCCTCTTTCGCACACCATGATATTCTGGTTTCCGGTTTCTCTGGCCTTATTGACTACTTGTTTCATTTCCCATGGGGATAAAAATTGTCCTTTTTTTATATTGACGGGTTTTCCTGTTGCGGCGACATTTTGAATAAAATTAGTTTGCCGGCATAAGAACGCGGGGGTTTGCAAAACATCGACAACCTCAGCGACTTCATCAAAAGGAGTATCTTCATGAACATCAGTGACAACCGGTAAATCAAGCTCCTGTCGGACCTTTTGTAGAATTCGTAAACCCTCTTCGATGCCGGGTCCACGGTAACTATCTTTGCTCGATCGATTCGCTTTATCGAATGAAGACTTATAGATAAATGGAATATCTAGTTTTTGACAAATCGATTTTAATTCAGCAGCACTATCAAGCGCTAGCTGTTCAGATTCAATCACACAAGGACCTGCCAACAGAAAAAAAGGCTTATCTAATCCAACCTCAAATCCGCAAAGTTTCACGGTTTTTTGGCCTGACGATAATTACTTGCAGCGTTTATAAAGCTATTAAACAGAGGGTGTCCTTCGCGTGGTCGCGAAGTGAATTCTGGATGAAACTGACATCCGATAAACCAGGGATGATCCGATAACTCGACCATTTCAACCAGTTCATTATCGGCCGAAAGACCGGATATGACCAAACCAGCTTCCTGTAATCTGTCCAGGTATGTGTTGTTGAATTCATATCGGTGGCGATGGCGTTCGTTAATATCTTCGGCGTTATAAGCCTTGCGTGTCAGCGTGCCGGGAACCAGCTTGCAGGTTTGCCCGCCCAGGCGCATGGTGCCGCCGAGATTCGCATTTTCATCTCGTTTCTCAACCGAACCTTCTCGATCTAACCACTCGGAAATCAAAGCAATAACTGGATCGGGGGTCTTTGGATTAAATTCAGAACTGTGCGCCTTGCTTAAGCCAAGCACATTACGCGCAAATTCAATCACCGCCACCTGCATCCCCAGACAAATCCCTAGATATGGTATTTTATTAACTCGAGCGTAATTGACTGCAGCAATTTTCCCCTCGATGCCACGACTCCCAAAACCACCGGGTACCAGAATTGCATCAAGGTTTTTCAGACAATCCGTGCCATCTGTTTCGATAATATCGGAATCAATTTTGACAATATTCACTCTCGTATTGGTATGAATTCCGGCATGATCCAGAGATTCGTTGAGAGACTTGTAAGCATCCGTATGGTCAACATATTTTCCAACGAAGCCGATGCTGACTTCTTTCTCCGGTGCCTCCATGGCATTCACTACACTATCCCAGTCTGACAGGTCGACTGTTGGTAAATCAAGTCCGAATCGTTTGGTAATAATTTCATCAAGACCTTCCTCGTGTAATGCGCGAGGGATCTTATAAATATGATCGACATCGATAAACGGAATTACCGCTTCTTCGGCGACATTGGTGAATAGCGCGATTTTACGTCGTTCTTCGACCGGAATTTCGCGGTCAGCACGACATAAAAGAATATCAGGCTGGATGCCGATTGAGCGTAATTCTTTAACAGAATGCTGAGTCGGTTTGGTTTTGATCTCACCCGCTGTGGACAGATACGGGATCAAGGTCAGATGTACATAAAGCACATTGTCATGACCTAGCTCAAAACCCATCTGCCGAATCGCTTCGAGAAACGGTAATGATTCGATGTCGCCAACGGTACCGCCTATTTCGACAAGCACGATATCGGCGTCATTGCTGCTCTTTAATACCGAATTTTTGATCTCATCGGTGATGTGTGGAATGACTTGTACCGTCGCCCCGAGATAATCACCTCGTCGTTCTTTAGCAATGACATTTTCATAAATCCTCCCTGTCGTATAATTACTACGTCGGGAACACCGAATACCCGCGAATCGTTCATAGTGACCCAGGTCCAGATCAGTTTCAGCACCATCATCAGTAACATAAACTTCACCATGTTGAAACGGGCTCATCGTGCCAGGGTCAACATTGATATAAGGATCAAGCTTTATCATGTTAACAGAGAGGCCGCGGGCCTGGAGGATGGCGCCAAGCGAAGCTGACGCAATGCCTTTACCCAGTGATGAAACAACACCACCAGTAATAAATATATATCGACTCATATGAAGGGGAAACTAGAGAAATGCCATTGAATAATGGATGAGTACGATAGCAGAACCACCCTGCTTCCACAATCGAAGCTCTTCTAAATAAGAATATCTTTAATAAGGTTCGGGCTTGTTTTTTTCGGTTTCCTGTATTTAATAGAAATATATTTTAACTATGACAAATATTTATCAAATTGAATTTTTATATCTACCATTAAATACTCAAATTATTTAATAAAGGTCCCTTATAATCGAGTTAATACGCGCCATAATTACCGAAAGTAGTCGATTGTATCGACAACTGCTAGACAACATTCTGGCCGAACAAGGGTTCGATAATGACGTCCGTCATTCTATCGAACAGGCCCAGCAATTTCTCGATTCAGAAATTCATGATCTGATTTACGTCGATAATTATCTGGAAGACGGCTCTGGCTACGAATTTATAGCCTATTGCAATCATCATGACACCCATTCGGGTACGCCAATAGTCCTTCTGACCAGTGACAACATACCCGAAGAAAGCCACGAATCGCTCAAGATCGATGAAATATTCGTCAACCGTAATCTAAATCAGATTACCGACCCAATAACTCACTACGTATAAATCCATCTGGACAACACCTTACTCGATGGCTGAAACCTATTCGTTGGAGATAGCAAAGTAATTGCAGCAATTATATTAACTCAACTCAAGAAAACCCGTTATCGAGTTGACCACGTTACCCGTGGTAAAGAAGCGTGGAATGTTTTCGACAACGAGATTTCATTCGGTTCAGATAACGTCGCTTTCGATCTGGTTATTACCCACATTAATCTTGAAGGTAAGATTGATGGGAGTCACCTGGTAACTAAAATCCGCAGTATTGATGACGCCCGTGGTTTTGCTCCTATAATTGCGATTACAGGTCAAAATGATGATGAATTAATACTTTCTCTATACCGTAATGGGGTGAATGATTTTATTCCAAAGCCCATTCTTTCCGAAGAATTTCTGGTACGAATTAATAACCTGATCACAAAAGGACGCCTGCTCGACAAAATCCACCACCAACGGCGAAAACTCTACACGCTTGCAACGACCGATAAACTAACCGGATGTAATAATCGTCACAGTCTTATGGAGTTTTCGGGAATATTTTTAGCGCAGGTAAAACGTCCTAAATATCCAGTTAGCCTGCTCGTTATTGACCTCGATAAATTTAAAATTATCAATGACACCCACGGTCATGCAATTGGTGACGCCGTACTCATTGCAGTGAGACGATTATTAAACCGTAGTTTTCGAAATTACGATTTTGTTGCTCGCTTTATTAAGCCATTGTGATCATGAAGCCGCAGTATCAAAAGCTGAATTAGTACGTGCAGAGATGGAGTCACCTAATCCAAATGACTTGCCGATATCAGTCAGCATTGGCGTCCCGACGATGGAGAGTGGGCAGTCTTCTGACTTCGAAGAACTGTTCCAGGTAGCTGATGAAGCCGTCTATAAAGCTAAAGATTCAGGACGGAACCGGGTTGTAGCGCTTCCCCTCCCCCGATAAACTCATTCGGGCTTATTTGCCAGAATTATCGCCCGACGCGGTGCTGGAAGACCTTCTACAGTTAACGATTTATCGTCAGGTTTCAGGCTACGCGATAGAGATTCGAATGGCATCCAGTCAGTCGTTCTTTGTTCGGACAGTTGGGTAAGATTGAGATCAACTGTCCGAACGTTTTTATATCCACAACGTCTCAACCATTTTTCGAGCGCAAGGGCTGAAGGCAGAAACCAGACATTTCTCATTCGTGCATATCTATCCTCAGGCACCAGTACATCGCTCTCCGCGCCTTCGATAATTAAAGTTTCGAGACATAGCTCACCACCTGGCCTGAGTAGTCTCTTAATATGCATAAGATGATCAATGGGAGATTTTCGGTGATACAGGACCCCCATAGAAAATACCGTATCAAACCAGTTCATTTCGATTGGCATTGATTCAATGCCAATCGGCAACATGACGTGATTGTCTCGTTGGAGATACTTTTGCACTGCCTGGAATTGAATGTTAAACAACACCGAAGGTTCAATCCCCAAAACCAGCTGTGGATCATGTCCGAGCATGCGCCAGCCAAAATATCCGTTTCCGCAACCTATATCCAGAATTTTTCGATTCTCTAATCGGGCTAAATGTCTGGCCACGCGGTCCCATTTAAAATCTGACCGCCATTCAGTATCTATAGTTTGGTTGAAAAATTGAAACGGGCCTTTTCTCCAGGGCTTAAGTCCTTCAAGTCCTGTTAACAAATTGGAACAATTTTCATTCTCCCCTGACATCGTTATAGCGGGCAAATCGAGCCGAACATTTTCGACTTTAATCTCGGGTAATAGCTCTAGTGCCTCAATCCAGCGAGCATAATCTCCGTGACCGACCATCCAGTTTTCACTGGCGTTCTCAAGTTCATCGGACCATTCATTAAATCCAACTTCATGAAGCAGATTAAAGATCCACTGCCATTGACTCATTTTATTGCCAGATAGGACGCGAAATTGAAACAATGGAAATATTGATAAACTTCCTTAAAACCAGAACGCTTTAAACGAGAGACCTGCTCAGCATCGGAGTCACTAATTAAAACATTTTCAAGTGCTGTTCGTTTCTGGCTAATTTCCAGATCCGAGTATCCCTGGTTTTTCTTAAATGCATGGTACAGATCCGTCATTCTTCCCTGCTGATGCTCATCATCACTGGTAATTTTTTCAGTCAAAATTAATGCGCCACCTTCGTTCAGTCCCTCATAGACATGGTCGATGAGGGACTGACGTTCATCAGGATCAATAAATTGTAATGTTAAATTCAAAATAACCATCGAAGCATTTGTAATTTGTACCGAACGAATGTCATTACAAATCCAGTTGATATTCGACCACTCCGAAAGTAACTTGCAGCGGTTAATCATAGCTTCGGCATTATCAATTCCGAAAATTTCTACACGCCGATCTCGGGTTTGTTCCGCTACGACCACTGACGCTTCACCCAGAGAGCAGCCAAGATCGTAGACACGGCTGTCATGCCGCACAAAAATATCAGCAAATAAAGTAATCAAACGTAATAATAACTTGTAGCCGGGTACCGACCTCGAAATCATATCGCTAAAAACGCGCGCTACATTTTCATCAAACTCAAAAGCCTTAACTTCCTTCAGTGGTATCGAAAAAACGCGATCTTTTTTATCTATTGTCATGTGTTTTTAATATGAGTGCTAACCGGCGAATCAACCGAGAAGTGTAAAAACAAATCAATGAGTTTATCGTCGAGGTATATCATTGGTATCTTATTTCGGCACCAGGGCGGAACTTTATACTTTTGCATGAGGCGCTTCAGTCGATGTCGATCTTCACTACAAACTAATTCAGATCCAATTTTAAGCACTAGGGTTTGACCTTCGTCCTCGAGGTTCAGTTGATTTAATAAATCTGCCCGGGTCAGGCTCTGAAACGGCGCGTGAAGTTCGACCCTTGTATCCGTTACTAAACAACGAAAATTAACAATTGACTGCTCTGAATTAACATCAGATTTAATAAGATACAATTTGGATTGATAGGCTCTAAAAGCATATTCAGCAGTTTCAATGACCGAGTTACCGTTTGGGTTATCACCAATTTGTCGTAATAATTCGTGCAGTCTGCGTGAAGGTAAAGTTGCCAAATTTTTTCGCTCCAAATAATATCGAACAACATTTTTCTGCCTTCCGACAGGAAGACTAATTAGTTGATGGATATCCAGGTTACAGTCAGCCCAGACTGATGATCCGCATAGTTTGTCGAAATCCTGTTCACTTAAGCTGTCTAATATCTGGCATGTTTCAGCTTGCAATAAGCTGGCATGAAATAACCGTTTATTTGCAGCCGGCCATCGTTGTTTTAACAGGGGAATAACTTTGTTTCGAAGGAAGTTTCGGTCGAAATGATCAGCTTGATTACTTGGGTCTTCAAACCATTCTACTGAATTTTCTCGCGAATAGGCTTCTAGTTGCTTTCGATACATCGTTAAAAATGGCCTAAATAAATGCCCCTGACCCATTGTCCTTAGCTGGGGCATTCCGCGAAGACCCGTAGCACCCGAACCTCGCAATGCATTTAGTAGAAACGTTTCGACCTGGTCATCAGCATGATGAGCCATAAACAAACAATCTGAAGATTGCATCAAAGAGTTGTAAAGAAGATATCGGGCTTTTCTTGCTCTGGCTTCAACATTGGATTCCGAACTACCAAGATCAAGTTCATGGTAACGGTATTCCAGAGATCGTTCCTGTGCCTGTTTGTGACAAAATTCGGCCATTGAGGTCGAACAGTCTTGCAACTGATGGTTAATATGCCAGATAATAATTTTTTGTGATCGTGGTCTTGCGCAAAGCAAGTCTAGTAAGACACTGGAATCCAGTCCACCACTAAACGATATAATGAATCGATCTGTATCTGCAGGAATCTCAAGCAGACTCGCTTCAAATAAATGTTGGAGATTTGATTCTGGATTCAAATTTCGAATCCTGCCAACACGTTCATCCTTCTTTATATTGACCGATGTCCATCAATTTTTGATAACGTTGGTCTAACAACTTATCGATGCTAACTGATTCAAGCGCATCAATATTCTCAATCAACCGGTGTTTCAACCGATCGGCCATAGTGTCAAAATCCCGGTGCGCTCCGCCCAATGGTTCGGGAATAACATCGTCTACTAATTTTAATTGAAACAAACGATCAGCCGTAATTCCTAGCGCCTCTGCCGCCTGCGATGCTTTTTCTGCACTTTTCCATAAAATTGACGCACAGCCTTCTGGCGAAATAACGGAGTAAGTGGAATACTGGAGCATATTAACACGATCTCCAACGCATATTGCAAGAGCGCCCCCTGAACCTCCTTCACCAATAATCGTACATATAATGGGCGTTTTCAAATCAGCTAAAATATATAAATTTCTGGCGATCGCCTCACTTTGACCCCGCTCTTCGGCTCCGATACCAGGATAGGCGCCGGGAGTATCGACAAAAGTTAATAATGGCATCTTAAATTTCTCTGCCATTTCCATTAGTCGTTTGGCTTTACGATAACCCTCGGGTCTTGGCATCCCAAAATTACGTTTAATTTTTTCCCGAGTATCGCGACCCTTTTGTTGGCCAATGACCATAACCGGTTTACCGTTTAGACGTCCAACGCCTCCAACCATGGGATGATCATCTGAGTAAGCCCGATCACCGTGCAGGAATTCAAAATCGGTAAACATTCTCTCGATATAATCGAGTGCATAGGGCCGATTCGGGTGGCGTGACAATTGACAAATTTGCCAGGGTGTCAATTTGGAAAAAATCGAGGTCGTCAGAGTCTCGACTTTCCCCTCGAGTGTTTGAATTTCCTGGCTTATATTTATATCTGAATCATCTGTTACATAACGTAATTCAGATATCTTGGCCTGTAGTTCGGCTATAGGCTGTTCAAACTCTAAAAAATTAGGTTCCATAACGCTGGTTTTTATTTCGACTGCAGTAGTGTAACGGTAGGACGAATAACTGTCATTATTCTTAAGATATTAGACTTTGATTAATCAAGCTAAGGGCTTCTATCGGGTTTTTATGGTTCGTTATAGGCCGCCCGATAACCAGATAACTCGATCCATCCTGCATCGCTTTCTGAGGCATTACAATTCTCTTCTGATCATCGTTAGCAGCCCACTCCGGCCTGATACCCGGCGTAACCAATAATGCCTGGTCACCCAGAGTCTGCCTAAGGGTAGAAGTTTCATGCGCTGAACAAACAACACCATCTAGACCCGATTGAATTGACAAATCGGCGAGTTGATTAACGAGTTCAACTAAAGAGTGGCGAAATCCCAATCGTTGTAAATCTTGATCTGACAAACTGGTTAATACAGTGACGGCAATAAGAAAAGGTCGTTGGCTACCGGCATACTCCAACCCATCCCGGGCCGCCTTTAACATGTCGCTGCCACCCAAGGCATGAACATTTAACATCCAGATACCGAGTTTCGTGGCAGATATCACTGCTTTTTTCACAGTATTCGGTATGTCATGAAATTTCAGGTCCAGAAAAACATCATAGCCCAAATTCACAAATTCTTCGACTAAGGAAGGTCCAGCAGCCGTAAATAACTCCTTTCCAATTTTGAGTTTGCAGGATTCGGGACTTGTTTTATTGACAAATTCCCGAGCTGAAGCTGCATCAGCAAAATCAAGAGCGACTATCACTTTATTTTCATTCATAAATTTCTTACTCCTGGATCGGCTTTATACTGGACCAGCTACGACAACTGGGACAAATCCACTGCATTGAATGACTTTCATAACCACAATGATTACAAACAAACTGTATTTTACGCGTTTTAACTGTCTCTAAATATTGATGTAGCCTTTTCCAGGTATTCTGTAACTGAGATGGTTTTGAATCTAAAAAACGCAACGCAAATTCAAATACTTCAAAGGATGGTGATTCACGTAAAATTGATTCGAGTAAACTTTGGGCTTTGTCAATCTGATTATGCGCTGCATAAAATTCAAGCAAAGCCACGGCTAGACGAGATCCTGGTTTTCGTTCGTATTGCTTATTTAAAAATTTGAGATAACCGTCTGAATCTCGACTTTTTGCATATATTTCCTGGGCAGGTTCAATATATAAAACAAGATATTCTGGATGCAGTTTAACCAGTGTTTTGAGCAATGCCTTTGACTCACTGAGATTATGAGTTTCAATGTAAATACGCGTTAACATCAACATGGCCCTCACACAGGAAGCATCGATGCCGATAGCAAGGTCCAGATTCTTGCGTGCACTGCGCCGATCTCCTTTGTTCAAATATTCCAGGGCCATTTCGCAATAACAATGGCTTAATATTACACCGCCTTCATGGTCCCCGATTTCGTGTAACTTGCGGGCGCAATCTACCGCTTCTTCCCAGGACTTTTCTGTAATATATAAATCAAGTAGGCGGCGATAAGCATGTTCGGTATCTGTATTCAGCTGGATCATTTCACGATATAAATTTTCAGCACGATCCAGCAATCCGGCTTTACTAAAATCGGCTGCAAGTTCAGCAACGACCATATATCGCTGATTTCGAGTCAGATTCGGCCTTGCCAGTAAATTTTGATGAATTTTTATGGCCCGATCTACTTCACCGCGAGAACGAAATAGATTGCCCAAAGTAACATGGACCTCAATGGTATCTGAGCTGATTTCAATGAGTTGGGTGAATACCTTTATAGCTTTGTCCGATTCATCGGAAAGCAGGTAATTAAGCCCCTTAGCGTAGGACTCGGAGAATTTTTCAGGTTGAGGTGTTTTTTGTTTTCGCCGGAAGGGTCTCCAACGCCCTAGCAACCAACCAATGATTATTGATATAAAAACGAGGAAAAATAACCAAATGTCCATCTAGAACATAACCCTCATCGAGGAGTAACAGAGCATTTGACAATAATTACTATCCGAAAACCGGAGTATCTAACCCTACTTTTGATCGTTTGCTCGATCTCTCAATTCCTTGCCGGGCTTAAAGTGCGGGACGAATTTACCCGGTAATTCAACTTTGTCCCCAGATTTTGGATTTCGACCTGTCCTGGGTGGTCGATAATGCAAACTGAAGCTACCAAACCCCCTGATTTCGATGCGTTCGCCATTAGATAAGGCGCTACTCATCATCTCAATCAGACTTTTTACTGCAAGCTCGACATCTTTATAGGCAAGATGCCCCTGGTTTTGCGACAAGTTGTCAATCAGGTCGGATTTTGTTAAAGATGGTATGTAATCTAGTTCGTTCATTATCCTGTCCAGAGTATAAAGCAGTCAGTGAAGATTACCTTCACTGACTGCAAAGTTGGACTTTACGAATCCATTTTTTCCTTTAATAAATCGCCAAAACTCGTAGTTTCGCCACCGGAACTGTTACTCGCCGTATAATCTTTGAGCGCTTCCTGCTCTTCTTCAGTATCTTTCGCCTTAATAGACAAATAGACACTCCGACCCTTTCGATCCATTCCGGTAATTTTGGATTCAATCTGATCACCTTCATTTAGGAAAGTACGTGCGTCTTCCACGCGATCTTTAGCCATTTCAGAAGCTCTTAGAACGCCTTCAATTCCATCACCCAGATCGATAATTGCGGCTTTCGCGTCTACAGAAATAACGGTTCCCATCACGATGCTTCCTTTTGGCTTATCCGAAATAAAGCTTGAGAAAGGATCTTTTTCGATTTGTTTGATACCCAGGGATATACGCTCGCGTTCAGGATCGATCGATAAGACCATGGCCTCAACATCTTGACCTTTCTGATAATCACGAACCGCTTCTTCACCCGGCTTATTCCAGGAAAGGTCTGTCAGGTGAATCAAACCATCGATATTACCATCGAGACCAATGAAGATTCCGAAATCAGTGATCGACTTGATCTTACCGCCAATGATATCGCCCTTATTATTTGTAGTACCAAACTCATCCCACGGATTCTGCTTACATTGCTTCATACCCAGAGAAATTCGACGACGTTCTTCGTCAATCTCAAGTATGACAACTTCAACTTCATCACCAAGAGTAACAACTTTATTCGGATTAACGTTCTTGTTAGTCCAGTCCATCTCTGAAACGTGAACCAAACCTTCAACACCGTCTTCAATTTCAACAAAACAACCGTAATCAGTAATGTTACTAACATGGCCGAACAAGTGTTGTCCTTCAGGATAACGTCGCATGATGTTGACCCATGGATCATCACCCATTTGCTTGAGTCCTAACGAGACTCGATTCTTATCGCGGTCAAATTTGAGAACAACAACATCAATTTCCTGACCAATTTCAACAACTTCCGAAGGATGTTTAACGCGTTTCCATGCCATATCGGTAATATGAAGCAATCCGTCAATACCACCCAGATCAAGGAATGCACCATAATCTGTCAGGTTCTTGACTATACCGCGTACTCTCTCGCCTTCTTTCAGTGTTTCAAGCAGCTTTTCACGTTCTTCACTGAATTCTTTCTCAACAACTGCGCGACGCGAAACGACAACATTGTTACGTTTCTGATCCAGTTTGATGATTTTGAATTCAAGTTCTTTTTCTTCAAGGTAAGCGGTATCTCGAACGGGTCTTACGTCAACCAGAGATCCTGGTAGGAATGCGCGGATTTCACCGATATCAACTGTAAAACCACCTTTGACTTTACCCGTGAATCGACCAGTGATGATTTCATTATTTTCTTGCGCCTCTTCAAGACGAGCCCAGGCTCTAGCGCGCTTGGCTTTTTCACGGGATAGTTTGGATTCACCATAACCATCCTCAAACGAATCGAGAGCTACTTCAACAATATCGCCAACGGCAACGTCAAGCTCACCACTTTCGTTATAAAATTGTTCGCGGGGGATGACCCCTTCAGATTTTAAACCGGCATTAACGATGACAACATCGCGATTGATCCCGATTACTTCACCGGTGATGATTTCACCGACGCGCATATTCATTTGAGTAATACTTTGCTCAAACATTTCTGCAAAAGATTCAGACATGGAAGAATTTCCTGAAAAATAGGTTGTGACAGGTAGTTAGAGAATCAACTCGCTGTTACGTTAAGTGAATTACCTGACCAGTAGTGCACTGGAAAGGACCATTTGGAACTTTGCTATCGACTTTCCTGAATATGACTAAGCATGAGATTGGTAACCTCATCCAGAGTCATTAAACTAGAATCTATAGTTATAGCATCTTCAGCTGGAATAGTCGGTGAGACGCTACGTTTACGATCTCGCTCGTCTCGATCAGCTATCTCAGCTTGAAGCTTCGCGATAGTATCGGATATACCCATACTAATCAACTGCTTATGTCGCCTTTCTGCTCGAATTTCAACTGATGCTAATAAAAAGAACTTGAATCTGGCCGAAGGAAATACAACCGTTCCCATATCGCGGCCGTCGGCAACCAATCCTGGCGGTTCGAGAAACGCACGCTGACGATTTAATAGGCCTTCTCGAACCGTTGAATATTGAGCAATGATTGAAGCCGCGTCACCTGCGTTTTCACTACGAATTTCAGCTGAAACATCTTTGGAATCTAAAAAAGGTATTGCCAGATGCTCGCCCGACTTAAACGAAATATCGAGCTCGGTTAAACTACTAGCAACCGCGATCTCATTACTTAAATCAATCGACCGATTCAACGCATTTAGAGCGGCCAGACGATATATAGCACCACTATCAAGTAATTTGTAATCTAGTGATCGAGCGATAATTGATGCAGCTGATCCCTTGCCTGAACCACTGGGGCCGTCGATGGTAATTATGTCCAGGCTTAACTTACTCATGAACTTGTACTCCAATTCCTACAGACTTTGCCAGTGCTGCGAATCCGGGAAATGAGGTATCAACATTCCTGCAATTCTCGATCTCAATCGCCGACTGGCTTCGTAATGAAGCAATAGAAAATGCCATTGCAATCCGATGATCTCCATGTGAGTCAATCCGACCTCCTGACATTTCGCCGCCTTGAATACGCATCCCATCAGGTGTAGGCAGAGCCTCGATTCCAAGAATAGACAATCCATCTGCCATAACCTGAATTCGGTCGCTTTCCTTGACTCTTAATTCTTCAGCACCGGTTAAGACAGTTTCGCCATGTGCACAGGCAGCGGCGATAAAAATAACGGGAAATTCATCGATGGCAAGTGGAACCAGAGATTCAGGGATCTGAATACCTTTCAACGATGCACTTCGGATGATTAAATCTGCGACAGGTTCACCTCCAACATCGCGTTGATTATCAATACCGATATTAGCACCCATGAGCCGAAGTATTTCAATAATGCCTGTTCGTGTCGGGTTTATACCGACATGATTCAGTTTGATTTCACTTTCCTGAGCCAAAGTAGCTGCGACGATAAAAAAGGCAGCCGACGATATATCGGCAGGAACATCAATATCACAGGCCTTTAGTGTTTGTTTGCCATCTATTTGAATATGTCCTTTTTCAGAAGAAACAGTGCACCCAAATGCTCGCAACATACGTTCGGTATGATCTCGCGTGGGAGCGGGTTCTTTCACTGAACTTTTACCACTGGCGTATAAACCAGCCAACAAAATGCAGGATTTAACCTGGGCAGAAGCGACCGGCATCAGGTAATCGATAGGATTAATTTGCTCGACACTATTGATAGCGAGTGGCGCGGTACCACCCTCTCTACTCGAAATAATGGCACCCATCTCAAGTAACGGCTTAATAACTCTATTCATTGGTCGGCCCGATAATGATTTATCGCCAACCAGAACACTATTAAAGGCCTGTCCGCTGAGCAATCCAAGTAACAGACGCATTGCTGTTCCGGAATTCCCCATATCAAGCGGTTGATCAGGCCGACTCAATCCATTTAAACCAACGCCATTGATTGATAAATTACTGCCATCGCGGTAAATGTCGACACCCATTGCCCTGAATGCAGTCAATGTATTCAAGCTATCCTCACCTTCCAGGAATCCACTAACGTTACTGGTTCCTTCTGCAATCGAAGATAATATAATTGATCGATGTGAAATAGATTTATCACCCGGTACTCGAATTTCGCCAGAAACCTGTCCTCCTGGGCCACAGATAAAGGAGGTCATTAACAACTCCCAACCAGTGAATCGCGTTCTGCTTTAGATTTTCCAAATAATTCAAGTAGCTGGTCACCATCATCATTTTTTATAGCTGAGACTATCAAATCCAGTTCCTGTTTATAATTTTCAATTAAATCAACCAATGCATCACCATTAGATATACAGACATCACGCCACATAACAGGGTCGCTCGAAGCAATACGGGTAAAGTCGCGAAAGCCTCCTGCAGCATATCGAAAGATTTCTTCGTGCTCGTTGAGCCCGGATAGATGGGTTACCAAAGCGAAAGCCAGCATGTGCGGTAAGTGAGAGGTAGCCGCTAAAACGCGATCGTGATGAAAAGTTTCAAGATATTCGACCTGGGCTCCACAACTCAGCCACATATCTGCAACCCTTTCTACCGCATTCTTATCGGTCTCTTCGACAGGCGTCAAAATCACCCGTCTTTGTTTAAATAATTCAGGAAGCCCTGCTTCGACACCGCTATTTTCCGCTCCGGCTATTGGATGACCCGGTACAAATCTAGAAAAATGTTGCCCCAGATGGTGCCTTGCAGCTTCAACAACGGATGCTTTTGCACTTCCTACATCAGTGACGACTGCCTGAGGTTCCAACCAAGGCAGTATTTCCGAAAAAACTGAAGACATTGCCCCCAAAGGCACGGCAACGACCACCATATCAGCACCTTCCACAGTCGCCTTAAGCGAATCGCAGGCTTCATCAATGACGCCTAGTGAAATAGCCCTTTTAAGATTCTCTGGATTACGCCCATAACCACAAACCTGTTTGACCTGTCCCGCCTGTTTTAGTGCAAGTGCCAGAGAGCTACCGATCAAACCGACGCCAATAATGGCTAATCTTTCGATCATGAATTCACGTCCTGCAGGAAAATACACGAATTTAATTGAGGGGATAATAATTTTAAAACTGGAAATTCAGTTCGATGACTTTTTATAAAACACATAATTAACTGAGAATAGAAATGTTGATTAAAATAATTTGAGTTACCTGCATAAATG
>JBLIOG010000051.1:0-18780 GCA_047639625.1 Gammaproteobacteria bacterium
AAACTCGCACCCAAGACTCAGAGCAGTTATATCCTCGGTGTTAAGAAGCTAGCCGATTTTATGGGGCACTCACCGCATACCGCTACAGCGGAAGACCTGCGGCAGTTTCAGCTGTATTTGACCGATAAGGGAACCTCTGTCATGGTAAGACTCAAAGCAACATCACTATAAAAAGCAATATGCAATGACATATCTAGTTTGATATCTCCAAGTTTCAAAATTGGAGATTTATGATTAAACTTTCGACGTACAATAGCCTGAATTCTGGCGCGTAATTCGTCGAGTGAAAACGGCTTTGCCTGATAATCGTCAGCGCCTTTTTCGAGGCCGTCGATTTTGTCACTTACCTGGTCACGGGCAGACAATATCAGGACCCCCGGCGACTTCCGGGATTGACGGATTTCATTCAAAACTTCCATCCCAGATTTTTTTGGTAGCATTGAATCAAGGACAACAACATCGTAATCATAGTTTAAGGCATATATTACGCCCTCCTCCCCGTTAGATACTGCATCTACAGCATAGCCGAATCGAGTCAATCCAACTTTTAAGGCTTTTAGTAGCTTCAGTGAATCTTCAATAATTAGTATTTTCATTTCTTTAATAATACCGGGGGATTCTTAAGCTGCGCTTAAGAATTTTTTAAAAATTCAGCTCGCCACAGTTTGCATATTTGATTTCCGAGTCCGGCAGCCATATTAACTTCGCCTCAGTAAAAGAATCTGAGTCGATCAAACAAGTAGTGTCACCTAAAGGCTTTACTCCGCGTAATGTGGCACGAACTGGCCGTAAAGAATCCTACTATTGAGCCCAAATTAAATGACATTTTTTACCCGATAGCGGGGTCTGTTTCCCGAGTGCATCGGGAGTTGACTAAATATATCCAATCGTAGGTCATATTCCAATAGTGGTGTTTCAGCTTAGAAATCTAACGTCATTTCGATGCGACTAATTGCCATCCTGAAGTATAATAGAAATGCCTGCTGACAGACGATAATACACCCGACGGGGCCGTCCAACAGCGGGATAAGGAGCAAAAACACGCGACCTATCCTTTTGCGTTAAGTGCTTATTGAGTCAAATATCCACCGCGCAAATAGCCAGAAAAGAAGCAACCAAACTGCAACTATAAATACTACTGCTGAGTAACTAGTTGGGCGACTTGCCGCTTGCTGTGCTTGCACTCGCGCTGATTCTAGAACAATAGATGGCTTATAGCACACCACCAAAGCCAAACCAGGGGAAATCAGAATAATGTCGTCGAGGTAGTAGCCGACAACAGGAATGAAGTCGGGAATGAGATCAATTGGACTGAGCGCATAAGCAGCAACCAACAGCGCTAAAACTCGAACAACGAAAGGAGTTCGTGGATCACGAGCCACAAAATAAACGGTAAGCGTATGCTGATTCAGTTGGATAGCACGCTCTTTCAGAACAGAAAATTTCGTGGCAGCCAGCAGGTTAATACAGCTACAATTTGCATCCTATCACTACTTGACGATTCACCTAATAGCGCCATTGTAAGTATCATGCCTTTTCCTATAAGGAATATTTGAATAAATACAGACTTCTGCCTTGCTTAACGGCCGGAATGGTTAATTTAAAGTTCAGTAATAATTATTCGACTTTTAAAATAGATAGTCGAGCTGATATCAACCATCCCTTGAATACCTGCATCTTGCATCAATTTACCAGCCCTTTCGGAATTATAGAATGTGCACATAGCGGAAAGTAGAGCAACTTCCTCACTGGACAAAATACCGAAACCCAGTTCAAAAATAGTTCGGTTTGGTATTGGCTGCAACTTATCAGTAACTTCTTCGAGAGTAGGAGCCCTACGCTCAACTAGCGATATTTCGAATGAAGAATGATCATGACTTCACCAAAATTACGCCAAATGTAACGCAGATCCAATAGTGGTTTTTTGGGTCATGACCACTAGCCTATGAAAGTTTGATGTTTAGTGCAGGGATACTGATTTTCAATAATAAAATAGTGGTTTTCTTGCCCGGCTTAAACTTTTCAATTTTGAACGGGAGAAGTGGTTGCGCTGGATTAAAATAGTATAGGAGTTTCGAGCTACTGTTGGCTGTTGTTTGCTCGTATACCCACGCCGACACTTTTTGTCCTGCCGTATCTATATTTTTATTATCTATTCGTCTGACGATTGATTTTATGACAGCCCCTTTCAGATAAAAATTTACTTCGAGTTCTGTTTTTCCTGCACTAATCATGTTCGCAATAAGCCAATTAATGCTGTGGTAATCGTAAACATCACCACTGATCGAAGCTATGCTGGTCACTTTTTTACGAAAAATGTTTACCTGTTTGTTTGGCCAATTGAAGTGTTCTGTTTCGTAAAGGTTCTTATCAACCTCGTCAGATATGAGTATATTTTGAATGAGGTGACGGCCAGCATTCAATGAAAACCTGGTTTCAAAGTATGGTTTTTTATCGCTCAACCATCTGTAAACACCACAAGGTTTACTGCTGGTTTGCCAGCGCCACAAATCACCCGATTGGCTTAACGACAATTTAGAGTAACCAACGTGCAGGCCAGCAATATAAAGCGAATAATTGCCATCAAAAGTTTGTAATTTCAATTCATCGGCGATACTGGGTGAGATATTAGAAATAGACAAAAATAGTCCGATGAACCATTTCGATAATATTGAATTATTGCGTTTCGCTGTCGTCAAAATCGATCCGTCTCTCCAGTAATTTATCCTGAAACTTTATGGTATCTGGGTTAATTCCCGGATCACCTGGCCCCAACCATCGCAATACCTATAGGTACATTCTGTGTTCTACCCGATGTCCTTTTCCTTGCAGGCCAGAAACCATGTCACCAATAAAAAACGGGAATCGGACTCTCACAATAACTCGACCTTCACCGAGTTCAGGCGTCACGATAGCTTAAGGTTTTACACTAATCGGATAGACCGAGGGTCTTTCTTCCCAGCCTCCACAACCCCAGTACTGTAGCCGCAGACCGGCGATTCTTCACAGCATGTTTCCCCACGATGTCCCCCATTTCAATAGCCGCTGCGGAAATAGCAGAAAGTGATCGGAAAAATCCTTTCCGGTCACCAGCTTCACCAATGTTTAGATCATCCATCGAAGCCAATGCCATTTCCTTAAATTCGTTTAATGAAGTGAGTCAGGTTATAACTGTCGGATTCACCCTTCCTGTAAAATACTCAACTTCTGCAATTCGCTTTGCCAACAAAATTTCACGCGCCAATACTACCTGCGTATCAAGCCTATATTTCAATGGATCAGGCTCATGATGTTCGATGTAAATTCGCAAGGTAGCACCACTAGTTCCTGTGCCCGAAAGTCGGAAAACGATGCGTGAATCATTTTCGAGGAATAGACGTATGCCCTGACCTTCCGTCAAACTTCCATCAATCGGGTCGAGGTAGGCAAAGTCATCGGCGTTGAGAATTTTCAAACCTTGGCATTGCTGATTTTTCAACTTAACCAGTCTAACTTTTAAACCCGATATCAGGGCTTTGGCACCTTCTTCGGGAACTTCGTCATAATCATGGCGGGTATAATAGGTTCGGCCAAATTCAGTCCAGTGTTCCGATACCAGTTTGGCTATCGATTTGCCAGTGACGGCCATTAAATTCATCCAGAATAATATGGCCCACAAACCGTCTTTTTCACGAATATGATTCGAACTTGTGCCAAAAGCTTCTTCACCACACAAGGTAATCCGACCACTGTCCAACAGGTTCCCAAAGTATTTCCAGCCAGTAGGGGTTTCAAAAGACTCTATGCCCAGCTTAGCGGCTACGCGATCAGCCGCGGTACTGGTTGGCATCGATCGAGCGACACCTCTAGCACCCCCTTTATAGCCCGGTACCTTGAAGGCATTCGCGGTCAGAATGGCGAGACTATCGCCAGGTGATACAAACTGTCCTCTGCCCAGAATTAGATTTCGGTCACCATCTCCGTCGGTTGCCGCTCCGAAATTAGGGCCATCGGAGCGTAAAACATCGTCAACCAGATCTTTCGCATAAACCAGATTAGGATCGGGATGTATCCCACCGAAATCAGGTAATGGAGTACAGCGTAATAAACTGTCGTTAGATGACTGGAGTCTTCGACCGAAAATTTCCTTTGCATAGGATCCATTAACGGCATTCATTGCATCGAATCGAAAATTGAAATCGGGCTGTTTGATCAGACGGGCAATGGCATCAAAATCGAACAGTTGTTGCAGTAAATTGGCATAATCGTCAACAGGATCGATGACGTCGATTTTCATTGACCCTAGTAACTGACTTTCCATGGTATCGAGATCAATACCGGGAGATTCAAAAATTTTGTATTGCCGGATCTGTTGGCTATGCAAAAAAATTCGGCTCGTTAAAACCGCAGCAGCAGGGCCACCACTTTCAACATTGAATTTGATTCCGAAATCTTCATCCTGGCCACCGGGGTTGTGACTGGCTGACAGAATAAATCCAGCAACAGCTCGATAACGCCTGATGATGCAAGATGCAGCGGGAGTCGACAGAATTCCATGGCGTCCCAGCAATACCCGACCAACGCCATTTGCTGCACAGATTTTAATAATGACCTGTATCGCTTCGCTATTAAAATAGCGCCCATCGCCACCGATTACGACGGTTCCACCCGGTGTAAATTCAAAAACATCAAAAATAGACTGGACGTAATTTTCCAGATAGCCCGGCAGCATAAATCGGTTTGTTTTTTTACGAAGGCCTGATGTCCCCGGCCTTTGATCATTATACGGTTGAGATTTAATGACCCTTATCGACATGGTCTGCCCTCGTATGATGTTTAACTTGTATAATTGGAATGCGTCTTCGAGGTGGGTGCAGAATTCAAACCGTCTTTATCTGGACGTTAAGTGATCATCTGCCTTCACACTATTCAGGCTCGCCTTGATTGCTTGCACCATAAAAAGGTGCTGAACTGGGTTCCGTCAAACGCTTACGGATATGTTCTGGAAAAACCATACCGGGATTTCGATCATAACTAAACAACAAGCTTTGCCTGCTTTTGGTGCTGTCAAAAACAGGTGAAACTCGATGTAGTGATCGTCTTCCCATGAACAAAGTAAATGTACCTGGTGGCGTATCAGCGCGCACGGGGACATCAATCCCATCGACTATACGTTCAACCGCCGGATAATTTTCATCATCTTCGCTACGAATAAGCGGTGCGTATTCGAAAATACCCCCATTCTCGGCATTTTGGGTAATGAATGAAACGACGCCATCATTAGTATCATAATGCCAGCCAAATTCGTCATTCGTTTTCATAATATTGAGACGCACCGATATGGTCGGACAGGCTGAAGGATATAGACGGTCATAACCCAATAATTGACGAACAAATTCTGTCAATAGATCAATTTGAAACAATTGAACACACAGGCCATCAGACTCAATTTGCTCGGTCGTTAACGCACTGCAATGCCGCTTAAATAGCTGGGAACGAGGATGATCTCGCGGGAAGCCACGGTTATCCATCCAACTGTAGGCTGTACTCATGAAATTAATGTTTCGACCCTTCGACTCCAGCCTGGTAATTTCTTCAGCCAGTTGTGAGGTGACTTCGGGTTGTAAAAACCCAGGGAGAATACAAATCGTATCTTCAGCCATCATACGATGACACTCTTCGAGCAATTTTTGCCCTTGTTGCGATTGAAGCCGATGAATCGGATATCTTTTCAGGTCAATCAAATCTTCCGGCTTGAGTCGGCAGTTTTTCTGCGCTGTAGTGCTCATTGAAGTGCTCTATAAACTATTCTGACCTCTGATTATCCATGATCCTTTCCAAGCTGAATAGCACCAATAAAAATACCAGGAGAAAATTCACGGTGAAGGGAAATAACCAGAATAAGATTATAAGATTATAGCATTAAAAGGCATAAGAGAAACTTATGCTTAATCTTTAGAATTGATGATTTGAAGTAGCTTTATGTTTAGATACACTAGTTGAATTCCAACACAATTAAGAAATCAGGGAAATGAACCCATGAAACCAGATCTTTTCGCTCGTCAACCCAATGACGCACCGTTTACAGCGGACCCGACAAAATCATTCACTTTGCCTGCGCGCTATTATATTAATCATGATATTTACGATCTTGAAAAAAATGCCATTTTTTATAAAACCTGGCATTACGCCGGACATGTCTCACAGGTAGCCCAACCTCGTAGTTATTTCACAACCTGCATTCACCAGCAAAATTTATTTATTGCAAAAGGACGCGACGATCAGATTCGCGCTTTTTACAATGTCTGTGCGCATAGAGGTCATGTATTGCTCGAAGGCTCAGGCAAAAAAACGGTTATCACCTGTCCATATCATGCCTGGGCTTATGACTTTGACGGCAAGCTCATAAATGCCAGAAATTCAGAAAATGTCGATGGATTCGATAAATGTGATTTTCCACTCAAGGAAGTTCGTCTCGAAATCTTCTGCGGCATGATCATGGTTAATCTGGATCCCGACGCGATTCCATTTGCCGAACAGTTCGATGGGCTGGAGGATGAAATCCGAAATTATATGCCGTCCGTCGATAATCTGGAATTCGCACAGCGCGATACCTATGAAGTCAAAAGTAACTGGAAGGTAGTGGTCGATAATTTTCTCGAATGTTACCACTGTCACTCCGCCCATAAAGACTTTGTTGATCTCGTTAATATGGATACCTATAGAACCACTACGCATCAATATTATTCGACGCAATATGCCGCAGCACCTCTATCAAATAACAACAGGGCATTTAAATATGAACCGGGTGATGTTGATTTTGGTTATGCCGGTTTTTTCGTCTGGCCAAATATAACGATCTGGCTATACCCCGGCGAATCAAATATGTCGATCTTACAGATAAACCCATCTGAACCTGAAAAAACGATTGAATATCAAGATTGGTTTACCCTCGGTGGTTCTTTATCGCCTCAGCTAAAAGATACCGCTACCTACCAGAAAGATGTTCTACAACCTGAAGACATTACCCTATGCGAATCTGTCCAGCAGGGACTGCACTCTAAAGGCTATAACCAGGGTCGCTTTATAGTTGATCGAGGAAAAACAGAACTGAGTGAACATGCAGTTCACCATTTTCAAAAAATGGTGGCTGAATCGATAGGAGCAAAGATCGAGTAACATTTAGACCAAAAAATTCACTATCGTTTCCCGTTCGCCAATTTGAGCGCATCAGGATGCTGTCGCAAACGCCACATTGCGTAGACTCCAATTACTGGCCCTATCGCCAGTATCGAAAAAGCGCCACTCCAGCCAGCAGCAGCGACGGCATAGGGCGTTGCATGAATGGTCAGGAGGGTTAATAAAAAACCCATGCTGGTTTGAATCGTCAACATGGTGCCTACCAGGGACGGTTCAGCGAGTTCAGCAATACTCGCTGAGAACTGGGGAGAGTCAGCAACAATTGAAAATCCCCAAATCAGGCATGCAAGAACAACTATCATTGGATTAGCACCGAACAAGTGGCCTACAACAAGTGCACATAGTCCGCTAACCGTCATCGCAATAA
Source organism: Gammaproteobacteria bacterium (assembly GCA_047639625.1). Classification (GTDB taxonomy): domain Bacteria; phylum Pseudomonadota; class Gammaproteobacteria. The sequence continues at coordinate 7,547 of JBLIOG010000051.1, forward strand.
TCGTTAAGGTCGTGCGCCCATAACGATCTGAGTAAACCCCTCCTGCAATACAACCTATAGCACCAACACCAATGGTTAAAAAGGTAGCAAATGCAGCGTGTGTTCGTGCAAGTCCCGAATCGGTATAGCTCAGTAAAAAACTTTCCGACAGAAAGACACCAATCCAGGCCCACATGGCGTAAAGTTCCCACATGTGTCCGAGATAACCAATATTCGCATATCGAAGGGCCGGACGCGTCCAGGACTGCAGAGCCTGAATGGGTTTAAACGCAGGGGCCTTTTTATAATTGGGGCCTATGACAGCCAAATTTATAAGGACGGCCGATACCACGGCACCGATAGATGCCAGTAATAGCGTGAATTGCCAATCTACGCCACCAAAAACATTAAACAAATATGGGGAAGCAGACCCTAGTGTTAAAGCACCTACCAGCAGGCCAATCATCAACCCCATATCTTTCCGCGCCCAGGTTGCAGCCAGGCGCATCCCAATCGGATAAACACCCGCCATACAGATACCTGTAATAAAACGGAACAGAATGACCCAGTTTGAATTCAGGTCGACGAGCAAAATTCCAGCATTGGCGGCTGCACCTATTAGTGCGGCAAACATAAATAATTTTCGCGGATCAACTCGATCAGCCAAGCCAGAAAACGCACTGAGCAATGACCCGACAACAAAACCAATTTGAACAGCACTCGTGAAAAGAGAGGCTGTAAGCGAACTGATATTCCCTTCGGCCCGAAGGCCCGGGAGTATCGCTGTTGCTGAAAACCACAAACCTAATACAGTTACTTCACAAACAATTATGATAGTAAGTGAGAACTGACGGTGAGATATAAAGTTCGTTACATTCATTAGCGAATCAAGGTGAAAATGAACAGAAAAAATAGATTACATATTATGAGCGCTCGGATGCTACGAGAATCATCCAAATGACCTGCAGTACAGTACTTGTCCAATAGGTATTAGGTATGAAACAAACCGAACCCCACTTTAATCTTTTAACAATTCAACGCCAACTTTTTATTTCAGGTAAAGCTCATCCACCGTATCTGATATTGCATCACCATCAAACAAAGGCAAGGAACAGGCATTGTCAGAGCAGACAAATGCTGCGGCCTGTTCCATTTCTGGATAGGTGACATTCGCATTCGGTAACGGGCCTGCCGATTTATCCCACCAGTCTACCCGCAAATAACTACTGGCATATTGGCGCGCTTCTGCGAACAGTTTGATTGCCGCTTTGTCACTTTTACTACCGACCACCGTGATATGAACAGGCGCTATATTGAGTTCGTAATCACTGAGTAAAATTGATGGTTGGAAAAAAAACTGTTCACTGAGTTCTTCTGCGGCGAGGTATCGCATGGCATGTTCAGCCATCTTTCGTAACTCAGGTGTGTCGGTGTAATGCCAGGCAAGGTTACTTGTCCGAGCTAAAGCAGCAATTTCATCGATTTGTTTTATGGGTGAGGCAAACACACCTTCCTGTGAAGGCTCTACTGCCGCACTGTTATACCCGCCATCAGCATTGCGAAAGTTTACTTCGATGAATTCCAGCGTTTCTTTCGCTTTATCTAACCAGCGCCTTTCTGAGGTATTTTGATAAAGCGCAATAAATGCCCGCGCCATAGCCTGATTATCACCTAGAAAAGGTCCCGATGTGTCTGTTGCACCATGGAAAAACCCACCATTACCGATAGAACGATTATCAATAATAAATTGCGCTGAGGCCTTTGCTTGATCGAGCGCGATCTCTGAACCCAATGCAACATACATGGCTAGCAAAGCGTTAATCATCCAGCCATTTTCAGGGGAATAAATATTAGTATCAATTTTCGGCATTCCAAGCGACCGACGCTTCTGATCGCTCAAAACAAAAAACGCATGATCATCGACTTCAAGATTAAGATCCGCATCCTGACTGGTATAAAACCCACCATCGGGGGCTAACAGAAAGTTTTGTAAATAGCCGTGAATATTCTTTATGGCCTCCAGGTATTCAGACCTTTTCCAACGAGCATAGGCCAGAGAGTAAAGCCGTAAATTTTCGGCCTGATAAAACATTATTTTTTCGAAATGTGGTGAGGGCCAATCCAGTTGATCTGAATATTGATAGACCCCACCCCATTCGGGATAAATTAATTTCTGACCATGATGCAAGGTCAACCGCGCCATCAACGCATGATCACGTTTCCCTAATCTTGCCTGCTCAATGACATATTCGGTTGCAGGCGCATTAACAAATTTGTGTATATTGCCCCAACCACCGAACTCGGCATCATAAAGTCGAAAAAACACATCTTGTAGTTTCTCGCGTAGATCTTTTGAAAGGGTAGCGTTATTAGACGGACTGGCTTCGGTTTCCGACCATACTGATGGCCCGGGACCTGGATCGGCAACAATCGCTTCAAGCATAGAAATCATTCCGATGGCTGGAATATAACCGCGACGTTTGACAATTTCTTCACCGTCAGCGTTAAACACGATGGTTGCTGGCCAACCCCAACGACCGTATCGACTGGCAATATTCGGGTTAGCGTCAGCATCGACCCTGACAGGCATATAATGCTGGTTGATCATCTTCGCAACCTCAGCGTTTTGGTATGTCTTCTCTTCCATTACATGACACCAGTGACACCAGACGGCTTCCAGGTCAAGTATCACCATGCGATTTTCCGCTTTAGCTTGTTTGAACAGTGTGGATGACCAATCTTGCCACTGAATCAGACCGTCCTTATCCGAAGCCCATAATTCCGAAGTTGCTACGACGAACGTGAGCGAAACTATAAACGCTGAAATTTTTAGCCACGAAAATCTTGAAAGGTTCTTCAGCAAGCAGGCCTGTATTAGGATAGGTCTTAGTCGTTAAAGTTCGCGAAACATAGATAAAACAATTGTGTCAGATATGAAGCCCAAATATCCAGTCCAGACCCTCAGCCAACATTCCCTTAACATTACTAACGCTCAACGTAGCCTTGAATTTTATTGTGCCCAACTAGGCATGACTTTAGTCGAGGAAGCTACCTATGATGGTAAACATCACCTTTTTCTTTCGTATACTGACAATGAGGCGCTTGACTCCCAATCGGCAGTTTTGGAGCTAGTCGTAGATAACGATAATCCATTCGATAATGCTCTATCAAATTCCGGCTACTGGAAAATCGCTATTTCGGTTGCAGATCTGGATGTGGCTTATAAACGATTAACCCAAACCGAATGCACAATTTCAAAACCGTTTGAAGTTCCCAATGTTGCTTACCTTTGCCACTGCGAAGATCCCGATGGTTATTGCGTTGAGTTCCTCCAGCATCGCTTCATTCGAAATCATGTTGCGCAAAAAACAAACGAACCCTTTCCGCTGGCTACAAAGGCAGCTTTCTCATTAATAACCCTAAAAATAAAAGATCCTGAAGCCAGTCTTGCTTTCTACCAAAGTCAACTCGGTCTGCGCTTATTATCCAGACAAGAAGTCACAGGCCGTCGATTTACGTTGTATTTTCTAAGTGCAGATTCAGAAATACCACCAACCAGTGATATCGACGACATTCCACTGCGTGAATGGCTTTGGCAACGTCCCTATACATTACTGGAGCTACAACATGTACATGGGACTGAATCATTGTCTGAATTTAAATACCAGACTGATAGTTCGACGGGACTTCGATCCGTAAAATTTGAAAGCAGTAACCGAGACAATGAGCCAGTTAGACTATTTGATCCCGATGGCTACGCCATTGAAATCACCAATTGAACTCCAGAGTTTATTTTCGAAATACTCGAGAAATCATTTATCACTAAATGAATGCTCCGATAAGTTACTCATTGACGATAAACAGTTTATCGCTATGATCAAATCAATCGCGTTTAAATCGAGGATATCCGTGACCGAAATGCTTAGCCTTTGGAAGAATTAGAAACTTCATGATCTGTGTTAATTTAATGTTTGAAAATATGAGATATTGCCATGGCTGATGTCAATAAGTGGCTTATGTCGATTGGTCTCGAACAGTACAGCGATTCGTTTTTCGAAAACGATATTGATTTTCAACTTCTCAGTAGCCTCGACCATGAAGTACTCCAGGCCATTGGGGTAAAGTCGGCTGGCCACCGCATGAAAATATTGAAAGCAGCGGCCACGCTGGAAGATATTTCTGCCGAACCCGAAAGCCGGGATAATTTGAACGATGCTAATGTTCTACAACATACGCCCAACGAAGCCGAACATCGGCAGCTTACCGTTATGTTTTGTGATTTGGCCGATTCAACAGCACTCAGTGGTCGACTGGATACAGAAACATACCGTGATTTGATTCTGGCCTACCAGGAATTATGCACACGATGCATCGAACGTTACGAGGGATATGTCGCCCGTATCTTCGGCGATGGCTTGCTAGTTTATTTTGGTTATCCGCTCGCACATGAGGATGAAACACAACGTGCAATACATTCAGGCTTAGAGATTCTCGAAGAGCTAAAAGATTTAAATTCCCAGCAGGCAAATCAGGATATAACCCTGGCCGCCCGAATTGGTATCTCAACCGGACCCGTAGTCGTCGGCGATATCATCGGCGATGGTGCTTCACAGGAAAGCGCAGTCATAGGCGAAACCCCAAATATAGCAGCACGCTTGCAAGCGCTCGCCGAGCCCAATCAGATTATTGTTTCACCCTCAACAAAGAACCTCGCGGCGGGCGAATTCGTCTATCAAAGTATGGGGGAACAAACGCTTAAGGGAGTTGAACGACCTCTTGAAGTCTGGTCGGTTCAGGGTGATCGAGCTCATGACAGCAGATTCGACGCTACTCGTGGCCTTCAAATTACGCCGCTAGTTGGCCGCGATGAAGAACGAGACATTCTCGTCAGACGCTGGCAACGGGCATCGAACGGTAGCGGACAGGTCGTTTTGATCTCAGGTGAAGCTGGAATTGGCAAATCCCGTCTATCCAGAGGGTTGCGTGAACAACTCGCGGATCAACCGCATATTGCGCTCAACTATCAATGTTCACCTTTTCATGTGAGTAGCGCACTCCATCCAGTCATCAATCAGCTTGAACGAGCCGCTAGCTTCTCAACAAATGATGACCATGACACAAAGTATAGAAAGCTGGAACAACTTCTCAGCCAGTCTACCGATGACATTGCTACCTCCATTCATCATCTGGCCGAATTGCTTTCAATACCAGGAAATCAGCGATTCGACGAAACCGATATTTCTCCGATACAGCTTAAAGATCAGACCTTACAAATATTGGTTCGACAACTCGAGGGGTTGAGTAAAAACCAGCCCGTATTAATGGTATTCGAAGATTTACACTGGGCCGACCCGACAACCCTTGAACTACTCGATTTGATAGTCGATAAAGTTGCCCAAATACCCGTGATGTTATTGGCAACCCATCGGCCAGATTTTAAGCCGCCCTGGACCGGCGAAGCACAGGTTTATTCGATCACGCTCAATAAGCTTGACCCTAATAACTCTACGGCCTTGATTGAAGGAGTAACCGGAGGCTTGTTACTCCCCCCGGAAGTACTCGCCGAAATCATTACAAAAACAGATGGCGTGCCTTTGTTTGTCGAAGAGTTAACCAAAACGGTTATAGAATCGGGTATGCTCCGACAAGAAGACTCAAGATATGTCCTGGAACAACCTTTCACTTCACTAGCGATTCCTTCAACGCTAAAGGACTCTCTGATGGCGCGGCTCGATCGCCTTGGATTGGTTAAGGAAATCGCTCAAATTGGGGCTGTTATAGGTCGTGAGTTTGGCCATGAACTCATTCATGCAGTGGCGGGACTGGAAGATTCGATACTAACCGAAAGGCTTGAAAAACTGGCCGAGGCAGGTCTTGTATTGAAACGAGGTACCCCACCCTTTGCTAGTTATCTATTCAAGCATGCATTAATTCAAGATATTTCCTACGCAAGTTTACTCAAAAGCAAGAAACAGCTGTTGCACGGGAAAATCAGCAAAGTATTGATTGAAACCTTTCCTGATCTGATTGAAACACAGCCAGAGCTCGCCGCTCACCATCTGTCTGAAGCTGGACTGATTTCTGAGGCCATTAAATATTGGCACCTTGCGTCAGAACTCGCGAGTTCACGTGCTGCCCCGGAAGAAGCATACATTCATTTGGGGCTTGCTTTAGAAGGACTCAAACAACTCCCCGAATCTAACGCAAATCTACATTTACGTCTCCAACTTCTCGGCCAGCGTGTCACGCCTACTATTGCCACTTCAAGTTATGGAGGTCCGAAATTGAAAGGGCTGATCGCCGATGCAATGACGGTTTACGCCCGACTTGATGAACCTTCAGAGCAAATTTTTCTTATTATTTATGCCCAATGGGCTTCAGCACTGACAAGTGGTCGTACTATAGATGCGCCAGGAATTGCTGTCGAACTCCTCAACGAAGCCCGCCGGCAGAAAGATGATTTGAAAATAATTCTGGGGTATAGAATAAGCGGTTGCGGTGCCGTCATGATGGGGCAACCCCGCGAGAGTTTAGACTTTCTTGAAAAGGCCCTGAGTGTTTTAGGAGACAGGCAATCCAATGAAATTGGATTCGCTTTTGGCCAGGACTCTATGACCTCCTGCTACACCTATAGTGCAATGGCTCATGGTGTACTTGGTAATTTTGAGAAGATGTATGAGTTTTCTGAATTGGCCATAGCCCAGGGGGAAAGAACAAAAAACCCATTAACGCTTGGATATCTATATGGCCATCTCTGTTTATTATTTTCAGAAATTCGGGATCTTGACTATCTTTCAAGATCGATAGACAGGCTCGGTAGCTTACTCAGAGACCACCCGATGCCAAACTGGATTCCTATGCTGGAATACTCCCGAGCGGTGAAAGACTCTTATGATCTCGGTAACAATCTGGTTGTCGGGGAAATTCGTAACAGTATGGAATTAATGAAACGTTTAGGGTTCTTTTACTGGCATCCCATTTTTGAAACGAACCTGGCCAGAATCTACCTGGCGCGCGGCGAAATCGAACAAGCTGAAAAGTCAATTAATCGAGCTAAAAAATTGATTGCAAATGGTGCTGAAATCTTGGGAGAACCTGAATTGGCTCGCGTGAATGCCGACTTAATACGAGCTAGCGGAGCGCCGGCTGATGTCATTGACAAGGCTTATTGTGAAGCATTAGAAAAAGCAAGAACCTACCCCAACAAGTACTACGAATTACGTACCTGCTGTGGGTTTGCTGAGCATTATGAAAATACCGGGCGTACGGTTGAAGCCCGGGGTTTGCTAACTGCAATCTGCGATTCAATCACTGACCCGATTGAAATTCCCGATTTGATTGCCGCGAAAACGCTTTTATCACGCCTCAGAAATTAATCCTGCCGTAACGTGCTTTATGGGTGCTGAGTGATTCAACCCGAATACTCTCCGATTGAAACAGGCTTACCGATCCCATTGTCCCCCTGCCCGTAATCAACACCGATATCAGTTAAGCCCTTTAGAATTCGTTCATCCTCTACAAACTCGCCGATAGTTTGTTTACCCATTAAATGAGCGATTTGATTGATAGAATCGACCATCGCATGGCTAATTGGATCATTCAGAATATCACTGACAAAACGTCCGTCGCTAATTGAATGGCCCGACAGATTCATTGAACAATAATTAAAAGGTTGTAACTCGGTGCTGGCAGTTTCTAACCATTTTAGCGCATTAGAAACCACCCATTCATCGATAGATGTAGATAGATCAAAACGATCGGCAGCCGACAAAAATGCATTCGGCGGTATAATCTGATCATTTTCTTTGAGTCTGATTAATAATTCACAGCCCGAAGGTTCGTTGGACTTTGCTCCCAATTTTATTATTTTTTGTGCATATAGTCTGAACTGATCTTGTTCGATAGTTTATTTTAGGCGACCGACCCAGTTCATTTCAGTTCGATATTATTTTATTTCAACGAAGGCTATTAGCATATTGACAGTTCGGTCATTTTTTATGATCGGCTTATCATTTATTACCGCAATGTGACCGATCACTGTTCGATTCTCTACCACCATGGGAGCGACGAGATAGCCAGTGACCGCACTCGACCGGGCGGCCTGTCACAACATTCTGTGATCAGGATGATTTTCACTGAAAGGTGATTTGCAGGCCTTTCAACCGTTAGAAAGTAACGAACAATGTTCAAAGGTAAGGGATCTTCTGCTGGTAAATTATGATAGCTGACCAGGGCATTCACAGTTAATATAATCCCACTGCAAACAAGTCGAATCGTTGAATGGCACACGAACCTGCTTTAACAACCATCGCGAAATTCATATCCAATCAGAATAACGCACCGAGTTCTGAAGCACTCGCCTGCTCTCAACAAGCATTAATCGATACGCTAGCCTGCATATTTCTGGGAATCAGTACCTCAGTCTCTGTAGCAACAGTCAACGCCCTCAAAAGCTGGGGATCAGGTACTGCACTTGTCATTGGTCAACAACTCAGTCTGGCCCCACCTTTTGCAGCAATGATCAATGCCGCCTGCTCACATGCTTTGGATTACGACGATTTCGATGCTATTGCTAACTCACATCCCAGCGCAGTCATTTTTCCAGCACTTCTGGCCATTGCCAATACTGATCAACACAGCTTCCATGATTTACTCGATGCTCATATTATCGGAGTCGAGGTTGTTCAACGACTCGGTGAAGCTATGAATATGGAGCATTATCGACGTGGCTGGTTGACAACGACGACCTTAGGTAGCGTAGCGGCAACCGCCGCCTGTGCCCGGTTTAATCGATTTGACGAGGAAACGACTACCAGTAGTCTATCCCTGGCCTGCTCTATGGCCAGCGGTCTTACCAATCAGGGCGGTTTTAATGCGAAGCAACTCAATACAGGAATAGCCGCAAAAAATGCAGTCATGGCCTCCCAATTGGCAGGTTCGGGCATTAACGCCAATCCATCAACATTGGACGGTCCAATCAGTATTGCTAAAGTTATGGGTGACTATTCACCCGAAAAATTCGAAACCTCACTTAATAAATTGGGTAAGCCCTGGTCAATTCTGGAATATGGTCTGGTACAAAAAGCCTATCCTTCCTGCGGTTATACAAGTCGTATCATCGATGCCGCACTTGAACTAAAAAGCTCTCACTCGCTGCAAACTGGGTCCATCCAGAATATAAAGGTATCGATACCTGATTTTTATCTCGATTTACTGGTTTATCCCGATCCGGCCAACGCCAATGAAGCGATGTTCAGTGCCGAATATAGTGTGGCGACAGCTTTAACAATGGGTTGCTTTGATCAATACTCTCTAGACCCCAGGAGCCTGTTTGACGAAGAAACTCGCCGGCTCATGTCGTTGATCGAAACAGTACCTCGAATCCCCAAAAATCGAGATCTGGCGCTTGATGCTGATGATCCGGATAGTGTTCATATCGAATTAATGACAGGCGAGTGCCTAAGTAAAGAGGTATCGCTACCCACCGGAGCACCCGGTAGACCCATGAATACAACAGCGCGTCGCCAGAAGTTTGATCAATGTTTGATGGCTCACCGAACTGAAGAAGAATTCAGTGTCATCTGGGAATTGTTAAATCAAAATCCAGCTGACGCCAATCTAGAGGCGATTTTAAACGCGATGACCTAGCTTAAGACGTTATTCACGAAGGCCTTTCATTGAAAACCACGAAGCTGAAGCTGCGAGCCCTATAGCCACGCATAAAAACCATTGCAGGACGCTCTGTAATCCTTCGTGATGATTCGCGTCCATCACCTCGTTACCGATAAAAACAGTAATCAACAGAGTGACCGCCATCGTTCCGATCATTTGACCCATAAGCCGGGATAAATTTAACATTGCGGATGAAATACCGAGCTTACTTTCTTCGACAGACCCAAGGGCAATACTATTATTAGGTGATGAAAACAACCCAAAACCACAACCAACAACGATCAGTGCGAATCGAACACCATCAAGCGTTTCTTCATTGTATAAAGCCAGGATTAATAGCAGGCCAATCATGACAGTCGTGCTGCCCAGGGTAGTGACCACCCGTGGTCGAAATCTATCTGATAGTTTGCCCGATATCGGAGCCATCAAAGCCATCACAATCGCCTGGATCATTAACAACTGTCCCGCGTCTGTCGGTGATAATCCGCGGTTGTATTGTAAATAAAGCCCCAAAACAAAAACCATGCTGAAGTTGCTACCATAGAGAAAGGTTGACGCTAATAACGATCTGCTGAATATTTTATTTTGACGTACCAACTTAAGACGAAGCAGCGGGAACGGCGTTTTAGCCAGATGGCGCACAAACAGTCGTTGAAATGCAAAGGCAATCGCTAGCCAGAAAATCGCGGTCAGATTGGGCAACCCAGTTATACCAAAAAACAGGAACCCGATAATTAACGTGAAATAAATCGAACCCATCCAGTCGACCTTTTCATTCTGATCGCCCTTCCATTCGCCTTTCATAAAGGTCAGCGTTAACAGGATGCTGATTAGACCAACCGGTACTAAACTCAGAAAAATATACTGCCAGCCAAACTGATCGGTAATCCACCCTCCTAAAAAGGGACCACAGGTCAAACCGACATAAACCGAAGTAATCACCCAACCGAGTGCAGCTCCCCGTCCATGATCGCGATAAATACTGCTGACTATTGCCATTGCCGGGCTAAACAACATGGCCGACCCAACGCCCTGTATCATCCGGCAAATCAACAAGGCTTCAATCGACCGGACCAATCCTGCCACAAGGTTGCCCGCTAAAAATACCGCGAACCCAGCGATATACATTTTTTTACGACCATATATATCGGCCGTTCGTCCTGCGGGTAGTAAGGTAACCAAATTAGCCAATAGGAAGGCTACAGGAATCCAGCTCGCAACAATTGCATTGGCCTGTAAGTCATGGGCAATCGCAGGAACGGCGATCGGGACGCTTGCTAATGCGGCTACTGTGACCAGAGTGCCAAGACAAATATTAATCAGAGCGATCAATCGAGCCAGGGCGTTATGACGATAATAATCTGCAGTAAGATCTGCTTTCAAAAGAAGGTTCGGTGTTTTAGAGAATAGCGGTGACAGGACGCTAATAAGTCGAGTTATATTCTGCCTGTCTCTGGTATAGAAATCACCGACTGATTTAGTTCATTTCAAAACCTAAAGCAATGCTTCGACCAGGAACGGAATATATAGATTGTTTGGATGCTCAGCTTTCCAAATCGCTCTTTCGCATACGCTCGGAATCC